>CAYZUX010000018.1:0-45365 GCA_964481775.1 uncultured bacterium | reverse complement strand
ACATGCCCCGCCCTTGGATCACGATTGATGGAAATGAAGCTGCCGCATATACCGCTTTCCGCACGAATGAAGTAATTGCCATATACCCCATTACTCCTTCCTCTCCCATGGGAGAGTTTTCTGATCAATGGGCAGCCGAAAAGTGTAAGAACATCTGGGGAACCATTCCGGATGTGGTGGAGATGCAGAGCGAAGGGGGCGCGGCCGGCGCGGTTCATGGAGCTTTGCAGGCAGGAGCCTTGACAACGACTTTCACATCATCGCAAGGCTTGCTGCTCATGATTCCAAATATGTATAAGATCGCCGGAGAGCTCACCTCGGCAGTCATCCATGTCGCGGCCCGTGCCATCGCCGCTCAAGCGCTTTCGATTTTCGGAGATCATCAGGATGTGATGTCGGCCCGTTCCACGGGCTTTGCCATGCTGGCTTCCAACTCAGTACAGGAAGTGATGGATATTGCACTTATCGCTCAGGCTGCCACTCTGGAATCCCGTGTTCCTTTCATCCACTTCTTTGATGGATTTCGTACTTCGCATGAGGTTGCCAAGGTCGAGGCCCTTTCCAATGAAGACATGCTAGCGATGTTGGATGAGGATCTGATCGCCGCCCACCGCGCCCGGGCGCTGACTCCCGACAGGCCGGTGATTCGCGGTACCGCACAAAATCCGGATGTCTATTTCCAGGGGCGTGAAACTGTCAATCCTTTCTATAACGCGGTACCGGGGATTGTCCAGAAATATATGGACCGATTTGCCAAGCTTGTGGGACGGCAATACCGGCTCTTCGAATATGTCGGGGCTCCGGATGCTGAACGGGTGATCATCCTCATGGGTTCCGGAGCCGAAACCGTCGAGGAGACAGTGAAGTTCCTCCAGTCCCAAGGTGAGAAGGTGGGCGCCATCAAGGTGCGTCTCTACCGTCCATTCTCAGTGGACTGTTTTGTGAAAGCACTCCCGGCCACAACCAAGGCGCTTGCGGTTCTCGACAGGACAAAGGAGCCGGGATGTCTCGGTGAGCCACTTTACCTGGATGTGGTCACCGCCCTGGCCGAGGCTTCAGCGGAAGGAAGCACACCCTTCAAGGTCCAGCCCAAAGTCATCGGTGGACGCTATGGTCTCTCTTCCAAAGAATTCACTCCCGCAATGGTCAAGGCCATTTTTGATGAGCTGAAAAAAGCCAAACCAAAGAACCATTTTACCATTGGAATCAGGGATGATGTCTCCGGTACCAGCATTGACTTTGATGAGACTTTTTCCATTGAACCCGATGATGTCGTCCGTGCGCTGTTCTACGGACTCGGTTCTGATGGAACGGTTGGTGCGAATAAAAACTCGGTAAAGATCATCGCTGAGGAAGCCGGAAGCTGTGCACAAGGTTATTTTGTCTATGACTCCAAAAAAGCGGGGGCGGTGACTGTCTCGCATCTGCGTTTCGGGCCACGTGAGATTCATGCTCCCTATTTAATATCCGCCGCCAATTTCGTCGCTTGCCACCAATTTGTCTTCCTGGAGCGCTATGATGTACTCGCTGATGCAATCCCCGGAGCCACTTTCCTGTTAAACAGCCCCTATGGACCCGACCAGGTTTGGGACCAGATCCCTCGCAGCCTCCAACAGGAAATCATTGATAAGAAGATCAAGTTTTATGTCATTGATGCCATCAGTGTTGCCCGCGAGAGTGGAATGGGCGGCAGGATCAACACGATCATGCAAACCTGCTTCTTTGCCATCAGTGGCGTACTGCCCAAGGATGAAGCGATCGCCGCGATCAAGAATTCCATCAAAAAGACTTATGGACGCAAAGGCGAAGCGGTTGTCCAGAAGAATTATGAAGCGGTTGACATGACGTTGGCAAACCTTCATGAGGTTAAAGTCCCTGGAACGGTGACAAGTAAAATCGAACGCCCCCCGATTGTTCCCTTAAACGCCCCGGATTTCGTGCAAAAAGTCACCGCGAAGATCTATGGAGGATTCGGAGACCAGTTACCAGTCAGCGCGATGCCGGTGGATGGAACTTTCCCAACCGCCACGACTCAATGGGAAAAACGTAACATTGCCCAGGAAATTCCGGTATGGGATCCCGAGTGGTGCATCCAATGTGCCAAGTGTTCAATCGTTTGCCCACATGCCGCAATCCGGATGAAAGTTTTCGATGCATCAGTTCTGGAGAGTGCACCCGCCACCTTCCTTTCGGCTGATTGGAAAGGCAATGAGTACAAAGGGAAGAAGGTTTCATTACAGACCGCGGCCGAGGATTGTACAGGTTGTGGTCTGTGCGTGGAGGTCTGTCCCGCCAAGAACAAGCGTGAGACTCAGTACAAAGCCATCAATATGAAGCCGCAACTGCCGCTGCGCGAGCAGGAACGGATCAATTATGATTTCTTCCTCAGTATTCCAGAGATCGACCGCCGGAATGTCAAGGTCGAAACCATCAAAGGTTCCCAGCTGTTGCGTCCGCTCTTCGAGTACTCAGGTGCCTGTGCCGGTTGTGGTGAAACACCCTACCTGAAACTCCTCAGCCAGCTCTTCGGAGATCGTGCGTTGTGCGCCAATGCGACCGGCTGTTCCTCGATCTATGGCGGGAACCTGCCCACCACGCCATGGGCACAGAATGCGGACGGACGCGGACCTGCCTGGTCCAACTCCCTCTTTGAGGACTGCGCCGAGTTCGGCCTTGGTTTCCGGCTGTGTGTTGACAAGATGAAGCAACAGGCCCTTGAGCTGGTGGATCTCCTCAGGAATGAGATTGGGAATGATCTCGCTGAAGCGATCGTCCACGCCAACCAGACCGATGAGGCAGGGATTTACGACCAGCGCGAACGGGTTGCGGCACTGAAGGAAAAACTGGCTTCCGCCACAAAACCGGAAGCCAAACGTCTGCTCACCCTGGCTGATTACCTTGTCAAGAAGAGTATCTGGAGCATCGGCGGAGACGGCTGGGCATACGACATCGGATATGGCGGACTGGATCAGGTCCTGGCTTCAGGTCGTGATATCAACATCCTGGTCCTGGATACCGAGGTCTATTCCAACACTGGTGGCCAGGCCTCCAAATCGACTCCGCGTGGTGCAGTAGCCAAGTTCGCGGCCGGGGGAAAACCGACCGGGAAAAAAGATCTGGGCATGATGGCCATGAGCTATGGCACCGTGTATGTGGCCCAGGTTGCCATGGGAGCCAATGACAACCAGGTCGTGAAGGCCTTTATCGAAGCCGAACGGTATGAAGGCCCCTCGATCATCATCGCCTACAGTCATTGCATCGCGCATGGCATCGATATGAGCAAGGGATTGGACTGCCAGAAGAAAGCAGTCCAATGCGGACATTGGCCACTTTACCGTTACAACCCGGATCTGAAGGCCAAGGGAGAGAATCCACTCATCCTGGACTATCACGAACCAAAGATCCCGGTCGCCGAATACGCTTACAACGAAACCCGCTACAAGATGCTGACCAAGAGTGATCCCCAGGCAGCGGCCCGGCTGATTGAGCAGGCTCAGAAGGATGCGATTGATCGCTGGAACCGCTACAGCTCGCTCGCGGCCGCCGGCTTTGGTACGGGCGGAAACGGTCACACGAAATAGTCCATCCTGTGAAGGTGGAAAATACTGGGGCTTGACCATCTTCAGCCAGGTGGTGGTCGCAGCTCATCTGTAAAAGGAATTCATGCCACCGTGCTAAGCCTCGGTGCATAAGAAAGATTTGGATCTGGAGGAGGAAAGCAACCGATGGATCTCACGACAAATTACTTGGGTCTTAAGCTGAGAAGCCCGTTGGTCCCGTCAGCAGCGGCACCGTTGTCACGTGAACTGGGCATGGTCCGTTCACTGGAAGATGCAGGAGCCTCGGCGATTGTGATGTACTCGCTGTTTGAGGAACAGATCATGCATGAAGCCGCGGAGCTGGATCATTTTCTGGTTCGCACCACCCACACTCATGCTGAGGCATTGTCCTATTTCCCTGAGATTGGGACCTATAACCTCGGTCCGGAGGAGTATCTCGATCACCTCAGCAAGGTGAAAGAAGCGGTGGATATCCCCGTGATTGGAAGCCTGAATGGTGTCTCAGTGGGCGGCTGGACAACCTTCGCGAAGAAAATCGAACAAGCCGGGGCTGATGCACTGGAGATCAACTTGTACTATATACCCGCCAACCCGGACCTCACATCGAATGATGTCGAGCAGATGTATGTCGATGTCCTGACCGAAGTCAAGAAAACCGTGAAGATCCCAGTGGCCATGAAACTGAGTCCCTTCTTCAGTTCCCTGTTTGCCATGGGGAAGAAGCTGGAGGCGGCAGGAGCGGATGGCCTGGTCCTGTTCAATCGTTTCTACCAGCCCGATATCGACCTGGAGGAGCTGACTGTCAAACCCCACCTGCTGCTCTCAACCAATTATGAGATGCGGCTGCCCCTGCGCTGGATTGCCATCCTCTATGGAAACCTGAAACTCAGCCTGGCCGCCACAAGTGGGATCACTGATGGATTGTCCGCGCTCAAGACACTCATGGTTGGTGCGGATGTGGCAATGATCTGCTCTGAAATCCTTCGTCATGGGCCAAGCCGTCTGACCGCGATTGAGTCCGAAATGCGCCACTGGATGGAAGAGAATGAATACGAATCCGTGGAGATGATGAAAGGAAGCATCAGCCAGAAGTCCTGCGCCGAACCTGCCGCCTTCGAACGGGCTAATTACATGAAAACCCTGCAAACCTTCGACCGGTACAAAGTCGCGTAACCCTGGGAGGGGAACATGGCCGGGGCAAGTGCCCGGCCATGTGGCCCGCTGAAAGGGATCTGATGAGGAGATCGTGATGATTCTTGCACCCGAAAAAATACCGCCGCCATCCGATGACAAACGATGGCGTCTCATTGCCAGCACGATGAGACGTTTGGGTTATAAACCCCATGCCTTGATCGAAACTCTACACGCTGTTCAAGAAAGTTTTGGATATGTCGACGAAGAGGCTTTGAAATACGTGGCCCGTGCTCTTCGTGTTCCCCTGAGCCAGGCCTTCGGCGTAGCGACCTTCTACCACTACTTCAACATGAAGCCCCAAGGGAAGCACACCTGTGTGGTGTGTATGGGTACCGCCTGCTACATCAAGGGAACCGGACAGATCCTCAACAACCTGGAGAAAGCCCACGGTATCAAAGCGGGCGAGACCACTCCGGATGGAGAATTATCCCTGGTTACCGCGCGCTGCCTGGGAGCTTGCGGCATTGCACCCGCGGTAGTCCTTGATGGAGTCGTGGTCGGCAACGCTGATCCGTCGTCATTCACCGAACGGGTCGAGGAGATGTTGCGGCAATGAATGTAGACGAGTTGAACCAGGTATCAACAGAAGAGCAGGAAAACCAGAACAAGTTCGAGAAACATATCTGTGTCTGTGTCGCGGCGGGATGTCTCTCTTCTCATGCAGACCAGGTCCAGGAGTCGCTCACCAAGGAGATCGAGCGTCAGGGTTGTGGTGACAAGTACCATGTCAAGGGTGTCGGTTGCATGGGCCTTTGCTCGCGTGGTCCACTCGTCTCCGTCGAACCTGAAGGAACTCTTTACCAGTATGTAAAGCCAGAGGATTCCAAGGAAATTGTGGGAAGTCTCGCCAGGGAGCCGGTAACCCGGCTGAAGTGTTCAACAGAAATCCCCTTCTTCAAACGGCAACAAAAGGTTGTTCTCGAAAATTCCGGACGGATCGATCCGGACCGAATCGAGGAGTACATCGCCGTGGGGGGGTATTCCTCCCTGGTCACTGCTCTCAGTGAAATGACCCCTCAGGAGGTCATTGAGGAAGTCATCAAGAGCGGATTACGGGGCCGCGGTGGGGCTGGATATCCGACTGGCCTGAAATGGAGCATGGTCGCCAAAGCCCGCCCCCATGGACGCGGAAAATTCATCGTTTGTAACGCGGATGAAGGTGATCCCGGCGCATTCATGGACCGTAGCGTGCTCGAGAGCGATCCTCACCGGATCATCGAGGGAATGGCCATTGCGGCCTATGCGGTGGGCGCCACCAATGGATACATTTATGTACGTGCCGAGTACCCACTGGCGATCAAACGCTTGCGGACAGCTATCCGTCAAGCCAACCGTTTCGGAATGCTTGGCAATGAAATCGCCGGGACCCCACACCAGTTTAATATCGAGCTCCGGTTGGGCGCCGGAGCCTTTGTCTGTGGTGAGGAAACCGCTTTGCTGGCTTCCATCGAGGGACGGCGCGGCACTCCCCGTCCACGTCCTCCCTTCCCGGCTGAGTCGGGAGTCTGGGAATCACCCACTCTCATCAACAATGTTGAGACCCTGGCCAACATCCCGGCGATTATTCGTAATGGGGGAGACTGGTTTGCCTCTATCGGAACTGAAAAGAGCAAGGGAACCAAGGTTTTCGCCCTTGCGGGAAGGGTTGCGAATACAGGCCTGATCGAAGTTCCAATGGGCATCACTTTAAGGGAAATCATCTTCGACATTGGTGGTGGCATCCCGGACGGGAAGCGTTTCAAGGCAGTCCAGACCGGTGGCCCATCAGGGGGATGTATTCCGGAGGACTACCTCGATGCCCCTGTGGATTATGAATCTCTCAACCGTTTGGGGTCGATCATGGGATCGGGTGGAATGATCGTGATGGATGAGACCTCCAACATGGTGGATGTGGCCAAGTTTTTCATGGAATTCAGCCGTTCGGAATCTTGCGGTAAGTGTGTCCCCTGCCGGATCGGGACTGCTGTGATGCACGATATCCTCACCAAGATCGCCGATGGTAAGGGGAGCGAGCGGGACCTCCTGATGCTGGAGGAACTCTGTGATGTGGTGAAATCCACAAGTCTTTGCGGACTCGGGCAGACCGCACCCAACCCGGTATTGAGTACCTTCAAGTATTTCCGGGATGAGTATGTCTCCCAGCTCCAGGCGGAAGGCTGAGTCCGGGAGGATATATCATGAGCCCAAGCACAAGAATCAAAACACTGATTATCGATGGACGTGATGTGAGCGCGACCGAGGACCAGACTATCCTCACGGTCGCGAAAGAGAACAACATCCAGATCCCCACTCTCTGTCACCTGGATGGTTTGACCCCGATTGGGGCTTGCCGTCTTTGCCTGGTGGAGGTCAAGGGATCCAACAAGCTGCTCCCAGCCTGTGTGACCGAATGCCAGGAAGGCATGGAAGTTACAACGAATTCAGAGAGATTAACACGTTACCGCAGGATGCTTCTGGAGCTCCTGTTTGTGGCGCGCAATCACATCTGCTCGATCTGTGTCTCCAATGGCCACTGTGAACTGCAGTCCTGGGCACAGAAGCTGGGCCTGACACACATCCATTTCCCTTACCGCTATCCCTCATTGACAGTCGATCTGTCGCATGAACGGTTCGGAATGGATAACAACCGCTGCATCCGTTGCATGAGATGCATTCGTGTTTGCGCGGAGATAGAGGGAGCCCATACCTGGGACCTGATGGGGCGTGGTGATGACTCACGCATCATTTGCGACCTGAAACAATCATGGGGCAGCTCGGAGACATGCACCAGCTGCGGTAAGTGTGTGAATGTGTGCCCCACGGGTGCCCTGTTTGAGAAACTGAAGTCATCCGCCGAAATGTCCAAACGACAGGAATTCCTGCCCTACCTGACCCTGATGCGGGGAGATCGCAATGAGTAAGAAGACACTGGCGACAGTCTGGCTGGATGGCTGCTCCGGTTGCCACATGTCGTTTCTTGATATGGATGAACGTATTGTCGAGGTGGCCGGAAAGGCAGACATTGTATACAGCCCCCTGGTCGATTTCAAAACTTTCCCGGAGATGGTCGATATCACCCTTGTGGAGGGTGCTGTCAGTACTGACGAAGACCGAGAAAAAATACGCAAAATACGTAAACATACACGAACCCTGGTTTCACTGGGGGATTGTGCTGTGAACTCCAACATTCCTGGCATGAGGAATTATTTCTCGGTGGATGATGTGGTAAAGAGAGCCTACCTGGAAAATGCTTCCCTGAATCCGCAAATTCCCGAGGGAACACTCCCGCATCTACTGCCAAAGGCCTGTCCTGTTCATGAAGTTGTTGAGGTGGATGTCTTTATACCCGGTTGTCCTCCTTCCTCGGATGCCATTTATTTTGTGTTAACCGAGCTGCTGGAGGGCCGTTGCCCCAACATCAGCGAGCTAACCCGCTTTGGTGCCTAAAGAAAGGTTAAGAATGAGCCAGCAAATCGTCATAGATCCAGTCACCCGAATCGAGGGCCACGCCAAAATCCTTATCCAGCTGGATGAGTCCGGTTCGGTTCAAGATGCGCAGTTTGTAGTCACGCAGTTCCGGGGATTCGAGAAACTCTGCGAGGGACGTCCCTTCCGGGAGATGCCCTCCATCATGGCCCGCATTTGTGGCATCTGTCCAGTCTCCCACCTGATTGCCTCGGCGAAAGCCTGCGATGAGCTGCTGGCGGTCCGGATTCCAGGAACCGCAGCCAACCTGCGGCGCATCATGAACCTTGCCCAGATTGTACAGTCACATGCGCTCAGCTTCTTCCACCTTTCATCACCCGACCTGCTGCTGGGAATGGATGCGGATCCCTCGAAGAGAAACATTATCGGAGTCCTCCAGGCTAATCCTGAACTCGCCAGGGGGGGAATCCAGTTACGCCAATTTGGCCAGCAGATCATCGAATGGCTGGGTGGCAAACGGATCCACCCCGCCTGGGTCGTTCCCGGTGGAGTCAACGAGCCACTTGCACCTGAACTGAGGGAACGAATTCTCAAGACCATTCCAGGGGCGATGGCAATTGCCCGTAAGACACTGGACTGGTATAAACGCGCGCTCGATCAGTATAACGAGGAAATTCGCACCTTCGCCAACTTCCCCAGCCTCTTCCTGGGTATCGTGACCGACAACAAGGAACTGGCCCATTATGATGGTAAAATCCGTGTGGTCGGAGCAGCTGGTAATATAGTTGCGGAAAATCTGGATGCCACCAGATACCATGAATACATTGGAGAGGCGGTTGAAGCCTTCTCATTCCTGAAATCACCCTATTACAAACCCATGGGGTATCCGAATGGGATCTACCGGGTAGGACCTCTTGCACGCCTGAATATCGTGGACCGTTGCGGTACTCCATTGGCCGACCAGGAACTGGCTGAGTTCCGTGCACTTGAACGAGGTGCAGTGCTTTCATCGTTCCATTACCATTACGCACGTCTGATTGAGATCATTTATGGGATCGAACGGATTGAGTTGCTGCTCAATGACCCAAACATCCTCAGCAGCCATGTCCGTGCACTGGCCCGTCCGAATGCTTTCGAAGGTGTGGGCGTTTCGGAGGCACCGCGTGGAACCCTCATTCACCACTACAAGATCGATGAAGATGGTCTCATGCTGTGGGCCAATCTGATCATCGCCACGGGACACAACAACCTGGCGATGAACCGGGGGGTCCTGCAGGCCGCCAAACATTTTGTGGATGGCAAGAACCTGCAGGAAGGAATGCTGAACCGGGTTGAGGCGGTAATCCGTGCTTATGATCCATGCCTGAGTTGTTCCACACACGCCCTTGGAAAAATGCCACTCCAGGTTCAACTGGTCGATGCGTCGGGGGTAATTTTGGATGAGTTGAGGCGGGACTGATGAATCGTGTTCTGGTCCTCGGATATGGAAATCCGCTCAGGGGGGATGATGCTTTCGGTTGGCATGTCGCAGAGCTCCTGGAGGAAGAGTACCGGAATGATGATCGAGTGCAGGTGATCCCCTGTCACCAGCTGACTCCTGATCTCGCGGAGACGATGAGTCATTTCAAGACGGTGATATTTGTGGATGTTTCCTGTGAATCCATGGAGGCGGTGGTCAGGTGTAGTCATCTGGTTCCGGAAGCTCCCGGAACCGCATTTACACACCACGTATCCCCCTCCACACTCCTCATCACGTGTGAAATCCTCTATGGAAGGTTGCCACGAGCGTATGTTGTCAGCATTGCCGGTCAGTCTTTTGGATTGGGGGAAGGAATGAGTCCCCATGTTTATTCGGGAGTTCCCGATGCAATCATTCGGATCCGGGAGATTGTCGATTCGGAATGGACGGGAGAGCAGGTTGGATTATCATTCCTGGAGAACCGCTGCTAGCCATCCCCGTACCGGATGGAGAGAATGAACATGCACGAATACTCGATCGCCGAATCCCTGGTAAATGCAGTCCTGGAGGAAATAGCCAAACGGGGGAATCCGCGTGTCGAGTTGTTGCGATTCCGCCGTGCCAGTGCCTTTTCAGCAGAAGCCCTCGAACAGGCAGTTCAGACTCTGTCCACGGGAACACCTCTCGAAGGAGCGGAGATTGTTGTTGAATCAGTCAATCGGGACTTCAAGTGCCCACATTGCTCTCATGAGCAAGTCATTCAGAGTGATGATCTGGCGGGGCATCTGTTCGTGTGCCCCGGTTGTGGCTATGTTGAGGAGATTGAAGAAGCACACGATCTGGAGTTGTTAGAGGTCAGGGCAGCGGATTCTGTCCTACCTCTTGAGAAGTGATGAGGTTTTTTTTATTTGCTCGTTTTCAGGTAAGACAGTCCCGGATTCAGGTCAAGGACTTTCAAGGAATCAGATAATACAGGATAAAGGAGCCGAACATGGATCGAAGCATTGGCGAGACCATACTCAACCAGGAATCCGAGGGAGCCAACCATCCCCTGGACTCACTCTTTCACCCACAGACAGTCGCGTTGGTCGGAGCAACTGAAAAAGTGGGGAGCGTAGGAAGAACCATTCTCCGGAATCTGGTCACCAATCCATTCGGGGGGACGGTTTATCCGGTGAATCCGAAGCGGTCCAGTGTCTGGGGGATCAAGGCTTACCCCAGCATCGGAGCCATACCGGAGCGTGTTGATCTCGCGGTGGTGGTCACACCAGCCCCAACCATCCCGGGCATTATTGATGAATGTGTCCAGGCCAATGTAAAAAGTTCGATTGTCATCTCCGCTGGATTCAAGGAACTGGGGCCTGAAGGAGCCAAGCTGGAACAGGACATCCTGGTCCGTGCCCGGAAAGGGAATATCCGTATCATTGGCCCCAACTGTCTCGGCTTGATGAATCCGATTACCGGGTTGAATGCGACCTTCGCGGGAAGTATCGCACGACCTGGAAATGTGGGTCTCATCAGCCAGAGCGGTGCACTCTGCACTGCCATCCTGGACTGGAGCCATCAACATAAAGTCGGGTTCAGTGCTTTCGTTTCCATCGGCTCAATGGTCGATGTCGGCTGGGGTGACCTGATCGACTACCTGGGCGATGACCCAAAGACCAAGAGCATTGTGATCTATATGGAGACCGTGGGAGATGCACGTTCCTTCCTTTCATCCGCCCGGGAAGTTGCCCTGACCAAACCGATCATCGTGATCAAAGCGGGACGCACCGCAGCGGCAGCCAAGGCTGCGGCCTCGCACACCGGCTCGCTGGCGGGAAGTGACGAAGTTCTGCGCTGTTCCTTCCGCAGAAGCGGTGTGCTCCAAGTCGACAGCATCGAGGATCTCTTCTACATGGCCGAGGTTCTCGCCAAACAACCCCGTCCCAAGGGCCCCCACCTCGCCATCTTCACCAATGCCGGCGGTCCCGGAGTTCTCGCGACGGATGCCCTTATTCTGGGAGGAGGCGAGCTGGCCGAGATTTCCGATGAAACTATGGAAGAACTCAACTCCTTCCTGCCAACCTCCTGGAGTCACAACAATCCGATCGATATTATCGGGGATGCGGATCCAGACAGGTACGCCAGGGCACTCGAGACCGTGGCCAAGGATCCCAAGAGCGATGGACTGCTGGTCATTCTCACCCCGCAGGATATGACCGAACCAACAGCCACGGCAGAGAAACTGGTGCCCTATGCCAAGATTGAGGGGAAACCAGTTCTGGCGAGCTGGATGGGTGGCCCCGATGTCGCCGCGGGCGAGGCGATCCTGGCCAAGGCCGGTATCCCAACTTTCCCCTACCCCGATATCGCCGCGCGTGTCTTCAACTACATGTGGCGTTATACATACCATCTGCGTGGCCTCTATGAGACCCCCAACCTGGGACTCGAAGCTGATGAGTTCGAACCTGACCGCACCAGGGTTGAGAACATCATCAACACCGCACGTTCAGAGGGACGCTGCCTGCTGACTGAGTTCGAATCGAAAGAAGTCTTAAGCGCCTATGGCGTTCCCACAGTCAAAACAGTCATCACCGCAACGGAGGATGAGGCCTCCAAGGCTGCCAAGGAAATCGGCTACCCGGTGGTTCTCAAACTCTTCTCGGAGACGATTACCCACAAAACGGATGTCGGTGGAGTTCAACTCAATCTGGATTGTGACGAGGATGTCCGCCATGCCTTCAAGTCAATTCAGAGGGGTGTGACTGAAAAAGCGGGTGCCGAGCATTTCCAGGGTGTGACAGTCCAGCCCATGATCAAGCAACGGGATGGTTATGAGATCATCATTGGAAGCAGCATTGATTCCCAATTCGGGCCCGTGCTTCTTTTCGGTTCCGGTGGCCAGTTGGTGGAAGTCTACAAAGATCGCTCACTGGCACTTCCTCCACTAAACACCACCCTCGCCCGGCGGATGATGGAACAGACCTTGATTTACAAGGCACTCAAAGGTGTCCGTGGGCGTAAGCCGGTGGACCTGGCTGCTCTCGAACACCTGATGGTCCGTTTCAGCTACCTGGTCTCGGAGCAAAGATGGATCAAGGAGATCGACATCAATCCTCTCCTGGCATCTCCCGAGTGCCTGCTGGCACTGGATGCGCGTGTAGTTCTGCATGATCCCTCGGTCACCGAGGATCAGCTCCCGAAACTCGCTATCCGCCCCTATCCCTCCCAATATGCCAGGCCATGGACTACCAAGGGCGGTCTCAAGGTGAATATTCGTCCCATCCGTCCGGAAGATGAACCCGCGATGGTTCGTTTCCACGAAACCCTTTCTGAACGGACTGTCTATTTCAGGTATTTGCACACACTCAAACTCAGCCAGCGTGTTACCCATGAGCGCCTTACCCGTATCTGCTTCAGCGACTACAGCAGAGAGTGGCCGTTAGTGGCCGAAATGAAGGGTGAAAAACCCGGTGAGAACATCATTCTGGGTGTGGGACGTCTAACCCGCAGCAGGATCGAGGATGAGGCTGAGTTTGCGATCCTGGTCACGGATAAATACCAGAAGCAGGGACTTGGGACAGAACTTCTGAGCAGGCTGATCGAAATTGGCCGAGCTGAAGGAATCAAACGTATCATCGGATATATCCTTCCAGAGAACTACGAGATGCAGCGAGTTTCCGAGAAGCTGGGCTTCCAGACCCAGCATGATGTCCAAGAGGGTTTGGTGAAAGCGACTTTGGAGATCTGAGCGGAGGATGAATGCGGCGCCTGAGTCTCCGCCCGGATGAGGGAGCCACTCATACGAAAATAACACGGCTACGGATTCTGGTTCGTGGCGCGGTTCAAGGTGTCGGATTCAGGCCGTTTGTTTACCGGCTTGCCTCTGAATCGGGGCTGAAGGGCTGGATTCGCAATTCCACCGTGGGGGTCATCCTCGAAGTGGAGGGGAGTTTAAGGGGAGTGGAGGCTTTTCTGTTCCAGCTGGAGCGGGAGAAGCCTCCACTTGCTGTAATCCAAGGCCTCGAAACTGTCTTCCTCGATCCGGCGGGGTATACCTCCTTCGATATCCTCCCTAGCACGGGTGGTACCAAACAGACCCTGATTCTGCCCGATATTGCCACTTGCCCCGAGTGCCTTCAGGAATTATTCGATCCATCCAATCGAAGATATCTTTATCCCTTCACTAATTGTACTCATTGCGGACCACGCTATTCGATCATCGAAGACCTTCCCTATGATCGAGGAAGGACCACGATGCGAATCTTTGAGATGTGCCCGGATTGCCGGGAGGAATATGAGAATCCCTTGGACAGACGTTTTCATGCTCAGCCAAACGCTTGCCCCTGCTGCGGACCTCACCTGGAATGCTGGGATCACATGGGAAAAGTTCTGAAAACTGGGCATGAGGCTCTTTTATATGGATGCCAGGAAATTCGTCAAGGCAAGATTGTGGCTGTCAAGGGTCTGGGAGGATTCCAGCTGCTGGTGGATGCCCGTAATGAGGAGGCAGTCACCCGGCTACGCACCCGGAAAAGACGTGAGGAAAAACCTTTGGCAGTGATGGTCCCCGGCCTCCAGCAGGCGAGGAAACTCTGTGTGATTTCCGAGAAAGAACAAAGACTCCTTCAATCATCCGAAGCGCCTATTGTATTGCTGCAACGCCATGAACAGGAGGACGGTCTGGCCCCTTCGGTGGCTCCCGGTAATCCGAACCTGGGACTTCTACTGCCCTACACACCTCTGCACCATATCCTGATGCATGAGATCGACTTCCCGGTCATCGCCACGAGTGGCAACCTCTCCGATGAGCCCATTTGCATCGACGAGTACGAAGCATTGAAACGTCTGGCATCGATTGCTGATGTGTTCCTGGTGCATAACCGTCCCATCTGCAGGCATGTCGATGACTCAGTGGCGAGAGTAATCCTTGGACGCGAGATGGTGCTGCGCAGGGCAAGGGGATATGCACCATTCCCCATCCATCTTCCCAAAGCAGGCCCGGTGGTACTGGCCACCGGTGCACAACTCAAAAATACGATTGCACTGGCGGTGGAAGAGAATGTTTTCATCAGCCAGCATGTTGGTGATCTCGACACCGCGGAGTCCTACCGGGCATTCCTGTCGGCCGCTCACGATCTTCAGAGGATGTATGAAACAGAAGCAGAAATTATTGCTTGTGACTTACATCCCGATTACCCCTCCACTCATTTCGCGTTCAAAACCGGCAAAGCAATGAACCAGGTCCAGCACCACTTTGCCCACATCCTTGCCTGCATGGCCGAGAATGAAATTGAAGGTCCGGTGCTGGGAGTCGCCTGGGATGGGACGGGATACGGACCGGATGGAACCGTTTGGGGAGGTGAATTCCTGGTTGTCGAGAATGGAAATTACCGGAGAGTCGCCCACTTGCGTCCTTTCCCTTTGCCCGGAGGAGATACTGCTGTCCGTCAACCACGCCGTTCGGCTCTTGGCATGTTGTATGAAATGGAGGGAGAAAAGGTCTTCTCATGTTTGCAGAACCTGCTTCCCTGCTCTTTCGATAATCGTGAGATTCAGTTTCTCAAATCCATGCTGCCCCGTACTGTCAACTCTCCCAGGACCACATCAGCGGGCCGGCTCTTCGATGCCGTAGCCTCTTTGTGTGGTCTTCGCCAAATCTGCTCTTTCGAGGGACAAGCCGCGATGGAGCTGGAGTTTGCCGTGAAAGAGATGGATGACCCGGAGTCAGCCTTTTCCTTCGAACTCAATCCTGGTGCCTCCGGAGGACCGGCAGTGCTTGATTGGGAACCGATGATCCGGGACATCCTCTTTGATGTACAATCCCAGGTTCCCATTGGACGAATTGCTTCCAGGTTTCATAATGCACTTGTGGCCATGATCCACTCGGTGGCCATACAGACAGGCCACAGGAAGGTCGTTTTGAGCGGAGGTTGCTTCCAGAACCAGGTACTCACCTCGAGGACAGTATGCCGATTAAGGGAATCAGGGTTTCTTCCCTATTGGCACCAACGGGTTCCACCGAATGATGGGGGTATTGCACTGGGCCAGGTGGTTGCTGCACGGATGAGGACAGATACAGGGAGGGCTTCAGACAGTGGAGAGCGAGAACAGGATTTCACGTAAACGGTTCCTGGCGACCCTTGGCCAGGGAGCAGGAGCCATGGCACTGGGGGGATATCTGACACCCTCCACAGCCTCAGACCTTCAACTTCCCTACCAGCTCAAGCAGGTGGGTCAGATCCAGCCTCCTTGTGAACGAATCCGGGATATCACTTTCGACTCCCAATCACGGCTTGTGGTTGCGGGAGAGACAGGGGTGCTTGTCCTCACAGCGGAAGGTCTGCCAGTCCGGGAGATTCCAACCTCCGAGCAGGTTCAAGCGGTCGCAACTGGTCCCGATGGATCTCTGCTGGTGGGAATGAAGAAGGAGGTGGTGTTCCTCGACCCCACTGGGAGTTCACGGTTTTCCTGGACTACTCCGGGTGGAAAGGGGGACCCTTTTGGCTTCATCACCTGTGTTTCCCTATTTGAGGAGAAGGTCTTCATCGCGGATGCTGGAAAACGGTGTATCTTCCGCATTGCGAGTGATGGCGACTTCATCGATTCCATCGAGGGATTCCACATCCCAAGTGCCTATTTCGACTGCGTGGTAGACTCCAAGGGGATTCTGCATGTTGCTCACACCTCGGAACACCGGGTGGAGTCTTTCGACTCCACGGGTGAGTTGATAGGGAAATGGGGGAAGTTTGGAGGTTCACCGGCGGACTTCTGCGGTTGCTGCAATCCCACCAACCTGAACCTCATGCCCAATGGATGGGTAGTCACCGCTGAGAAAGGAATTCCGCGCCTGAAGGTCTATGATTCACAGGGAGTCCTCAAGGCCATGCTCTCGCCCGAAGATCTGGGGCTCAAAGAGGAACACTCCTATCTGACCCAGATCCGCCAGGCTTCTGCAGATTCTTTACCCTGCCATGATGGCTGGCCGGGGATGCCCGTGGCGATAGACTCAACAGGCCGTCTGGCGGTTTCCCTACCAGGCCTGAAACAGATCCGCATGTATGAGCTCGAACCAGTCTGACTTTGAAACTGAACCTATTGGACTTCCAGCATCCTTTCCAACGCCAATCGGGCGGGGATCGTAATGGAATCGGGTAACTCCACCCGGTTCACCCGTCCCTCCATGTCCAGGGTGTAGGCCATGTCATTGAGGCCGATCTTCCACATGTTCGGACACAGAGATCGGGAAAGGTTTTTGATCGTCAAGTGTGGGTTCTGCCGGGCAAGATTGACCGCATGGTTCATTTCAGTACCGATATAGATGGTCGTACCGGCAGGTGCTTTCTCTACATACCGCCGAATGTACTCAGTGGAACCACAGCCATCCGCGGCAGCCACAACCTCCTCCGGGCATTCAGGATGGACAAGAATCACGGCCTGAGGCTCAACCGCACGGATCTTCGCAATCTGGTCCACGGTAAAGTGAGTATGCACATGGCAGTAACCCTTCCACAAAAGCACTCTGGAATCCCTGATTTCGTCCTCGGCAAGTCCTCCCAGGTATTCCCTCCAATCCCACACAGGCATCTGTGATTTGGGGATCCCTTTTTGATTCCCTGTGTTTCGCCCAAGGTGTTCATCCGGGAAGAACAGGATCTTATCTCCTCTCTGGTAGCTCCAGTCAAAAACCCTGGCGGCATTGGAGGAAGTACACACGATACCTCCGTGCTCGCCACAGAAGGCTTTCAGGTCGGCATCGCTGTTCATGTAGGTGACTGGGATCACCCGGGTGATGTCAGTGACAGACGCCAGTTCATTCCAGGCCTGGGTAACCGTATCGAGGTTGGCCATGTCAGCCATCGGACACCCGGCACGCTGGTCGGGGTGTAACACCACCTGATCGTTTCTTGCAAGAATGCGAGCCGATTCGGCCATGAATCGGACGCCACAAAAGAGGATGGTTTCACAGTCCACCGCCTCAGCTGCGGCTTTCGAGAGGCCATAGGAATCGCCCGTGATGTCCGCCAGATCGATGACCTCCGGCTTCTGATAAAAGTGCCCGAGAATCAGTAACCTGGAGCCCAGTCTCCGTTTATGTTCCCGGATGATCGCGGTCAGTTCTTCAGGTTCTCTCTTGCTGTAATCTTCGAGAGCCTCGAAAACCGGACGTTCCAGCAAATCCAACATGACAAACCGATCCTCTCACTTTGTCGAACTTAGGCGGAGCTCGAAGGCCACCTTTCCACTGATCTTACATGATACTTCAGGGGCTCCCAAGGGCAGGATTTCAGCCCTTGAACCTCCCGGCCATTTCGCACAGACGGTCAGCCATGATTTTTGGGACCTCTGCCTTGTACAGGATTTTTTCAAACGCCATGTCCCCGCCGCTTTTTTGAGACCTTTTTCTATCCTGCCATCACGATCAATAAATGAATGTTTCGTTTGATGATCCTGAGGCCTGTTCGTGAAGATAATATCCATTTCTAACATACTGATCTTATTATGGATATATCGTTTTGTCTGATTTAATTTTTAAGATAAGTCTTGACATCATAAGCCCTGTAAGCCAAACTAGTTGTGATTGTCTCTAGGGGATGAATTGGGGAGACAGAAAATGGGGGCTTTTTTTTGGTTAGGGGGTTGTGCGCTGGGTCTGGTTCTGCTTGAACTGACTCAGCGGCGTTTCTTTCCCGGTGAGCCGCTCCCGGTCTGGGAGTGGATGCGGAGGACCCGCCGCCGGGAATCTATTGAGGGCGGTCCAGCCTCATGGGCCGCCCTCTTCGATTCCTCCTGGGTATCAACAGGTGACCGACTGGCACCAAAGATTCCTCATAACCTGATAAATCATTCAAGCGAAGACGAAGCAGGTTTGCGTACGCTTTTTCATAATGAGAAACGGCCAAGTTCAAAAGCCGTCATCCTCTGTTTCATGGCGGATCTTGCCGCTAGAAAAGGGGATCGTAATGAGGCCTATCAAAGCCTTTCAGAGGCAGAGGAAATCATCAGCCTGGTGTGGGAACCCCATCTCCGGCAGGCAAGATATGTGTATGAGCTGGTGCTCCGCTTGAAGTCCTTATTCCTCTTCCAGGAAGGTAAAACCGAAGAGGCGGCAGAATCTTTGAACCAGGTGGAGAAACTTTTCGGGTGGCGTGAATGGGTCACGCTGGCAAGGGCAGAATTGGCCTTGCTCATGGACCAGACACGAACCGCACGGGCACTGACTGACCAGATACTGGGTAGTCTCTCTCGTTCATCCGGAAATCAGGATCACCACCTTGAGCATTCAGCCTTACTTCTAAAAGGGGAAAGCTTCTTACGCGAGCAGGACTTTGATGGTCTGGACTGGACCTTGAGAAAGATCCAATCCCACTCCCGGCTGGAGATCATGGACCGGCTGACATACCTGAGGTTCCGTGTTGAGTTGGCGGTTTCACGAAATGATCTGCCCGCGGCATGGAGATCCATTTCAGGCCTTCATCATTGCCTGACCGTCCACCCCAACCATCCCGGGATTGCACGAGCTTATCATCTTTGCTGTGCCCGGCTTCACCAGATCGAGGAAAATTATCCAGAGTCACACCGCAGCCTCCAATTAGCGGAAAACATGAGTCTTCACCCACTTGGACGGTGGGAGGTTCATGTCCAGCTTGCCTCGCTGCTTGAGGCTGAGGACCGTGGACAGGAAGCCCAGACAATCTGGTCACGTCTCTCTCAGGAATGCGGAGAAACCTACTATGGACGCCTGGCACGGGCACGTCTTGCACGGCATGAGCCCAGACCTCTTGTACCCGCGCCAATTTTTGAGATCTTCTCCCCATAATGAAACCTGAAGACCCTTACGCACACCTCTCTACTGAGCAACCCAATCCACGCAGTGAATACCTCGACCGCCTTTCTCCTGTTGAATTCGTCGATCTGATGCAGAGGGAGGAGTACCTGGTGCTCAATGCTTTGCAGAGGGTACGCCTGGATCTCGCGGAGTTGATCCAAACACTTGCTGCCCGGTTCAACGATGGAGGGAGGTTGTTTTACGTGGGAGCCGGTACAAGTGGAAGATTGGGGATGCTGGATGCTACCGAGTGCCCGCCCACTTTCGGAGTCCCTCGAGAGCAGGTTCAGGCGATCCTGGCCGGAGGATTTGAATGCCTTGTCAGATCAGTCGAGGGAGCCGAGGATGATGAAGTGGGGGGAGGCATGGCGGTTATTGAGCGTGGTGTCACAGCAAAGGACTTTGTTCTTGGTATTGCAGCCAGCAGCACCACCCCCTTTGTCCGAGGAGCCCTGCGGAAGGCCTTGAGGGTGGGAGCTTACACAGTCCTGTTGACTTGCCATGAGGGACTGGTGGCCGATTTTGATTTGGACCGTCTGGTCATCCTGGCAACCGGACCGGAGGTTCTGACCGGTTCGACTCGACTCAAGGCGGGAACCGCCACAAAGCTCTTTCTCAACCGCTTGACCACCGGAGCGATGCTCCAGACAGGGAAGGTATACCGAAACCGGATGGTCGATTTGTATTTAACCTGTGACAAACTCCGTGAACGAGCCATCCGCACCACTCGTTTTTTTACAGGATTGGGACGAGAGGAGGCGGTTGCTCTGCTTGAGAGGTCACAAAGATCCGTTAAACTTGCGATTCTTGTCCATCGCCTGGGGATTTCCTCTGAAGAAGCCATGGAACGATTGAAGGCGGTGGGGGGGCATCTGCGTATTGCACTTGGCGAATGAGCCAGCCGGATCTTCTTTTGAAATCCCACAGGACTTACCTCAATTCTCTTTCACAGTGAGAATACCGGACTGAGAGAATCTGAGCTGGAACGCAAGAGGATAACCTCAAGACTCCAATGACAAAAACTGTTGCATGGCTGGTTCATCTTTACACGGCAAGTGGGGCACTGATGGGAGTGCTGGCCCTCATGGCCACCGCCAATGACCAGGTGCGTATGGCGTTTCTCTTTCTGGTGGTTGCGGGAATTATAGACGCAACAGATGGGCTCCTGGCCCGTGCTGCTCGGGTCTCTCAGGTCCTGCCCGACTTCAGCGGAGCGCAGGTTGATAACGCAGTGGATGTGTTGACCTTTATCTGGGCGCCGATTTTCATCATGGGCAAAGAGAACCTGCTCCCCCACCCCCTTTGGCTGGCCATTCCGGTTATTGCCGCGTTATATGCCTATGGCCAGGTCAACATGAAAACACCGGATAATTTTTTTCTGGGTTTTCCAAGCTATTGGAACATCGTGGCACTTTACATGTATTGGCTGCATCCAGGACCCATTTTATCAGTGCTCCTGGTGCTGATCCCAGGCATCTTCAGCTTCATTCCCACCCGATACCTCTATCCCAGCCGGAACTCAGCCTATTGGAAACTGTCCTGGTCGCTGGGAATTTTCTGGACCATCCTGATTGTCTGCCTGCTCTTCCAGGAAAAACCAAATCCATTTTGGGTCTGGCTGAGTCTGTACTATCCGGTCTATTATCTGGTGGTCAGTTTTTACTTGGATTGGACCATTCGACGCGCAGAGTAAAGAAGGAATGGGTTGCACCCGGCAGGGAGGGATAGTCACCATGTGTCTTGACCGTTTGGGCTGTACCAATCGTTCTGATCCTCATAAAACAGGTTTCACTCTCATCGAGTTACTCATCGTGATTGCCATCATCCTGATTCTGATAGCGATTGCACTACCGAATTTCCTGGAGGCCCAGGTCCGCGCCAAAGTAACACGTGGCCAAGGGGATTTGCGTTCCATCGCAAGTGCCCTCGAGGCGTATCAGATCCAGTACCGCCAGTACCTGAACCTTTACCAAACCCTGAAATGGGGACCACGCTATGATCCCAACAGTATCACCTCTCACCGTCTGTTGCCTTTGACTTCACCGATCCGGTTCATGAGTTCGATCCCACCCGAAGTCTTCGATTTGAGCCGTGAGATCCCTGGATTTCAAGCCGATACGTATGCCTATGGGAGTCGTCCCTCGTACGATCCCAAGGGAGAGTTCTGGCGACAGTATTTTGACAAATACTTGAAATACCAGTACTCGATCCGAAGCATTGGCCCCGACCGTCAGTTCAATATCGTGGAGCCCGCCTATCCCAATTTCATCCTTCCTTATTCGCCCACCAATGGTACGGTGAGCCGGGGGGATATCAACAGGTGGGGTCCTTGATCCATCCTCAGCCCCGGCTCAAGAGGCATAGAACAAGGGGAATCCGTAAGGATTGAGTCACACCTGAGGAGCGGGTATATTCAGGGTTCAGTGGCGGCGTAGCTCAGACGGTTAGAGCGGGGGTTTCATAAGCCCTAGGTCAGTGGTTCGAGTCCACTCGCCGCTACCTTCTCCGCCTGACAACGGTGGAATACCTTCGTCAAATCTTTTGGTGAAGGGGTGTAGGTCACATTCTTTTTCGATATTAACGCCAAGCCGGTCTCGCCCAACCACAACTCATTGATGCTGTATCTCTTCTTACACCCGGTATTTTTTTATGATTTCCAGAACGACCCTTGTGTTCTTGTTTCCTTTCTTCACTGGCGTGTCAGCGGGAAACTGGCCATTTGCAGGATCTCTATCTGATAAAGAGTATCGCACAGATCGCAAGGGTTGGGGGGATGTCTTTTGCGAGACGGTTACCCTTGTAATATTATTTCTCACGAGCAAAGGTGCACCAGAACCCCTGGTCGCGATCTATGAGCCAAGATGTCTGTTTCCGCTTGGCAGCTGGTTGAAAAACTCATTCTAGCGATGCGGTTGTGGATTCCCGCCGTGAGATACTTTGAGGATCTATGCCCGCCAATCCAGCATCGTAACCTCTACCTCGCTTCCATCCGGAAGCAAACGACTCTCTTGCGGAAAACGAATCAGGCAGTTGGCTCCGGCCAACCCTCCGATCATATGCGATCCTTGTCCCGACGTTGGAACAACGATAAGCGAACCATCCTCGGAATAAAGTACAGCACGAACCCATTCGAGTCTGCCAGGTTTCTTGGACAAAGAGCCACGGAGAGTAGCACGAATCCTGTGTGGTTCGGGTGTCCCATCTCCCATCATCCGCCGCAAGGCTGGTTCGACCATGAGTTTGTAAAGTAGGAGCGCTGAAACTGGATTTCCGGGCAGACCAAAGATAAGTTGTGGATTTCCTGATCTCCTCT
Organism: uncultured bacterium; assembly: GCA_964481775.1. Taxonomy (GTDB): domain Bacteria; phylum Hinthialibacterota; class Hinthialibacteria; order OLB16; family OLB16; genus OLB16. The sequence continues at coordinate 22,623 of CAYZUX010000018.1, read as the reverse complement.
TCCGCACTCCGAAATAAAGGGGCATTCCCGGTTTCACAGCGACCCGCCAGAAAACTGTCTCCACACCCAGATTACCCAACTTATCTTTAACCAGATCATATTCACCCACAGACACTCCCCCCACGGTAATGACGACATCCACTGTTTTTAACGCCTGCGCAAGAGTCTCTTGGAGTTCGGTGTCGACATCGGCGCTTCGGTAGCACCGAACTGAACACACCCCGGCCTGCAGGAGTGCCGCGGATAAAGAATATGTATTTGAATCCCTGATCTGACCTCGCTTAAGCCTTCCGGAAGGTTCTATTAACTCATTCCCTGTCACGACCAAGGAGACCATAGGTGACCGGTGAACCACAACCCGGGTGAGGCCAAATTCCGCCAGAAGACCCATCACAGGAGGTGTAATCCTTGTGCCTTGAGCCAGCATCCGGTCGCCTTTGCGGTATTCCTCGCCGCGAAACCGGATATTCTCACTGGAATGTGTGGGAGAAGTGATGAGGACCTGATCTTCCACAATTGTGCAGAATTCTTTCATCACCACACTATCTGCATCTGTTGGAATTCTACCCCCTGTGAGCACCCGGATCGCACAACCACTCCGTAGGCGAGGGACCTTCCCGCTTCCTGCAGCCACTTCTCCAGTCAGACGTAATGAGACCGGTGTCTCTCTGGATGCTGTAGTGACCTCGGAAGCCCTCACAGCATATCCATCCACCGCGGACTGATCGAAGAGTGGCATGTCACAACGTGCGGTAACCGGTTGGGCCAGCGCACGTCCGAGTGAATCTTCAAAGGGAATGCACACGGCAGGTAGCGTGTACGCATTAGTGAGGATCAATTTGAGCGCTTCTTCGAAAGAGATCATCTCAATCAGTGGCCCTGGCCCGCGATCATCTTGAGCGCATGGAGAACCGATGGAAACAGAGCATCCAGTGACTCCTGTGTCCCTTTCCTTGATCCGGGAAGGTTGATGATGAGAGTTTTTCCACGGACTCCGGCTTTACCACGCCCCAACATAGCTCGCGGAGTTCGCTCAAGACCGTATTCAGTCGCCGCTTGGATGATACCTGGAGCCTCGCGTTCAAGGATTTCACCGGTTGCCTCGGGGGTGAAGTCACGGGGACTTAAGCCTGTTCCTCCAGTTGTGATTACCAGGTCGAGCTGGTCATCATCCGAGTAACGGCACAACCACTGTTTGATTGCCGCGGAGTCATCCGCGAGAATTCTGTAATCAATAACCTCGACTTGCTCTTTGCGAAGCCGGTCAACGATGGCTTGGCCCGCCGTATCTTTTTTCTTTCCTGCGGCGACGCTATCCGAAAGGACCACTACAGCTGCTCGAGGAGGAGTGTCGAATGTTTCGCGCCATGTGCCCTTCCCTCCTTCTTTCGAGACCAGTGTGACATCTTCAATCCGGAGGTTTTCATCAACCATCTTCAACATGTCGTAGAGTGTCAGCGCTGCTACCGAGGCGGCTGTGATAGCCTCCACCTCAACGCCAGTCTTATAGGTCGCTTTGACGGTGACGATCGAGACGATCCGGTCTTCGCCAACCTCAAAGGTGATCGAGACATGCTCGATTGGGATCGGATGGCAATAAGGAATGATCTGGCTGGTATTCTTGGCAGCTTGAATGGATGCGACTCGCGCAACTTGGAGAGGGTCCCCCTTCGGTATCTTCCCATCATGGATAAGCACCGTGGTTTGAGGGGACACACGGAGTGTGGAAGTTGCTGTCGCGGTCCTGAATGTCCGGGTCTTTCCGGAAATATCGAACATGGTCAACCCCCAATCGTGATCATAGGAGCCTGGACAGAGGACTCAAGGTTCTCCACGGGAGCATGACGCTCACCTTTCAACTCAATCCAGGATCGGAGCAACATTTCCAATTCATCATCATCCGCTCCAGAACGTATCGCATCCCTGAGGTTCCCCTCCACTGGCCCAAAGAGACAGGTCTTAATTCCACCATCCGCCATGAGGCGCAATCTGCTACAAGTGCCACAAAACTCCTCGCTCATTGAAGAGATGAATCCGATCTTGCCTCGAATCCCGGGAATATGGTATTCGTCAGCGATTGAAGTTCCGTCAGGAGAAAGAGAAACAGAGGTCAGCTCATAGTGTTCTCGTATTCGGCGGCGAATTTCAACCGCCGGCACAAGAGAGCCCCGATTCCAACTATTCGACTGGAAGGGCATGAACTCGATAAACCTGAGGTCGACAGGACGAAACTTGGCGAAATCAATGAACTGAAGAATCTCATCGTCATTGATGCCCCCCATGACGACCATGTTGAGTTTGATCGAATCGAATGATGCCTGAATCGCTGCATCGATTCCACTTAAAACGTCCACGAGTTTGTCCTGGCGCGCAATACGGATGAATCGTTCCGGTCTCAAAGTATCCAGACTGATGTTCAAATAAGAGAGACCGTTGTCCTTAAGGTTTTTCGCATATTGAGCGAGGAGGATCCCATTGGTGGTCATGCAAACACGCTGAATCCCGGAAATGCTGGAGATAGATCGTATCAACTGATCCAGAGAGCTTCGTATAAGGGGCTCTCCGCCTGTCAACCGGACTTTTGTCACTCCCATTTCCGCCAGGAGGGAGACAATCCGGGAGATCTCCTCGAAGGACAGGAGAGAAGATTTAATGGAGAACGATATCCCATCATGGGGCATGCAGTAGCAGCACCTCAGATTACACCGATCTGTTACCGACACCCTGAGGTAAGTGTGACGCCGGCCATACCGGTCGATGAGAGGCGCTCTCATGTGCTTAAGCCCCCGCTGGTTGGATCCAACCACATCGAGGTTCCTTCGTCGTAGTATTCCTTTTTCCAGATCGGGACTCGCCGCTTGATCTCATCGATGATATACCGGCAGGCATCAAAGGCTGAGTCCCGATGGCTCGATGTCACTCCTACCCAGACCGCCAGATCACCAACTGCAAGCATCCCTGTCCGGTGCCGGCAGATTGCTTGGCGAATACTGAATCGCTCCATGGTCTCCATTAGTATCCGTTCGCCCTCGCTACTCGCGAGTGGCTCATAGGCCTCGTACTCCAACTGCAGTACCCTTTTACCCTCGTTTGAGGACCGTACCCAGCCCTCAAAAGTCACGAGGGCTCCTGCTTCTGGATTGGAGAGCAATTGTCGAAGCCCGGCGGGATCAAGGGGTGTATGAGTTGTCAGGAATCGCATTATCCACCAGCAACTGGCGGGATGAAGACCACTTTGTCTCCCTCGCTCAGATTCATGTTCCATGACCCCATCTCGTCATTGACCGCCACACAAAAAGACGTCATGTTGAATGCAATCCTTCCATTGCTCCTGAGTTCCTCGAAGAGTGCGGCAGGCGTATCAGCATGAGTGAACAATGTCTCCTGCGTTCGCTTGCAGTGCTCGCGCAGGATGCCGTAATACTCTACACGGATGCTTTTCTTCATATCCTATCTCTTGGGGGAAAGGAGAAAGGTCTCATGGCCCATGGCCGTGACCAATCTGAAAAAGCGCGTCTCCTTTCCAAAACTGGGAGGTCAGGGGGTTTCCCTCCTGGCCCTATCGCCTGCGGTCCATTGCTGAGGGTGATAGCCTTAGGCTTCGCAGGTCGGAGAACACAGACATCTGTTCTGGATTCGGTCTCTCTCTTCTTTAATGCAGCTCCTTCAGGTAATTCAAGTCATGAACGGCAAACTCAGGCAACAGCCTGAGCAAGCAGCCATAGAAAGGATGCGCAGAGCACGCTTCTGCCCTGGCCAGCAGTTCCGGCGCCCAGGCGGTGAGATGTCGCTCCAGAAACCCTTTCTCGGTTTCTCTGATGGTGGCGGCAAGACCCTCTTCCCCATCGGCAAGGGCCTCGGCCTCGCGCTCGCAGAGATACCGCATGAATTCCACTTCCAATCCGATGTGATCCGGAAGTTCGTCGTACTCCTCTGAGATTTCAAGACCCGCCAGATGGTAGTAGCGAATAACATCATCAGTGGAAGGACCGAAAGTTAGTCCCGACACTTCACGGCCATCATCCAAGACGCGGGAATCTCGAAAAACCGATTCGTAGGGTGTCAGATATCTGGGGCCGGGTACATTGAAGAGCTCATCGAAAGATTCGGTCAGGACTCCGATGGAGGGTCTGGCAGCGCTCAATTGAGCCAACTGCGCCAAAACCTCTTCTGAAGCCCATTCGGCGAGAGCCTGCCGGCACTCCCAGGAAAACAGCTCTTCGAGACAATTCTCCGAGGGGGGCCTGCTCAGGAGTGTTCCCACAAGGCTATACCACTTCGACCGAGCGACGGCCATTTGCCTCATCGTTTCGACAGCTGACACTTCGCCGGGAACCTCCCAGCCCGTAAGCTTCGCACTCATTGCTTCTTCCTCAAACATCCAACACGAACTCGATGGAGGGATTGGTCAGCCGCGCGTCGCTGAAATCATCCGGGAATTCTCCCGTCGTCGCGAAGGAAACCGGCAGATCCGGATCAGTCGGCGTGTAAGCACGGATGGCGCGGCCGACACAGGTCAACTCACAGGCGGGACGGAGTCCCTCATCGATACGATGAAAGCAGAACGTGCACTTGGTCATCTTCTGCAGTTCCTGGCTGAACTGGGGAGCTCCGTAGGGGCAGGCCCATTCGCAGCTTCGGCACCCAATGCAGATATCGCGGTCAATCAAGACGATCCCATCCGCCGCGCGCTTAGTGATCGCGCTGACCGGACAGGCCGAACGGCAAGCCGGGTGGGCGCAATGGTTACAGGCAACGCTGATAAACTCCCGCTTAACGGCTGGGTATGTCCCCTTCTCACGATCCACCACATAGCGAAAGGCTACCTGGGGGCCTGATTGATTCTCGAACTGGCAGGCCACGGTACAAGCGCGGCAGCCGGTGCAACGGCGCAGGTCAATATGCCATCCGATTTGAGCCATCGTTCATCATCCTCCTCTACGAAATCTTTTCCACTTGTATCCGGCTGTCGTAAAACGATGCGCTGCCGCCGATCTTGTCTTGAAGGCAAACCGAATTGTCCAAGTCAGGATCGTTCTCCATTACCACGTTCGCCTGGATCCCATTTCCTCTTCGGGAATCGAAGTCTGTCGGAAGACCATTTACTGCATGGGACCGTGAGCTCATTTCCCAATGACCGAAGCTATGGGCCATGGCGACCACTCCGGGACGCATCCCTTCCACAACCAGTGCCCGCCCCGTGACCGTCCTCGGATTGGTTATGGACCGCACACACACCATATCGCCCGTGACGATTCCCCGGTCCGAAGCGTCCTGCGCGGAAATTTCGACGTAATTCTCCGGCATCAAAGCCAACAAGTGGTTATTAACGATGGTCCTCGCCTGCGCGTGCCAGGCAGGCTTGTAAGTGACCAGGATCAGCGGAAAGTCCGGATCATCGAGAATCGGTCTGTCCAAGACGGTCTTAATGGCTTCGTGGATCGGGGTCCCTGACAACCTTTGTCCGGTCATCGAATCGAACGCCTTCCCGAAATCTTCAACGTAAAAATGTAGCTCGCCTTTATCGAATTTCTTTGCGAGATGGTCCGGATTGACGCTATCATAGGCGCCTGAGACGGGGGCAAAGATGCCCCCTCGCGCCAGGACATAGTCGATTTTTTCCAACTCATCGCTTCCCGGGACCAGCGATCCCGCCTCGCCCGCGAGGTTGGAGATCATTCGCTTGTACCAATCCCAGGCGCTGTCCAGGCTCGTGTCGTTCCCGTTCCCGAAAGCGAGCGTGCCGGGAAAGGCGTTGGCGCCCACACCCGGTAAGCCCATAGCCTTTCCGATTTCGATGAGCATGTCGATCATCTGGCGGCAATCGGGGTAAAGGCCCCGGTACACCGCCTTTTCTGGCATCCCTTGAAGTTCATGAACAGGAATCCCATTGATGGCGCCAACCACAGGCTGGCGAACTCCGCTGATGGTCGTCAGCATGGTGGGGGCGACATGAGGGGTCATCCATTGCTCCAGGAAGGTCACATCCGGAAGTAGGATATCCGCAAGCGAGGAAGTTTCTCCAAAATCCACGTCAATCGCGACAAAGAAGGGGAGTTTCTCCTCGTCTGTAAGAACCTGTTTCGCGATGTCCCGGTGAGCCGGGGCGCTATAGGCGGCGTTGTTCCAATACAGAATCAGTGCCTGGCACGGGTAGGGGTATCGCGCTCCGATAGACGGAATGAGTTCCTGATAATTCCCGTATTTGGCGAAGGGGAACCACGGACGTGTGGCCGGGTATTGCGACCCGGGCGGTTTGCTCGCGTACTCCGAACTGGACTCGTATTTAGTTCCGGCACGCGTGATTTCGATTCCCGAGGCGGAGACGCCGTTCGCCACGCTGCTCCTCAGATCGTAAGGGGTTCCGGGTTTCCCCTCACCCATTTCGTGATAATGACTTCCTCCGCTTGCCATGCCCCCCTTCCAGTTGACGTTTCCAATGAGCCAGTTGAGGGCGATGATCGCCATGCTCGCGTAGGTGCCGTTCGTGTGTTGGCAGGCGCCGCGGTAAAATTCCGCCGCGGCTCTCCTGCCGTGGGAGGTATACCCATCGGCGACGGCGATGATTTGGCTCTCGTCAAGCCCGCAGATCGCAGCCCATTCCGCGATGGTATGGGTTTCGCATTGCTCACGGTAAAGCTGCAGAGCGGATTTGACCGGAATGCCATTGACAAGCGCATCCACGAACAACTCGCCTTGGGCCTCGGTGTCGTTTGCACGCGCGTCGGCGGTTGCGTCCCCACTTGTCGCGCCACCCTGACGAATCACCACGTGTGATCCCGCGGCAGCAGTGACCCCGGCTTCAGCCAGGGTTAAGAAAGCTCCGGTGTTCAGGTTGACCAGCCAGGTCGCATCGCTGCTGATCGTCTCACCATTATTTTTTGCATGCGCGGTTGAGGTCAACGACAGGAAGTTGGCATTGTAGGTCTGTTGATCGAGAATCCGTCGACCGATCGCAAGCGCCAAAGCCCCATCCGTCCCGGGTTTGATGGGCAACCAGATGTTCGCCTTTCCCGCCGCCCGCGAGAGGCGCGGATCAACAACAACCATCGTGCCGGGATTTCCCGCCCGGGTGCGCATATTCTGAGTCTTGCGCGCGAAGGGCACCATCGGAAAACCCGCCTCAAAAGGATTTGTTCCAAAATAGATGACGTACTCGCAGTTCTCCAGGTCCGGCTTGAGATGGTTCTTGTCCTTATCAAGCATATAGGCGAAGGCCACGTGGTGACTGGTTTCACAGATACTGGTGTGGTCATGTCTTTTGTTGATCGTTCCGAAACACTTGGCGAAGAACCGATCGGTGAACTCTTTCTGGCCGTGCTGGTTGCGGCCACCGGTGAAAACCAGGCCATTGGCCTTGGGACCGAGTTCCGGGGCGGCGGGATCCATCGGTGTGGACAAATCCCGAATGGGTGCGAGTTTCGCCGCGATTTCCGAGATGGCCTGGTTCCAGGAGATGCGCTTCCATTTCCCCTCGCCGCGCCGTCCCACTCTCTTGAGAGGATGCTTGAGGCGGTATGGATTATATAGGGTTTCGATGGCGGACTGGGATTTCGCACACACACACCCGGCCGCGTTCCGCGCGTTCTGGCTATGAGGATTCGTGTCATAAGGCAGGGGGGAGTCCGTCCCGTTGGGGTGGTAAGGATTCCCATCGATTTTGATCACACGCCCCACGTCATTGATCTTTACGCGGATACCGCAGTTGGAATGGCACATCAGGCAGACCGAATACTTGATGGTCACCGTGGCGTCGGTCTCAACCGGGATGGGGGTACCATAGGTCGCCGCATGACTCTTGCTGGGAACAAAGAAGAGCGAGCTCGCCGCCAATCCAGCTCCAGCGCTTGTCCCCCACTTCAGGAACGAGCGTCGCGTCATGCTCTTGGATGTTGAAGTAAGAAGTTCGACAGTCATGTTTTCCTCCTCGGCGGTCACTTATCAATGAGATAGAAGGGCTTCGGGCCGCTGGCACCATGGCAGGCCATGCTCGAACAGGTAAGGCCCAAAAGTCCCGGCTGATCGATGACGACCTTCTTTCGCAGGGCTCCGCCACCGTTATGAAGCAGGTCCACCGTCTTGTGGCAGCTGATGCAGACCGAATCGTTAACCGCCGCTTCAGATCCCGGAAAGATTTGCAACATTCTTGAATGGGCGGAGAGAATCACTCCGTTGGTCGCGTTGCCGACGAAGGGTGCCACCTCGTTGAATCGTTTCCCGTGACATTCCGTACAGCGGCCGTAATCGGCCCCCGCCACTGCGGCGTCATGAATCGGGATGGCCGCAATCTGGTCCACCACAGGAGTGGGGGTTGGCGTGGGTGGGGGAGGCCCTCCGTGATCGGGCGTGGGAGTCAGCTCTGCCTGTATCTCCCCATCCCTGTCCAGGAAGACATGATAGTGCCAATAGGCCATGAACTGGATCAAGTCCTCCGAGGAGACCACACCATCTCCATCGAAGTCCGGATATCCCACTGGAGCTTCTTGAGCCACTCCATTGAGTCCCTGCAAACCCAGCAAACAGAGGGTTATCAGGACGCAGCCTGAAATCCAGATCCAACTACCCACTCTCATCTTTGGATTCCTCCTCCGAAAAAAAAGTCTTGTATTCGTTAAACTAAAGTCCGGTTTTGTGCTGCACTTGTCACATCCGAGAAGGTTTGCTCCTGGTTACGCACTTTGAATGCTCCTCCTGAGGTGTGTGGATGACATCCGCAAGGGTGGTCTCGCGCAGCTTCGCTGTAATCTGGCGGCGCAGTTCTTCCCAGAAATCCTGGGGCGGACAATGGACGATCTGGGAACAGTCATCCAGACCCAGGAAGCACGCGTGCATCCAGCTCTTTCCCTCGATGGCCTCCACAACATCCAAAAGCCTGATTCGGTGAGAAGGCTTTGCGAGCTTCAAGCCCCCTTGTGGTCCTCGTCTCGTGTGAACCAGACCCGACTTGGTAAGAGACTTCACAATGGTGTACAGATAAGGTTTCGGGATCCTGGCCTGGTGGGCTATGTGTTCCACCTTGACGAAATCATTGCGGGCATGGAGATACCCGAGAGCCAATACCGCATAACCTGTTGTTCGAGACAAAGACAGCATCAAAGCCACCTCAACGCAGTGAAGAGATAATAATCATTCTGGGTATAGAAATCAAGAATTATCTTGCACGGTGTGAAAGGTGTCTGAAAAGGGCGGCGGGTGGCGGATGAAAACTGATGTACCTGTGATGGCAATATCCCCTTTTGGTTCCGGGGCCAATCTCCTCTTGTTTCAGCCTTTCGGATATTTCCTGGTGGAGAGTTTCTTCCTCTGCTTCCGGGAGACGCAATCTCCGCCAGCGTCACGCCCAGCGAACAGGCGATCGTTGCCTGGCCTGAAGGAAACCTTGATGGCCGTTGAGGAAATCAATCGGACACCAGCCGGAGCGGTCCCAGTAGAGGATCTTGATCAGATTGGCACGGCGGTTGTGGAAGACATAGAGGTGGCCCGAAAACGGATCTTCTCCGAGGGCTCCAGCCACCATTCCCGCCAAGCTATTAAATGAACACCCCAGGTCAGTTGGCGGAAGGTACACAAAAACTCGCATACTGGGTGGCAGACTCCACCTCAACAACTCTCCAGCACACGGACCAGACGGACCAGGACAGCCTCCTCGAAATCCTTGCCCACCCGGAGCCTCAGCAGGAAACAGCCATTGGCAGGATCTCTATCTGATAAAGAGTATCGCACAGATCGCAAGGGGTGGGGGGATGAACTTCGCGAGACGGTTACGGCACTTCTCCAAATTCGACATCTTATCCAATCTTAGTGTTTGAAATTTTTTTTATGGCCGCATCCTGGCAGGTATCCAGTTCTGACAATCCTGTGACACACATTCCAAGATCCTGCAACAATCCATCGTTGACGCTGTAAATCCAGCCGTGTATAGTTAATGGTTGACTGCGTTCCCAGGCGTTTCGCACCACCGAGGTCTGACAAACATTTACAACTTGTTCAATCACATTCAATTGACAGAGCCGGTCATGACGCTGTGATTCGTCCGGAAGAACATCCAAATGCGTACTATACTTCTTTCGCACATCATGGACGTGACGAAGCCAATTGTCAACCAAACCAAGACTCTCCTCCCGAAGCGTTGCCAGCACACCTCCGCAACCATAGTGACCACAGACGATAACATGCTTAACACGGAGGACATCCACAGCAAACTGTATCGCGGAGAGGCAATTCATATCAGCGTGATTCACAAGATTGGCAACATTGCGATGGACAAACATCTCGCCGGGAAGCAGCCCGACAATCTGGTTGGCGGGAACCCTGCTATCTGAGCATCCAATCCAAAGGAATTCAGGTTTCTGTTGTTGGGCGAGTTTCTGGAAAAAAGTCGGGTCTGATTGAGAAATTTCTAATGCCCATTTTCGATTATTATCAAACAAACGTGATAACACTTTCACACCCAACCCTCCAATTTCAGTCCTATTGAAAATTCAGCCCGCTCAATCCGATTTTCCCAGAATCTGTTCATAATCTTCTACTCTGCCCCCTTCGAGACAACATTCGATGATCTGCCGCCCAAGTTTTGACAAATCTGGAAGGAGAAATTGCTTGAGGTGTTCATCGAAGAATTCTTTTAACATGGCTGCCCCACGGTCGTACCCGTCGTCACCGACTTCTGGCTGAAGGTTCACTTCCAGAAACCAAGGGGCAACTCGGACACCTTCAATGCGCATTGACCGCAAAGCGTATCCCAGTAGCGGGCATCGCGCAGGGACAATTTGGTCCTCTCGAAATTTTGCGCTTCCTCGCCTGGCAAGGTAGTCACGGGCCAACCATTGTGGCATGAATCCCGTTTCCCAAGCTCCAACATGTTGATTGGGGACAAGGATATAACGAGTTCGAGGGGTTTCTTGAATCTGCTTCAACAGGAGATTGGCTTGATTGACTTTCCGTCCAGTGGCAAAAGGCCAGTAGCTGCCCACTCCCTCACTGCTCATCTTTTCACTCTCTACAATGCTTGGATTTGCATGGCCCCGTGGAGCAACCAAGCGCCAAAGCCAAGCAAGGGCTGGAGGCAATATGTGAAACAGGCCAATTATTCCATAGCTCGGATTCTCGCGGGTGCAGGGAGGGGTGCGAATACCAAAACTGCGAATATCAACACTGACAGGTTCGTTGACTACATCCGGTACCATTGAGCGCGGAATGATGACGCGAGGATTCGGACAGCGAACGCCCGGCTGGTCCTCGATGTGCTCCCAGATTAATGCCCGACTATTTGGAACTGCGTCAATATTCAGGAACAGCAACGGTTGTCGAGGCTGAGCTGTTAATTTTTCAAGATTGGAGTCTGTACCATACTCGGTGATATGATTAACTCGGACAAACCATGCCTTCTCGGCATCCACGATCCACAGCTTGTCATTGGGCTGCTGGATATCGGGATGGCAGAGAGCCATATCATCGCATACGGGTTGCAGATCACAGGTTCGAGGGATTTCAATCAGACGCATCTCACCTGTTACCAGGTTCCGTCCTTTCAATAACTGGCCATCCGGTAAACGGTGCGGCTGCTCCAACATTTCGCTTTTCCCGCTGCCGCTCGCACCTTCATGCATGATCGTCACGACGTTGTCGTATGGCGTGACAACCTGTACGGCGGAACAGTGTGCGGTAATCCAACCTTCCTCCTCACCCAGATGAATCAGCGATCCATACACTCCCTTTTTTGCACTGGGGCCGGGATATAGGTTGTAAGAAAAAATCTCGTAAACTGGATCCATCCGGTTATGCACAACACACTGCTTTCCACCAAAGAACTCGTGCCGAAAAGGAGGCGCAACATAGATAATGACAGTCGGGGTGAAGTCCTCTGGCAACTCATCTGGAGACAGGATACCCTGGAGAAGGGCAAGTGCCAGTGGAAAGAATGCCGCATTGGCAGGCGTAACGGCGAGGGCATCTTCTCCTAATCGCCCCCAACCAGTTCTGAAAGCAAATGTTGCTAACTCCTGCTTTGCTAGCCAGCCAAAGGTCTGCTCTCTCAATTCGGCGAATGGTTTTCCAAATCGTTCGTGAAATCGAGTCTTATCGGAGGGCTTATCATCGGCGATGATCATGGTATCCGGATCACGACGCCGCATATAGGGTTCCCTGTAGTTGGCGGCTATCCCATTTCGAACACGTGCAACGGTTGCTTCAATAATACGGCGTCCATCCGGTAAATTATAAGCCACTTCGTGATAATTGTTCTCTGCATTGCTGCAAGCCAAGTCAAATAGTTCCTCAATAGAGCATGCAACAGTTACTCTCGGAGATTTGCTGTATATCTCACGCAGTTCATCTGGAGCATGAAGTCTTTCTATCTTCCTGTCTGCAGTCGCCGATAACATATTGTCCATAATGCACCCTGTCCCTTATCTGTAATATTTTCGTTCCTGATGATCAAGCTCACATTAAAACAGATCTCTCTGCTTCACGTTGCACTGAGATGACTGACAACAAGTGTATCGCTATTCCTGCCCCTTTTTCTACGTCCAAGGTTAGTTTACCATGGTGTAGAATAAGTGCAAATGTCTGGATGGGCCAATCATAAGGCTGAAATGAAAGTTTGGAGAAGGCCTTTCGGCATGAACCGTTCGTTCAGCCTGAAAGGCCCGTCGTTGGGGGACCTATATCCTGATGTCCTCCTCTTACAAATCCGTCAGGAGTGTGTCCGGTTGCGCCACGATATACTCGCAAGTCCGCTCCGGTACATCCGGGACACCACCACTGTCATTCAACTTATCCAGCAATGGTCGGAGGGATTCCAATCCGATATCCACGGTTAAAATCACTATATTCATATCAGACTGGGTTGGCAGAGACATGAGCAAGAATAAGAGCAGAGCAATGACAACCACGGCATATCCAAGGCTCTTCACACAAACAGAGATTGTGTGTTTACGGACTATGTTCAATCTGAATAGGCCGGCACAGAATCGCCGCTGTCATTCTAAAGTTTTTTAACCACTCTATCACTTCGCAGCCAGAGAATTTCTTCCCCCGTAGGGCGCGTATAACGTGTTCCATCTTTCGGAAGATTACCGATAGCGAATCACGAGACCAGATGCTAAGCTCAAGCCCAATCAGGCGGCACTCCTTTCCCTTCATCCCGGAGAGAACGGCGCAATAGCACCAGATTCGGGAGATTGTGACCGCTGAAATATATCCTAAGAAGGAAAGCGAAATGCATATCCGCCCGTGCTTTCTCCTGTTCATCGCAATGATTGGCTCATTTCTTATCGTGGAGCCCTACCACTCGGTAGAATCCATCCCTGGCGACCTGAATGGTGATCTGCGGGTGGATATCCGAGACCAGCTCATTCTCACCCAATCGTGGCATGCTCAGGATAGAGGCAATCCCGTGATTGATTTCGTGGATCATGCGCTTGAACAGATTGTAAGGAGGATGCTCAAGAAGCCTGTCGAAGACATCCACGCCAGCGATTTGGCCATGATCGAATCCCTGCAAATTCCCATCTGGCTTGACCTGAACTCGCTTGATGATCTGATACATTTCTCGCCACTGAGGAGTTTCTCACTGCGAGGTCCACGTCCCAATGACTTCTCTCCTGACCTGCACCCATTGGCCTTCCTCCACCAGATCCAAACCCTGCAACTCTCACGTTTCGGTGGTACCCTTCAGAAGGCCACCGATGTTTCTCCGATTGGAAACCTGACCACACTGACTAACCTTGTCCTGTCCGACAGCGCAGTCACGGGCGCAAGCGAGTTGGCCAATCTGACTGGCCTGGTCGAACTCGAACTGAGCAGATGCAACCTGGCCGATATCTCATTTGTCGCCGGCATGGACCAGCTTCTGGCACTCAATCTTCAGGGAAATAATGTCGTTGATATTTCACCCCTCCAAAACCTGCCGTCCTTGCAAATTCTTCAGTTGGGTGGCAACGTCATCACGAACATCGACATCCTGGCTGGCATGGAAAACCTTGAACTGGTTGGCCTCAGTTGTAATGAAATCACCAACATCAAACCCCTTGTCGACAATCCTGGCATTGGCCCCGGAGATCGTGTTGAACTAGGAGGGAATGAGTTGGACGACATCTCAAAGAACACCTACATTCCGGCTTTGGAAGCACGTGGTGTCGAGGTTTCCTTCCCCACCCGTGGAGGCTGCATTGGCCTGATCAAGGAAGATCCCTGATCGTCCGAGGGGAATATTCTCTTTTCGTATGGTTCTGGCGACTTTCCCAAATCTGGATAACCGCTTGAAGGGGCATTGTTTGTCATGCCCCTTTTTTTCATGGATTCCGCACTTTAATTCTGCTTCCGTCTCCTGGGAATTTGATTCCACAGAGTATCATGCAGACTCTCCACCTTCTCCCGCAATGAGTAGGGGGTGTGAATGTAGTCACACTCGAACTGGAATCCGAGCCGGGAATCCCGTGTTACAGCAAGCAGGGACAGTTCAGTTCGTTCAATCTCTTCTTTCAGAATGGTTTCCAGCCGGTCGAGGATTATCTCCGCTTTCTGAGGATCCTGCTCCGAAGCCAGTTGAAGACGGAGGTCCTCGAATTCCAGAATCGCATGACTGCTGAGTATCATTCGATGAATCTGTTCGGCAAGGATCACTTCACGTACCGCACCTTCCCTCTTGGAGGGTGGACTGTTGAGGGCGGCTTCACGATAGAGGCTCAATCCTGCTTCCATTTTTTCAGCTGCCAGCTGAAGATATTTCAGGAAGACCGGTAATACACTCACCTCCTGGGTGATTTCAATGCCTGAGGCGCCTCTGGCATAAAGTTCGGCCCGATTGGTCTGGTTTGTGAAATCGGGAATAAAAACGAGACGGGAAAGTGTATAAGGCCAATAGGGGTTGATCTCCGCACCCAGGTATCCCATCCACATCGTCTCATCGAGCCAGGAATGCTTGAAAGTTACGGTCCGTGCGGGTGGCTCTTCAAGGAACAAAGGATTCCCGATCGAGTTGTTGGTTCCCATGGTCGGTCCCGTGTCTGGAACCAGCCGGATCGCCTGACTGAAGAGATCCCAAGCCTGCAGAACTTTTGATTTCTGGTCGGTTCCAAATATGCGCGCGGCGATTGCGCCGAGGAGTTCCTCGAGAGGAGGCGATCCACTCCAGCAATACCAAGAACGCAGTTCGGACATGAAGTTCGGAGTGAATCCGGTGGTCCAGCTCTCCAGCGTACCATTCACTCCATACTCTTCGAGTGCTTTGTAGCGGGCATACCATTGGTAGGGAAAAGGATGATAGGGAATCGTTTGGAACTGTGCGCCACAAACGAAGGTCTGGGCATTGGTAAAGACTTTCATGCCCCGTTTCCGGGCTTCTTCAATCTGAGCTTGAGTGACCTCCGCAGGCCCCACCTGAATAATCGCATAATCGCGAAGATGTCCTTGCAATCCATCAATTTCGAAGCTCTTGCCATTTTCCCAAGTCAGCAGGGGAATGGTTTCCTGGGGGAGTTGTTGGATGAAATAACGTTTAATAGCGGCATTTTGCGGGCGAAAATCGATGTTGTATTCCCAGGGGAGTATCTCGATTGAAGGATTGATTCGATGGCATTCCTCCGCGACTATTCCGACGGCATGGCTCCAGTTCCGGGCCCAATCCTTCATGTATTCCTCGCTGGCGCCGTGCCCGCCACCCCATTGCCTGTACCAGAAACCTTCCGTGAGGAGGACATAACCATGAATACCTGGAAACTCCTTGACAATATTCTGCACCAGAAGCCGCAGCTCCGCCTCGCTTTCCGGTGTTCCCAGATACTGGTAAATGATCGGCGTGTAGACCTTGATGCCGTAACGCGCGGCCCGCTCGATCAGGTCATGTATGACCGCAGGATCTTGTTTCCGTATGCGGAACAGGATACGTGCGTAAAAATCAGTCGAAGACTCGGCGGTAGTTCGATCACCATTGGGATTGGCCATGGGTGAGACGTAGATGGCATCGAATCCGGCATGGGCGAGATGGGAGAGTAAGGGATCGGGGAACTCCATCCAGCCCATCCAGGACTGCACCATGCGAGTATCATAGAGAGAATGCCGCACCGTCCGCAGGTCACCAGGCAGGAAAGGCGCTTCGCGTAAATTCATCCGGGCTTCCAGATGATAGAGACCATACATGGCTCCCCTTTCGTCGTAACCGCATACGGCCACCTGCTGTGGATTTACTGCGATCTCATAGTCCTTCGGTCCTTTCAGATCCATACCGATTCCAGGCATCTGGTCACGTGTCCCAACAACAATGCATCTATCAAGGGTTCGCCAGTCCTCCAATGAATCCTGCCCCACAGCTTCGACATGGACTCCCATCGAGGTTGTCAAATAGTCTTGAAAATCCTGAACCGCTGTCTGAAGAACCACTGGGGAATTCCGGTTCCAAACCAACTTCCAACCCTGCTCTGGTAAAGCCATTTCGCTGGCCAAAGGGATGACGTCAGGAGACCGCCGTGGGATATGCACAGGACCTTCCGAGAGGCGTTTGTGGTAATCGTAAAGTTTTTCCTCCGGGAGTACACGTGTCACTTCTCCGGCGAATTCACCCGTTGTCACCGTACCCATAGTTCCATTTGATGTGCACAATGAGGAAGCAAGAAAAAGCTGTAAACCTTTGACTGTAATCATGATGCCAGGATTCCACATGCACCGGGTTTGTTCATGATGGATCAGCCGGTTATCTGCGGATTTCCTCCGAACGCGGCGAATAAAACGCTGTCCTCTTTTGAAAGCGGTCAGGATGAAACTGATGCAATCGATCAGGCTTCGAGTTCCCATTGGATCGAACCTCCCGGAGTTGTCTCATGGCTGTGGTCATCTTTCTCAATACAGGAATCAGCTTGTTGAGGATTTACAGGAAACCGATATCGATCAGTGTCAAATCATCCTCAAGCCGTACCGAGTTGGAATACGTCAGAAGTTCCCTTTCCAACGCAGTAATATCGATTTCCCTCCGTGGATATTCGAGATGTTTGAGAATCTGAACAAATCCCTCAACTTCAAGTTCAATCCCATCCGCGTTGTGAATTTCATAGGCGCCGTCGCTGAAGGCCAGGAGCCTGTCACCTTTCTTGAATTGGACTTGCTGGGGTTGATAAGATGTGTTTGCCATGATCCCGAATGGAAAGCTGGATGAGCGTAAATCCTCCAGCGTACCATTGGATCGGAAAATCAAAGCAGGAGGTCCTCCTGCTGATATGAGTTGAGCTTCCCTTTTTTCAGCATCGATCACCCCGCAGATGGCTGTAGCAAAGGAAGAATCTTTGACAACTTTGATCAATTCATTGTTCAGTGTCGCAGCGAAGCCTGCCAGGTCTGTCAGCTGATTGAATATTCTTCCCCACAGTGAACACAGGAGCATGGTATACAGCGCCGCTGCCATCCCATGACCGGTGACATCCGCCAGCAGGAACCCATACCTGGATGGATCCATCTGCCTGATGGCAAAGAAATCCCCCCCAACGAAATCATGGGGTGCATACAAAGTCTTGAACTGGATACGCGGATCATTTGGTAATTCCTGTTCCAGAGACATTGTCTGAATTTTCTGTGCGCGGATCAGATCCGCAAGCAGCTCCGATGCTTCCAGGAAGGTCTCGACCCCTCCGATAATATCCCCCTGCTCATCCCTGATGGGAGCCACGGAGACCTGCATCGGTACCCTGCGGCCATCCTTTGCTTTGGCAAAGACAATGACTGGAACCCGGCTTGATTCCCCGGTGACCATGGCACGATGCAGCGGACAGAATTCCTCCCCACACAATGAATGGCCATCCTTGTCGATATGGCAGAGTATATTTTCCAGGCACTGGTGCCCGATCACATCATCCTGTGTCCAGCCGGTGATGGACTCAGCCGATTTGCTCCAGAACACGATACGCCGGTCCTTGTCGCAAACATAGACTCCCTCGTTCAATGAATCGAGAATGACACTCGACATGGTCAGCGGATTCACCACATTCAGGTCTCCTTTTTTCTCAGTCAGGAAGTATTTTGTATCCTTCCTTAAAGATGGGAACCGAATAAGAGATCAAACCTTTCCAACCCGGATGAAAGGTTACCTCTTTGTTTCCATTTCGACTAGGTTTGGTTTTTTCCAAATTCGCGTTAGCCTTCCGGGATGATCCTGTAGTAAGATCCTGTTTTAGCACAATGGCTGAAATTATGGGCAATCTCACCCAGACTGAGGAACGCTTTGAAAACTGGCGCCAGACGACCGGGTTGTGGCTGGGACCGGTGGTCTTTTGTGTTCTCCTTCTTCTGCCATTTCCATTTTTGACTCCTGCCGCTCATCGTCTTTCAGCGATTCTGGGCTGGGTCCTGGTCTACTGGATGTGTGAGCCGATCCCCCTGGCAGTGACAGCCCTTCTGGGTTCCTCTCTCTGCGTGGTGTTGGGTGTTGCCGAAGCCAAGGATCTTCTCGCGAGTTTTGGTGACCCCGTGGTCTTTGTTTTTCTTGGGAGTTTTCTGCTCGCGGAGGCCATGATGGTGCATGGCCTCGATCGCCGGATCGCTCTGACCATCCTTTCGATCCGATGGCTGGCGAATAGTGTGTATCGAGTGGTGTTTTTATTTGGAATCCTCGCAGCCTTTATTTCAATGTGGCTCAGTAACACCGCCACCACAGCCATGCTGCTGCCGATTGCACTCGGTATGTTGGGTGAGATGAGAGTCATGCTGGAACAGCAAACCGGGAAATCTGTCGAGATCTCCCGGATGCGTCTTTCCCGTGGTCTTCTATTGATGACTGCTTATGCAGCCTCGGTCGGTGGGATTGGAACTCCTGTCGGTACCCCCCCCAATCTGATCGGGATCGGAATGATCCACAAACTCATTGGAGTCCAGATTACATTTGTGGATTGGATGAAACTTGCCTTTCCCATTTTGATCGTCATGTACATGGTTCTCTTTGTTCTGATCTTCTGGTTCCATCCTCCCGAAGTAAGAAAACTTGAAGGCCTTGCGGATTACTTCCAGGAAAGGCGGAAGGCATTGGGAGGGTGGTCAAGGGGACAGGTCAACTCAATGGTCGCTTTCCTTACCGCTGTTATCCTGTGGATCATCCCCGGGATTCTGGGGCTTCTTTCTGGAGGTGATTCGCCACTCCTGGCCAGCTATCAGAAGCTGGTCCCTGAAGGCATCGCGGCACTCCTTGCGGCTTGCCTGCTCTTTATTCTCCCGGTTGACTACAGGAAACGCCAGTTCACACTCTCCTGGCAACAAGCGGTCCGGATTGATTGGGGAACCATACTCCTCTTCGGCGGTGGAATCGCTCTGGGCAGTTTATCGTTCTCAACCGGGCTGGCGGCAGCTGTCGGACATGCCATTCTTCATACGACCGGTGTCACAAGTCTTGCGGGAATCACATTTCTATCGATCCTGTTGGGGGTACTGGTCAGCGAAACAACCTCGAACACCGCCTCCGCCAACATGGTCATTCCGGTTGCCATCGCAGTAGCCCAGGCGGCACAACTTGATCCATTGGTTCCCGCGCTTGGTGCCTGCCTGGGGGCGAGCTATGGTTTTATGCTGCCAGTATCAACTCCACCGAATGCGATTGTCTACGGTACAGGGATGATTCCGATCACGAGCATGATCAAAACCGGCCTGGTGTTCGATCTGCTTGGAGTTTTTCTCATCTGGGGCGGATTGAAGGTTTACGAATCGCTGTTCTGATCGATCTTTCTCCCATCGATCTGATCCAGACTGTAACAAAGGGGCGGATCCATTCACCGTGTGAGAGACGCGAATGAATCCGCCACTTCAGCTTTTTTTCTACTTGACCCACTCCACAATCGAGACCACAGCATTGCCGGCGGGATTCAGGTTCTTGACCTGGATCACCACCTTGCCATCTTCGGTCTCCCTGGCATCCACCGGGGTCTCAACCCATTTCCCATCCTTGAAGTCCTCGAAGATTCCCACACTGCGTCCATCGATAAAAATCTCCTGCTTCCTTCCCCCCTGGAAAACATCGGGATCCTGGATGAAGAGACGCAGCTTGCCAGCGGTACCTTTGGGTGCATTCACCTCAATCGACAGCGTCTCATTCCCTGACCGGCAGTGGTAGATGGGGGGAACCCAGCCCTCCCAGGAATTGCCATCGACCGGTCCCAGTGAGAATCCCTCCTCCGCAAAGATAACCTCCCCGATGGTCCGTCCACACTTCATGTGGAAACAGACTCCGTCTTTCCTGAGTTGCTCGGGTGTGGGCAGCTGTTCGGGGAAGGGCCAGGTCGGGTTGTCATCAGGTGCAGGCTGACGGTCTGTCACTGAAGGGATCACTGGCAGCGCCGCATGAGGCTCGGTCTGATACCAGTAGACCGTGCTGGAGAGTTGTAACTGGTTCTGTTCTTTGCCAAACATCTCTCGGAACATCGGGTGTTCATGTTCGCCAAAGCCAATCAGGACCTTCAGGCTGCTCTCGAAGCTGATCGAATCCTGGATGAAGAAACGGTACGCCGCAGCTCCCCGGAAAAATTTCCGGTACCCGGTGAGCGGGAACACATTGTCGGTTTCCGGGAATCCCCAACTGAAACCGAACGAGTCCTCAATTCCCTGGAACTCCACAGAGGGGGTGTTTTCCCCATCAATGTAGAATTTTTCATTCATGTCGACAGGATACCCACCGGAGCCGGGACGCCGGACAGTCACATTCCAGCCGATAAACTTTCCCTTCCCGGTGGCATCCAGGGCCAGGTATTCGCGTGAGCCGAGAGGAAGCGCTTCCTGTCTCCAGCAGGCATGGAAATACCCCCGTTCCATAGGGATGGCATCCTGGGTACGGAACATCACGTAGGAGTAGCAGGGCATCTTACTGACCAGGTCGGGACCGGGAGGAAGGTCGCCATCATAAACGAGCTCAATCTTCGCCGATTTACGGAAAGGCATCGGGAAGTAGCAATTGAATCCGCGTCGTTTATTCACCAGGGCAGTGTCCACCTGGTCATACTGGCCGGCGGGATCGCAGAAAAAGTCGACCAACGGGCAGTCGACACTGGCAACCGTATCACCATCCCAGTAAGCCAGGAGGCGCACCTCGCGTCCCAGCTTGAGGGTGGCGGGCATGGCGAAGTGCATCATGGTGATCTCGGCGGGACCGGGGATCTCCGCCACCACCACACTCCTTGCATGACCGAAGGTCAGCTCGATCGGATTTTCCATCCAGAGGGCATTGGGGGCAGCCGTTCTTCCCGGGGTCAGATAAGGCAGATCGGATAAGTCATACGCAGATCCAACACTCGCAAAACCAAGAACAAGGACTCCCAAACACAACACGCACCGGGATGGCAAAAACATTTCATTCACTCCTTAGTTGCTCAAACGATCGTTGTAGTGATACTTCGCGGTTTGCAGGTCCGAGGCAATCACACGCCAGAAATCTCCACGGCTTGTGGTTCCATTGGTGGGGTTATAAGGCAGACCTTCCTTCAGGCCATCCCCATCGGTGTCAATGGTATAGGGAGTCTCTCTGAGCCAGTCACCGGCCACATGATCCGGGCCAATCCCATAAATCCCGCCATAGGCAAGGTGTCCGGTCATCTTGGTGCCACTATAAGCCGGATAGGAATCATACCCATGGGTGATCACCCCGCCACCGAAGGGATCGGTGGTACTCCCTTTACTCATGTATGCGACGGGAGAGGTCAGGGGACAGTGAACACCCGGTGCATAGAAGTCTGATTCGCTGGCAACAAAAGTGACTCCCCCTTTGTCTCTGGGAAGGGGGGGTGCGGAACAGCTACAGACACGCTCCTTGCTCGCACAGCCGTTCCTCGCATTGACATGCGCACGAAGGCGCGCCACCAGAAGCATCAACTGGCTTTGCCCAAAATCGTTGTAATCAGGATAGACGTCTCCATTGTCCAGCATGAAAGAATGAAGTGCTGTTTCAAACGATTTCAGGTTTCCGCGTGTGGCGGTCACCTTGGCCCGTACCTGGGCTTCGAGGAAATTGGGTAACGCTATTGAGATGAGAATCAGGATGATCGCAATTACGATCAGGAGTTCGATAAGAGTAAACCCTTTCCTTTTAACGAAAACTGCTCTGTAAAATGAAAACACTGTCTGGTACCTCCTTATGGATGCGAATAATGATCTCCGCCTTTCCCGTCCGGCGTATTGCCGGGTGCCAAGCAGGATACTATGAATCATCTGGCAGGAACCGACTAGTCTGGAAACTTCCATTGTTGTGAAGGGCGTCTGAAAATCCATGGTGTTTTCAGACTCATCATGAACATTGAAAATCCGGTGGCTGACACCGAAATTTCAAGGAGGTAGTGTTACCTGCTGGTCGACTGCCTAGGCGCTATCACGATTAGAATCGCTTGGATGCTGTGGAATGGTCGTTCGTCCAACCTCCAATTGGGAGAAACCAGATGGCCAATCGGATCAAAGGGAGTTCCCTAAAGCGTTGGCGAGCGAGGTTGAAGATCCACCGCCACTACCAGCATGAGGGAACCGGCGGTGAGGGTCGTCGTATCTGGGGCGAATTCCTGGACAGAACCCAAGCAGACTGACAGGTTAGAGAAGAAAGGGTTCCGCTACCATCACCCCCCAGTCCACCTCGGAAGGGGCAGATCGAGCACCGACTTCAGTCCCGGCGGAGCT
>CAYZUX010000017.1:0-45428 GCA_964481775.1 uncultured bacterium | reverse complement strand
CTCCGACGCGACTCAGGGCTGACCTCAATAAAGATGGGGAAGTGAATGCACTCGACCTGATGGAGTTCATGCGCAACTGGAAGCAGGTTTTTCCAACCAACTGACAGATTTTTCAGACAGGTATTATTTTCAAAGGTTGTGTTTGTTTGAAATACGGAATGATTAAGCCTTGCTGTAATAATATTCTCTCTTCCTTAAGACAAGACTTGATGAGCATAACGTAACAGTTCCTCGGTTTTTTCCCATCCAATGCATTCATCGGTAATTGATACTCCGTAGCGTAACTGGGATGGGTCATCACCCAATTTCTGATTTCCTTCGGATAAATTACTTTCCAGCATAAGGCCTATAATCGAGTCATTACCTGAAGATCGTTGACCTAAAGCATTTTTCCATACAATCTCCTGGTTACGCGCTATCTTCGCGGAATTATCATGGCTGCAGTCGACCATGAGGTTGAGATCTAATCCGTTTTCTTTCAGTTTTTCCATTGCATCTCTTATACATTCGGGTGAATAATTGGGTCCTGATCGACCACCGCGCAGAATCAGATGGCCATACGGATTCCCCTTTGTCTTGACAATGCAAGTCCGTCCGACCTGGTCAATTCCAAGGAAACTATGAGACCGGCGAGCTGTTTTCATGGCGTTGATTGCGGCGCCAAGACTGCCGTCTGTGGAGTTTTTATAACCGACGGGCATTGATAATCCGCTGCTCATCTGTCGATGGGTCGGGGATTCAATCGTCCTTGCGCCTATCGAAGCCCAAGAAATCAAATCCGCTATATATTGTGGGGAGATTGGGTCGAGCATTTCGGTTGCTGCTGGAACTCCCATTTCATTAATCTGAAGTAATAATCGACGCGCTCGGTACAATCCAGCCTCAATGTCGAATGAACCATCCAATTGAGGATCATTGATGAATCCCTTCCACCCAGTGTCTGAACGAGGCTTTTCAAAATAGATTCTCATCACCAGGAAAAGTCGATCCGCCAGCGCTTGGCAAATTCCCTGGAGGCGTTGAGCATATTCCAGCGCAGCCTGCTCGTTGTGGATGGAACAAGGACCGACAACAACTAGTAAACGTGGATCACGCCGCGCAAGTATTTGAATAATGGCATTCCGTCCATCAATTACCTGTTCAGCGGCAGTTTTTGTTAATGGAAGTTCCTCAGCAAGTGACTGGGGTGAAATTAAAGGCTTGAGATCCAGAACATTGACATTTGAGATGGGTTGCATCGGATGTAAACTTTTCTCCTTTAATCAGATTCTTCGTTTGGAATTGATACAGCCATGAGTTTTAGGAATTAATGGGTATTTCCGGAGATCAATCCATTCCTGTGATAAATGCCAAAGATTATGAACTCAGAAAGAATACATCACCCGGTCCGGAAAAGAACATCCGGACCGGGCAGTTCAGAATATTTTTGATGGGTCCAGGCAGGAGGACGTCAAAAGAAAATGCAATTACCGTCCACCAAAAGGTGCTGCGAGTAAAGCGGTCTGAGTTGCGCTTAGAGGTGCGCAAAATCCATACTGAACTCCATCCGATGTCGTCTTGACCGGTTCCCAGACTCGTTCGGCTGGAGGTGCTGTGGGATTGGTCAGGTTCACATACTGGAAGGTCATCGCACCATCGATGACTGGAATGACACCTGTGGCGTGTTTGATAGCACCTGCAACCCATTCAGTAACCACCACATCGCCACCTGCATTTCGTGCTTGAGCATATTTATTGTTATGACACCCTCCACATGTCCTACCCTGTCGTGTGATAGAGTGACTATGGAACGGAGCAAACACCACAAAAGATTTATCGGTTGCATTGTGGTAGAGCGATTGATAGGATGCCACACCGACCCTATTCGTCTCGGTCACATTAACAAGCATCACAAAGTTACTCATTGGAGAATAGTTGATCTTTCCAAGTCCGTTGATTTCACTGTCAAAGTGGCAGTTATAACAGGTAATAACACTTTGGATGTGGCAGACACCGCATTCGAGGACCTTGCCATTAGAGTCCAAATGCTGTTTGTGCTCCGGAATGCTGGAGTCTGTGGCAGAAATAATGTGACAATTCGCACAGGAAATCGATGGAGCCCCAGGAGAGTGCATGGAAGCATATACGGTTCCATCTCCATGAAATTGTTCCGTTGTATGACAAGTTCCGCAGGTAAAACCAATTTCATTGTGCACATCAGTGAACTTGAATCTGCTGACTTCAGTGTTTTGACGGCTGTGGCATTTTGTCAGACATGAGTTTTGTGCCTTGTAGGTCCCATTGGGCTGATCATGGCAGTTGCTGCATTTATTCACATGACAGTTTTTGCATGCCAATGTTTGGTAATCGACACCGATCATTGGACCAAAACCATCAGCACGGGAATAAAAATAATCCATTCCCCGAGGAGTCCTGTGGAGACTGGAGGGAAGGTTTTGATTTTGCGGCAACGCGGAATCAAGAGATGCGGAACCATCCGTCTTCCATTGATCCATCATCAGGATCAAATCCTCGCTGTCGACGATACCATTCCCATCCAAGTCAGCATTTCCCAAATATTCTGATTGACACCATCCAAAACCACAAAGGAATGGAAGGATTAGAAATGCTAGTAGTATTGGTCGCAATGTCATTGTCTCTCCTCCTGTTTTCTGATCAACTTCTCCCATTTTGTTTTTGGAAACATACAATGAAGGGATAATAACTCATTTACCCTCCAGAATTCAACTGTTTTATTATATGTATTATTAATACATATATTACGAAAGATAATTCAAGAACCTTCAACCATTCTCCTCATCAATGAGGAAAAAAAATGGGCGGGACCAAGCCAATAAGACCCTCGGTAGCCCGCCCGAGTGGGATTGCTCAGGAGCCATATTGATGCGGCTCAGCAGCCCGGAGACCACGTTCATCTGAGCAGGACTTCGTTAACAAACTTTGGATGCGACTGCTTACCAACAGAAGCCCCAGCAGCCACAACAACCCCAGCAGCCCCAGCTGTAACATGGTGTCACACAGCAACTCCAACAGGGATACCAGCAGTTCACCGTACAGCAGGGATAGCATGAGACGTACGAGCAGCAGGGAACGGTGCAGGAAACACTCGCGCTTGTTGTTGTGACTGCACCATCCTGTGCCCAGACCGCAGTGCCTGTTAACAGCGTGGCAGCGATCACTATTGTGAACATCACCAGGTTACCATGTCTTACAATTGTATTCATAACAAACCTCCATTTTTTTTGACTCGTGGGAGCAAGTGCTTCCCTCTTCCATCGAGTCTTTATGAAACATTCGTGTTACCTCTCCGGGCCAAAAATCCGTTTTTTTAACCGTCAATGATCGCAAACATTTCCTCCCAAAGCCAAAACTCCTTGTAAATAATCATTAATAATTTTTTCGGGTGTTTCGGAAGAAGCTCCCACAATCACTTGGATTCCACGCTGGTTAAAGAGTTGAAGTGCGCGTTGCCCCATACCCCCTGCAATTATGATGGTAACTCCTCGCTCGGATAACCATAGCGGCAATAATCCCGGTTGATGTGGCGGGGCTTCAATAATATCCTTCCCTTGAATGATCTGCGTATCAGGATCTACTGAAACAAGAGCAAATTGCTCACAGTGTCCAAAATGGGCTGCCAGACGGCCTTGTGTTAATGGGATTGCAATCTTCACTTCTTACATCACTCCTTTTTGGGTTAATCTTTTTATTTCAATGTATTGTTCTATTCATAAAGCGAAGGACAACATCCATCTGTTATAACTGAGGCAGCATTAACAACTCCATTCATTACATATAACCAGAAATCTATTTTATCTCCACATAATCCGGTTATCTGTGGATGACCTCTAAACTCTTTTAATCGTCCATAATTTCGTTGTTTCTGAGCGTGATCAAGGGCCGCACTTGAAAAAGCATTATGATAACTACACCTCATTACCTTGTTCTCTCCCAAAGAGAAAGCTGATCCCAAATCTTTCGGATATCACCAGACACGGAGGTATCCATCTCCACGACTGCCTTCTCCTGCATCTGTGCCGTTGTCACTGATTGATCATACCGAATCCGGTTGCCGATCCATGCCCCTCTCCGCCTCGCTTTTTCTTCTATTCGAGCCGTTATTTTCCTATTCAGATCCCACTTATTGACACAGACTACGGCAGGTATTTTAAAATGTTCTGTAAGCTCCAGAATTCTTTCTAGATCATGTTCGCCAGAAACCGTAGGTTCCGTAACAACAAGTGCTAAACTTGCTCCAGTTAAGGAGGCAATTGCGGGGCACCCGATCCCAGGGGGGCCATCTACTATAATCATTGGTTTTCCACGTTCCTCTGAGACGCGCCTTGCTTCGCGCCTAACAGTTGCCACGAGTTTTCCAGAGTTTTCTGCAGCGATATCTAAACGGGCATGAACCATAGGTCCGTGACGTGTATCAGAGATCATCCATTCCCCGCAGATACGATCAATGAAATCAATTGCACTCGCAGGGCAGAAGCGAACACAAACACCACATCCTTCACAGAGATTCGGATCTATAGTAAATATTGCTTCGCCGGCTGACTTTCCCTCCATTAAAACGGCATCGTATCGGCAATGGGCCAGGCATGCTCCACAGCGAATACAGTCCTCTTGGCGGATTAAGGCTTCATGACCACTATAGAAGTCATGACGTTGTATAGTTTCAGGTTTTAAAACGAGATGCATATCCGCCGCATCCACATCACAATCCGCAATAACTGGATTCTCAGCCAATATTACCAATGAAGCCGCAAGGCTTGTTTTACCTGTCCCTCCTTTACCGCTAACAACTACGATTTCCGTCATTGCTTAATTTTCCTGGATTGATTTTTCCTTATTCTATGTACGATATATAGTAACGCTACATTTCCTTTTCGTTTAGGTTAATAAATCGTTGTTTCTTGTTTATTGATAATGTTCAGTTCTTACTTTCGGCAAAGTAGGATTGTTTAACCTCTCTTGATTATATCCATTCGACCCAGCTGACAATACACACAATCATAAGAGCGATATTTATGAGGTACCAGGTCAATACCAAGGGATCGTCCCAAACGGCGTGATGGAACTGGCCCATAAACATACCTGCATTCATTGTCGTTCATGGACTGAAAATTAAGCATACGCGATGATGAGTTGTTTGATCATGTTAGCATCTCTCAGAATGTCTATACAAATGCCCTGTCAATAATTGTTTCGCTCATCTCCTCAAACAAGTTGCGGTATTCAGGATAATCATCCACAACTAGATCTCCTCGAGAATAGGTTTCGGCTATTCGACGGTCATCGGGAATTTCCTGTAGAATTGGAATTTCCTCATTATCGCAATATCGATGAACACGATCATCTCCAACTCCAACACGATTAATTACAACTCCAAAAGGAATCCTGAGAATACGAACCATTTCAACTGCAAGTTGAAGATCATGTAGTCCAAAGGGTGTTGGCTCCGTGATGAGAAGGACATAGTCAGCGCCCCGAATTGTCGTGATCACAGGACATGAAGTACCAGGAGGTGCATCCAAGATATTTAATGAATCATAATTCAGCCTTTTTCTCAAAGCACGAATAAGATGTGTGGTCATAGACGATCCAATGTCTAAACATCCCTGTATAAGAGTCATATCCTCTGCTTCGATGGTCTGTAGAATTCCAATACGCTTATCCACTTCGTTAATTGCTTTTTTGGGACACACCTTCGCACAGCCACCACAGCCGTGACACAACTCCGGAAAGATAATTGGAGCTGAACCAAAGGATACTATCGCATTGTATTCACAATTTCTTCCACATTCTCCGCAGCCATCGCACAATGATTCATCAATCTCTGGGATTGGAATGGTGACAGGTACTTGCTCTTTATTGTTACCCCGAATAAACAGATGATCATTGGGTTCTTCTACATCACAATCCAGGAGATGGACACCCTCTCCCATCACCTTGGCCAGGTTCACTGAAACCAGAGTTTTACCGGTTCCTCCTTTTCCACTCGCCACCGCGAGAATCACGAACCTCTCCTCCCGAAAGCAAAATGACTTTCCTGCAATTTCGAAGTTGAGAATTTATCGTCCGTTTTTTTTTCCGGATTGGGTCGATAACTTCTTACACCTCTCTCTTTTGCCGTCTTTTCATCCACTTGGTCCTGCCATCCATTCTTTTCCGTCATAATATGATCGAATCTCGGAACATAAGGTTTGATGTCCAGAAGAGGGGTACCATCCAAAATATCCAGCCCATCAACATACAGGATATTTTCTTCACGGGAAATCACACGTACAATACTTAATCCGATCTGATTGGGTCTTCGAGGAGAACGTGTAGCAAACACACCCCTTTCTATGTCCTGTAGAAATGGTTTTACCATCAGAACGGGTTTTTCCGTCCGGTGGAAGTGATAAAGGAGGTATACATGGGAGAATCCTTCCACATCTTTTAATCCAATGGCAAATTTCCGATCTACTACAACCTTTCCCTTACAGCCTCTTGCATACACCGATTGGATGGGAGTTTCCTCGGGATTGGTATGTTCACTATGTATCACACCGATATAATTCATACTGATATCATTTTTGTACATTCTTCACATACCTTTCATATCGAAGAATAACACCAAGAACCCCTCTCACTTATGGATGGATTACTCTCCCACACAGATTGCCCCCACTGCACATTCACTTTCACAGACACCACATTCAATGCAGATATTGGAATCAATCCTGGCTTTACCGTCATGAATACTTATTGCATCGACGGGACAAGCCTCTACGCAGGCACCACAACCTGTACACATTTCTTCATTCAGTCTCACAACACGAACCTCTTACCTTCTAGAATAATTCGTTAAAATCGTATTTCCCACTAAAATTCATCGTAATTCAGGTTGTGGTCACATTGATACCACTGAATGAGTTACCAGCCAATTTAAACCCAATGTCCCTCCACATCCGCCATGGTAGCCTCATGTATCTCCCCAGCCTTCAGCATTTCAAGCGCTTGACCAACAGTCGAAGCATTGGTGTTCATGACCTTTACTCCTGCCGCTTTCAACACACGAAAAGCTTTCGGACCACAATGGCCTGTAACAACGGTTTGTACTCCCATACGCGCCACATTTTGTGCCGACTGAATCCCCGCACCTTGAGCAGCATTCAAATTCTGAAGATTATCAATCACATCAAAATTATTGCTTTCAAGATCATAAATTAAAAACTTAGGCGCTCGTCCAAAGCGGCTTTCCAGTTGTGAATCCAGTCCAGTTCCTGTAGTGCTAAAAGCGACTTTCATACATGATCTCCCATAAGTTAATACTAAATGGATTCATTCAGGACACTTTTTGAGGACCATAAACCAATCCAAAACTTTGGTGTCTGCCCCTGGTTGAGTCACCCGCTCACGTGCGCTTCCACAAGACCCGGGCGGAGGCACGATCACATCATCGCCTGGCTGCCAATTAGCCGGGGTTGCTATCTTGTGTTGGTCAGAATGCTGCATGGCGATCAGCAACCGTTTGATTTCCTCCATGTTGCGCCCATTGCTGAGAGGATAATAGAGAATCGCACGGACAACAGATTCCGGATCGATGATAAAGACTGCACGAACCGCCTGTGTGGTACTGGCTGACGGCTGAAGCATCCCAAAAGCCCGTGAGACCTCCATAGTCAGATCGCTTATGACTGGAAAGGTTACTTCGACACCCTTCATGCCCTTATATTCAATCTTCTCCATGATGGTTCTCAGCCATGCGATATGACTGTAGGTGCTATCAATCGAAAGACCGAGAAGTTTGCAGTTCAATTTCTCAAGTTCAGGTTGCATGCAAGCGAATGTCATAAACTCCGTAGTGCACACAGGTGTAAAGTCAGCGGGATGGGAGAAGAAAATGACCCATTTGCCTCTATAGTCCTCCGGAAAACTAATCGGTCCTTGTGTTGTTTCAGCTTTGAAAGATGGTGCTTTCTCGCCAATGAGTGGTAATCTTGCTGGTTGTTCCATATGTCGCTCTCTCTTCCTCGAATTTGAATCTTCCACCACTAAGTGGAATAAAAAGTGAAAATTATTCGGTAGTTTTTTTGGCAATCTCATCCAGCCGTTTATGGATCGTGTTCAATTCGGACTGGAGGAAATCTGCACGGTTTTTGAGTATCTCATCCTCCCTGACAGGGATAAAATTTGGATCGGGAGTTTCATAGCCACCATATCTCATCCAACCCGGAAGGCCTGTAGCATAGAACCTATGCCGCCAGCCACGTCCTCCACCGCCAAACCCTCGCCCACTGCCAGCTCCAAAGCCAAAACCCCGTCCAGAAACCGGATTTGCATAGCCGGGTACTCCCGCTCCAACACAATACCCTGCTCCGCGCCCGGTCCTTGGTCCCATTCCCATGGGACCTGTTCGATCTCCTCTTGGCATGTTCGATTCCTCCATTGATTATTGATTAGCTTTCTCTGGTCATCACTGACCCACACTTTGCACATCTATACTTGTTACAGGGAATTCCTCGCTGATGAAGATCCCTATGCCCACATTGGGGACAGACACAATCTCCTAACATCCCCTCCACCCTGGTCTCATCGGTTCGGCCGTATCCACGACCATACCGCCCCTGCCTTGTTTCCTCTGCAAGGTTTCGCTCAACACATTGCCTCAGGGCGATGCTCCGATCGGAGGCAGCAAAATCTGATCTCCGCATGCGGTGGCGTCCACCTCCACAGCACCCAGGCATGGGGAAAACCTTTCTGAGTGAAATCCCCGCAAGCAGCGCCTGGATCACCTCTCTCAAATCACCGGCCACAAAAGAGATGACTTCTATCCCGTAAGCGGTAATCATCGAGTGCATGGATTTGGAAATTGCGCCACACACTAAGGTATCAACATTCAGATTAACCAGACAAAGTGCTTTTTGGACTGGGGAATCATCCGGTAAGGTTTCTTTCCACTCCTTCAAAATACGTCCCTCCTCAATTTCCAGGAGGTATATCGTCCGCGCCACGTCGAATACTGGTGCGATCCGGTTTTCCCAGAAGGAGAATGCTGTAGTTGTCTTGAAGGGTTGCGCTGGACTCACATTAACAGAAATTGAGCAATCTCTGTGCCATGAGTGGTAAAAGACGCTAATGGAAGTCTAATCCATTGATTCCACAGGGGATAATCTCAAAAAATGGGTGTCAGTTGAAGTGATGAGAGTAGCATTACTGCAACTCACTCCGAGTTCAATGATAGCGATAACGCTACTGTCGGCCTTTCTGAGACGATCGGCCATCAAGTTCGGGAAGAAAAATACCCAGTTTCTTCATTCGCCGGAAAAGAGTGGTTTTATGGACACCCAATTCTTTCGCGGCGGCCAGCCGGTTGAATTTATTGCGTAGGAGTGCTGATTGGATCGCCTGGGCATCCAGAATGTCGTGGGCTGATTTTACATTAATATGCCCATCCCTTGATATTCCAATAGAGGTCAGCTCTTCGGGGAGATGACCCATTTCGATCTGTCCCTCATTGCAGAGGATAAAGGCCCGTTCGATCACATTCTCAAGTTCACGGATATTGCCAGGCCAGTCATGTGCCATGAGAAGAGAGAGTGTTTCGGGGGATATTCCCTGAATTGACTTTTGCTGTAACCGGTTGAAACGGGTGATAAACTGATCCACCAGGGAAGGAATGTCTTCTTTTCTACGGCGCAGTGGAGGGAGTTCGATGCGCACCACATTGACACGGTAATACAGGTCTTCGCGGAAATCACCACGTTTTACCAGCTCAGCAAGATCTTGATTGGTGGCGACAATGACACGGACATCAGCGGTCTCAGAATGGATTGCGCCCAGGGGTTCAAAGGTCCGTTCCTGCAACACCCTGAGGAGACGAACCTGTAGAGCAGGACTCACCTCACCAATTTCGTCGAGAAACAATGTACCCCCCCTGGCCATGGCAAATCGTCCCGGCTTGTCCTTATTGGCCCCCGTAAAAGCTCCTGTTTTGTAACCGAACAGCTCGGACTCCAAGAGGGTATCTGGCAGAGCCCCGCAATTGATGGCGATGAACGGCCCTGTGCGCCGGGCACTCAAGTCATGAATGGTCTGTGCCAACCGTTCCTTTCCAGTTCCGGTTTCCCCCAGGATGAGAACTGTACTGGGACTGGCTGCTACGGCAGGCAGGACCTCAAGCACCCGTTGCATCAGAGGGCTCCGGCTGGAAAGATCGCCAGCCGTGGATTTTCCCTTGAGTTCCTGTCGTAGTGCTTCCACCTCGGAAAGGTCACGAAAGGTTTCCGCTCCTCCAATAACGGAACCATCTGTCCCCCTCAAAACTGCTGTCGAGACGCTGATAGGAATCCGTTCTCCTTCAGAGTCGATGATATATCCCGCTCGGCCGATCACCGGTTTTCCGTTTTTCAGGGTTCTTTGCAGCGCGCAGTTCTCACCGCACATACTGGACCGGAATACTTCGGAGCATCGTCGTCCGATAGCCTCTTCACGGGGGACTCCAGTAATCTCTTCGGCCGCACGATTGAACGAAGAAATACACCAATTCATATCCACCGTAAAAACACCATCCGAAATGCTTTCCAGGATAGCCTCGGTCGGAGTGAAACGGGATCGAGATTTGCCTCTCTTTCGGGTGCTCATATTGCCAGAATCCTGGATTGTTCCGATGGATTCTCCCCTTCCTGTGAGGTGGTTCTGCTGAGTATAACTCCATTCCTCATGTTCCGGCTCTGCAATGGAGGATGTGGGACACCCAGTGTATCCAGTATGGTAGCAGCGAAGTCGATTATCTTTGGGTCTTGAATTGAAAGGGTCCCATTAAAAAATAATATCCCGCTCATAAGTGATGGATCGATTCCGCAGTGGTCACCACTCCACTTGTCACGATTGGGATTAAGCACCTTATCGGTGATCCCCCCCAGAGTGGATTGCCAGTCCACCCGGTATCCTTCTTCAAAGCCCACTACCAGGTCCGGGAATGTAACACTATCAGGATTTGCAAAAGGGCCATGGTAGAGGTCAATCCCCCGGTATACTTTACGAATCACTTTCCGGCCATTCGATGGATCGAACAGTCCTTCGAGTCCTCGAATGATCTCATCACACACAGCGGCATACTGTGACTTAGGGACACAACCCCAGGTTTCACGTCCTTTCAGGTTGATGAAAATCGAATTGAGTCCTAATGCGAAGGCTTTGGTTTCGAACCAGTTTACGTAGTATTCCGTTTTTTGGGTCCCAGAATCCGGATCGAAGACCTGTGTGGTGAAGAAATCGGTGCTGCCACCAAGGATTTCCTGGAGTTGATACTTGCGATTCGCGGGTAGTCTCAGTTTCATGAAGGGACGATCAGGATTCCCACCAGGTCCATTTGTTGAGAGCCAGGTATTCAAGTTAACCCCGGTCCGGAATGGGCGGAAACCATGATCGGAGATGACATAGAAATCGGTATTCGACAAGTCGATCTTTGCCCGGACCTTGCCGACCACATCATCCATCTTGCGATAAATCCGTTCCATGGTATCCCCATACTTCTTGACCAATTCTGGATCATGCATGGGGTGCTCGGAATCGATCAGCCGCCACATAAGGTGACTTGCCCGGTCTGTTTCAGACAGGACTCCAACAAACAGGCCCCAATCATCCTCCTCAAGGACATCCAGAATCATCCTCGTGTGCTGATCCATCGAAAGGAATGTATCCTCAATGAAGGCCTTTTCATCAATGGCTCCCTCTTTCAGGCCTGCGGTATCAGACTCCCAACCACGTGTTTTGAAGAGGCCGATCCTTCCAGCCAGCTTCCGTGTGTAATCATGTGGAAAACAAACTGGCATAACAGGTCTCTCGGGATCCCAATCAATTGGAGATACATAAATCTTCACATGGGGAACCACTGAGTGGAGTAGTACCCTGCAAATGCCATAAACAGAAATAAGACTCGTTACTCTAAAATGAACCCGGAACCATTCGCTCCATTTTTCTGTCTCAACCACCACTTCTTTTTCATCTATTCGGACAAGCGCAGTCTTTCCGTCAGCTCCTCGTTCGATCTCGATGGGTAGAGTAAGACGCTTGGGATTCTGTGAAAAATGGTTCAATTCATCATCAAGATGGGCTACCTCGGACTCCCATGCTTTCTTTTGCTCTGAGTTAAGCCCCATTTTGGTGGCCTGTTCCTTGGCGTGCATCAGGAGGTCTGTCCTTTTGGCTTTCTCCTGTTTCCACAAGGGGCAGATAGGTCCGATGAGTTGTCCCTTAAAGAGATTGCCTGTCTGAGCCAGGAGACTGGTTACCCCACCAAATTCAGTGGATTTTTCCAGCGGCAGTTCATTCTGGTCCGAAGTAAAATAGAAATACGTGGCTTGAGTCCCGCACAGGTCGGGAACTCCCAGACCGGATACAGCCAATCCGTTGGGTAGTTCTGGGGGTGGAAATGTGACTGGGACGAGAACCAACGCTGTTTTAATGCCCGCTTCTGCTGCGTAATCCCAAAAAGCTTTACCTCCTCGCTTGTTGATGGCTTTGGGAGGTCGAATCGGAATGCCAGCGAAAAAGCGTGCCTCTTCCTGCCCGACAAAGGATTCGGGACTCGGAAAGTATGTTGGATCTTTGCTTGTCCGGGTGAGAAAGTCGAAAACCCCATGTTGGCCGGGATCTCCTCCCACCGCGAATGAACTCCATGAAACGGGGGACTGAGAGGGATTGACTGTCCCCAACTCCGTGAAAACCCCTTCTTTTGCAATGGCCGATAGGTTCGGCAGGAATCCCCTCTGCATATAGTCACTGCAAAGCCGGGGATCCACACCATCAAATCCAAGAACAACCACCTTTCGGTCAGGTCGACGGACCGGAACCTGATTGAGGTTTGAATAGGCAGTCCATAGTCCCCAAGTTGCTGTAACTGCAACAGTGCTTCCCAGAAATCGGCGCCGATTCATACTACTTTTCATGAGGAACCTTTCTGCGCCGAACGCAGCTCTCAAATTTGTCAAGATCTTCATGTTGGCATTTCTGGCGATAAAGTCTCCCTGAAGCACAGAACGGACAATTCACCGGATCTTCTCCAAACGGAGCCTCAATCGTCTTTTCGCAAGTACCACATTTGAGGATCCTCTCATCAAATGTGGCGATACAACCACCTCTGAAGACAATTGATTTCCCGGAAATAAGGGCATCCGCGATCTTTTTGTGGGCGGAAGCCAGTACACGGCCGAATGTGGCTCGTGAGATCCTCATACTCATTGCTGCCTCATCGTGGTAAAGGCCCTCCAGATCTGCCAGCCGGATCGCTTCCAGTTCGTCCCATCCGAGGACCTGTTCCTCAAGATACCTCAGTGGAATACCACGTGGCTTATAAACTGTGGCTGCTGGATCGGCGGATACACAACGTTGCTTGATCGGTCTGGCCATGGAGAACCTTTTATATAATGAGCATAAGCTCATAATAACACATGTCAACTCCGGCGTAAGACTGGTCATCCTCAACCAGAGATGTCTGGATGAGCGAAGGAAACTCTGTTATTCAACTGGGTCAACCCTGGAGAAGCCGGGGAGAACTGAACACACATTGATACTCAGGAGAATTTGGATGGTATCCTGGACAACCTTTCTCGCGATAGGCTCCATCGCCGGTCTTGCAGCTGGTTTTTTCGGTGTTGGTGGAGGGATTGTGATTGTTCCTGCGCTGATATACTGGGCAGGATTCAATCAACACAAAGCAACGGGAACCAGTCTCGCAGTCCTTCTGCCCCCCATAGGCCTCGTGGCGGCGATCGAATACTACCGGAATGGGAATGTGGATATTCCCGCTGCGATTCTTTTGGCTGCCGGCATGTTGGTGGGCAGTGGTGTGGGCGCTTACTTCGCCAACCTGATGAAGGGGCCACACCTGCGTTTGGCCTTTGGCCTCTTCGTTTGTGGTCTTGGTGTCTATCTGGTATACGGTGCCTGCAAGCGATTGGATTGGATATAAAGCCTATTGAGGATTCAGGGAGCGGCAGCCAGGCCTTGTCCTGGACAGATTTACCAGCTGGATCGATTGCCGGTCGCTTGGAGGTGAAACCTGAAAAAGTCAATGGAAAGGATTCCTGCTTGAAACCTGACATGATACACCTCAGGTTTAATCTTAAACTAATCAATTGAACCTGCTGGATTCATTGAAGGTTATGTAAAGGCGTCTCAACCAAGAACTTCCAGTCAGAAGAGACGGGATTCCATTTCAGGAAGAGCCTCGATAACCTTAGTCTTAGGGCAAAAATCTACAGGTAGGGCACGGCTTCACCGGGATTTGAATGGATTCACCATTCGACCCGGAATAAAACAACAAGGGGGTCATTTTATCAACATTGTCAGATTCCAGGACAGGGGAGAACTCTCAAAGAACACAAACGAATAAAAATTGAGCAGGTGCAGTCTGATTCAGTAGAGAACCTCTGACTGTACCTGGTCAGGAGGTTTCGTGATTGCGCGATGGCGCATCGATCGATAATAGAAATAAAAAAAGGAGTCTCTGATGAAAGTACGTTTCACACAAACATGGATGACCACTTTGATGGTGGCCACCTTTACGCTGTTGTTCTGCTCATCCGCCATGTGCGAGGAGGCAGCTCCCGCCCCAACGGGTGACCAGGCAAAGAGTACCACCACCGAGGCGCAAAAGCCTGCCGGGCATGAGGCACAAACCGCCCCCTCAAGCACCGATAATCTGACCTTCCTCGATGACCAAAAGGTCTGGAGGGATTCGGAAATATCCAGTTATCAGGAATGGTTGAAACGGAATCCAAGGCATTCCCACCCGATGTTTACAAGTCAATGGGATGTCATGAACAACATTTCCAGGCCAGTGGATGACAAGCCCGATCCGAACTACCGGCCTTGGTCCTATTCCCAGCCCTGGTATCATCGTGGCGCTGTCACCAATGTCAGGGGGAGGATTCTCTGGGTAAATGACAGGTATCCCTCGGGTAAATACTACAGTTCGAAGGGAACAGGTCAGTCTCAGGGAACCAGTTCTTCCACCACATTGATGCCCAAAACTGAAAAGACCGATTCAGCTCAAGGGAAGTAAGACAACCTTCATCCCCTGAGAAGTACTTGCGGAAAAGATCCAAGGGCAATAGGGCTTGTGGGTTCAGGACACTCACAAGCCCTTTTTCTTTCTTTCCATCCACCACACCAAAAAGAAGATCCCCCCCATGTCCTTCCTTGAGTCGGCTGCAGCATGCCGTTGAAAATCAGTGGATTTGATATCAACATGCTTGCAGGTCAATATGGCAGGAGTTTGAAATGGAACCCACCCCCCCGGAGATGGAAGACCTGCTCTTTCTGACCATGGCCTTTCCCTTCACCTATGGGATCATGGGAGGTCTGTGTTACAGCCTCGCCCGTAAACATGGGTCCGGATTTCCGCTGTGTGGTCTGATCCTTATCGTTGCAGTGCTCCTTCCAGTGGTGCATGTGTATGGAGGATTCGACCATCATGCCTTCTTCCGGTATGGGCTGCATCAGGTCCACGAGGGGAATACAGATGATCCCAGCTTGCTCTACCAGGCGATGGGAAAGAAGATCGCGACCCTGAAAGCTATGAGTGTCCTATTCAGCCTGATCATCCTCGCCATCATGGTCGTGGTGACAGAATGGAAGTGGAGAAGGGGGGAAATCACCTCCACTTCCTCCTCAAGAACTTCGTTTCAACACTGAACACAGGCCGTTTTGAAATCTGGATCAGCTTTCCTTCCAGCGCATCCAAGGGGTATCCACTGGTTTATCCAGGCGTTTGTCCTTTTCCGGATACCAGGTGGTTCCATCCGCGAAGACAGATTCCCACACATAGGTCCCAGCCTGTGCGTTGATCGTGATCAGCTTGCCGCCTTTGCGAACCACATCCCCGCCATATCCCGCGTAACCAGTAGCACGACCATAAACCAGCTCGATCTCCTCGGCCAGCCCGGTATAGTCATTCACATGGTCATGGCCGCAGAAGAGGGCTTTGACTGGGCCCAGGCCCTTGATCTTTGTAATGCTGAGGCCATTCTCCTTTTCCGAACAGACTTTCTCAAGTCGAAAACCAGAGGCGAGACCTCCTTCCCAGATGTAATAGTACTGAAGCAGGGGGATGTGCATGAAGCAGAAGATCGGAACTGGCTTCTCTCCCGAGGCCGCTTTCTTCGCCTTCAGATCCTCCAACCACTTCCACTGTTGCGGTTGTAATCCGGCAGCATTTGTATTGAGGCAGACGAACTCCCATAAGCGGTCACCCGATTTACTCTTCAGCTCAACCGAGTAGTTGCCACCTCCAGCGCCACCCCGGTAAAGCGATTGGGGTGCCTCCGCGAAGCGGTCATGCCCGGCCACATAGTCATCGAGTTGATCATGGTTGCCCCAGGTATAGGCGGTGGGAATCCCCAGTGCCCCAATCGTTTCCAATGCGAACTCCTGGTATTCCTTCCCTTTCCCTCCCGGATTGTTGTGCCAGGTGTCTCCGGTAGCCACGAGTAAATCTGGCTCGGAGTGATCCACGAGGCGTTTCAACAGCTCGATTGTCTTCTCATCCACTCCGGGACCATTTTCATCCCGGTCATTGAAAAAATGAATATCGGTGACCTGAAGAACCCTGATCCTCGAGGGATCTGGAATTGTCAAACTTGAACTATTCTCTGGGTATTTGGATGAACCAGGTGTTCCCGGTGAAGCCTCATCTGCCATTGCGGTCCCCAGGGAGGACGTGGCTGTCAATCCCAAGACGCCAGCACCCGCAGCCATCATGAATCGCCTGCGGGAAGTCAAATATAACTTGTCCATCTCGAAACAACCTCCTTGATCACATTTGAATCACAGAAAGAAATGGAACCTTCCTGGCAAAGCTCCTTCAATTCACTGACCGAATGGTCAGGCTTGATCCTGTCCACGTCAAGCATGAAAAAAACCCTAGCTGGTTCCCTCTGTCAAAACCTGGAGATTGACCAGCACAGGAAAAGCGGCTATTTCTCTCCGAATCCCTTCATGCAAGGGACACAGGATTGTGCCACAAGGGATACGGGACATCTTCGGTGAACTTGTTGTTCTACTCCATTTTTCGCCCTATCAGGCTTACCCAGCTCCTTCTGTGCATGACATTTCCCATTTTCCTCAGCTGTCTTCCGGCTCCCGGTCAGAATGAAAACCAGGTTGATTCGCCTGACCCAGAGACACCACGCAGGGCACTCATTGCCCCTTCGGTAATTCATCTCGCAACGGGTTCCCATCAACAGTTCAAAGTGGTCTTGCGGGCTACGCGGTTGCATGGCGCAATCACAGCGCCGAGTGTCACCTGGTCGGTTAATCACATCCCCGGCGGGAATGAAACGATCGGGAGGATTTCACCGGAAGGACTTTACCAGGCTCCCTTATCTCTCCCCAAACCGCGCGAGGTTCACATCTGTGCTCATGTCCCCACTGCCCGGAATCCCTATCTTTGGGCAACCGTACTCTTCGATGGAGAAGGTCCGGCCTACCACCTCAAGAGCGAGTGGAGTGAACCGGTGGGGGGTGGAGGCCGACTGAAAGATCCTCACTCAGTCGCCCTCGATTCCCGGCACAACCTTGTGATCGCCGATTACAATGGTTCCCGGGTGTTGAGGTATTCCCGTGAAGGGAAGTATCTCGGTGATCTTGGACTGGGGACAGGAGAAAGCCCAGGGTATGTCATCAAGCCGCGTGTCGTTCATGTCGACCGGCATGGCAACATTTTTGTCAGTGACCAGAAAAAAGACAAACCACGTATTCAGGTCTTCAGTCCCGAGGGGCAGTTCCTGCGGATCTTTGCTGAAAAGGGGATCCAGCCTGGCCAGATCTTGCGTGCTCATGGGCTGGCATTCGACTCGCAAGACCGTCTTTATGTGGTTGATGTGGATGCCATGCGCATCAACATCTATGACCACAACGGAGAGTTTATCTCTACCTGGGGAAACGATGGGGCGGACCTGGGAGAGTTCAATGCCCCGCATGGAATCGCCATGGATGCCAATGATGATGTTTTCGTGGTGGGGTATTATGGGCCCTGCCAGAAGTTCACCAAAGATGGCACCTTGCTCAGAGTTTTCGCGGAGGCGGATCCTCCTGATGGCGCGGTCTATTTCCACAGCATTTCCTCGGATCGTTGGGGAAATGTCTACCTGACAGTGCGTGGAGCGGGTGGGTATGGCGGTAAGCTGGAAGACAACGAAGGCAATCGAGTCAGTATTCAGAAATACAACAACAATGGGGATTATGTGTCCAGTCTCACCCTGAATGTGAAGGCCCATGCAGAGAACTGGTCGATTGTCGATGAGAATGATGATGTCTATGCCATTTTCATGGGGAATGACCGGATGGGGGTGGAGGTGTTCTCGCCGAATTGATCCGGTCTGCTCCATGGCGCGGACTCGTTCCATACGTCAAGGAAAGGGTGGCACCATGGATTCCCGCCTTCGCGGGAATGACGAATTGGAGATGGGAAGGGAGAGTGAACCGAGTGTATCATCCAACTACTTTCCGGGT
Organism: uncultured bacterium; assembly: GCA_964481775.1. Lineage (GTDB taxonomy): Bacteria > Hinthialibacterota > Hinthialibacteria > OLB16 > OLB16 > OLB16. Next base: position 26,918 of record CAYZUX010000017.1, on the reverse strand, counting down.
TGTTGCTTTTCTTATATGCCTCCACATGATTCCATCGCGATCTCTGGTTGCCGGTCCATCGAAGCCAGCTTCCCTGCCCCGTGCTACAATTTCCCCTTCTATTATCAGGCTGGTCCCGGGATCTGAGTGTCAATTCAAGGTGGTGCTTGGCCCACAACGCCTGGAAGCAGCGGTTGTTGCTGAAAAAGTCCTTTGGGCAGTGAATGACATCCCTGGGGGAAACGTGGAGATTGGAACGATAGACAAGCAAGGCAGATACCATGCCCCCCAAGCGCCCCATTCCCCCAACGAAATTCATATCTGCGCTCAGGTGGGTGGGGCCGCTAATCCATATCTCTGGGCAACAGTTCTCATCGGGGATGAAGAACCATCCTATGAAATGGTCTCACAGTGGGATGAACCTGTTGATGGATCAGGAAACCTGAAAGAGCCTTCCGGTCTTGCCATCGAAAAGAATGGAAATCTGCTGATATCCGATGCCAGCAAATCACAGGTGTTTCGTTACTCCCCCAAGGGGGAAATGCTGGGGACGATAACCCTGGGTTCCGGCAACAAGATGGGGAACCTGGATACTCCCCGTAGTCTTGTGCTGGACAGCACCGGTTCAATTTATGTGAGTGACTTGAGGACCGGACCGCCACGACTGCAGGTTTTCAATCCGGATGGAACTCTTTTACATGCATTTGCCCAAAAGGGGATTGGCCCGGGAAAAGTGATGGAGGTGCGTGGGATGGCAATCAGTCCGGACAAACGGTTGCTGGTGGCGGATGTTGACAACATGCGGGTGAACATCTATGGACTTGATGGCAGTTTCCTCGAAGCCTGGGAAAAGGATGGAACACTGCCCGGTCGATTCAATGAACCCTATGGACTCTTTGTTGACAAAAACTCCGATGTCTTCGTCTCTTCCTATTATGGTCCCTGCCAGAAGTTCACAAGCCAGGGGGATTTTCTGATAGCCTTTGCACATCCCGATCCACCTGATGGACCAGTCATCCAGACCAGCCTTTCGGGTGACCGTTGGGGCAATGTCTATCTTGTAGTCCGTGACTCCGCGGGAATTGTCCACAATTCAGTCCATCCGGAACCCAAACCAGCTCGATTGATGAAATTCAACAACCAGGGTGATCTGATCACAACCATCCCGTTGTGGGATGATGAACGCGGAGATAATCCAACGGCGGTGGACAACCAGGACCGCCTGCATATCCTCTATCGGCGCTCCAAGGGGGTAGGCCTGGCAGTATACGAACCGCGTTAACAGTCACAGACACATACAATTTGAATGGAGGTGTCATTCATGCAATGCATGCAACGTGCTTTCCCTGGTTTGATTCTCCTCACCAGCACGTGGGTGTGTTTCTCTCAAATCGCTACCATTCCCATAAAGAAAACTATCCCTCTCAAGGAGGTTCCTCAACTCATCCAGGCAGACCTGTTCTTTCCATCATTCGATCAGGGTGACAGCAATTATAATGCGCTTGCTGCGGTTTCGGACGGCACCCTGCATTTCGTGGTGGGCACTCACAACAGCAAGTATGGCTGCCGCTACTGCATTTTCGATCCCAAGACCGAGTCCATGAGCCTGGCAGGCAAACTCGACGAGGTACTTCACGAACCCGCCACAACCCACATCCCGCAGGGTAAGGTGCACACTCCCCTGGTTGAGCACAAGGGCAAGGTGTGGTTCGCTACGCACACTTCATTTTACCATGGCGATCTTCCTGATTTGGATTCCGGATCCAGGATTCCTTACAGTGGCGGACGATTCTTGAGTTATGATCTCAAGACCGGTCAATTCGAAGAGCTGGCCAGGGTGATGCCAGGAGAAGGTATCATCACCATGGCCATGGACACTGAAAATGAAGTACTGTATGGACTCACCTGGCCATCCGGAATGCTTGTCTCGTACGATATCGGTCCGAAGGCCCTTCACTGTTGGGGTGCGGTTCAAGGAAGGGGGGAATGGGGGAATCACCCGGAGGAATGGGACCGGATCTGTCGAACACTGGGTGTCGACCCTTCTGGTAGGGTCTATGGTTCCACCATGGATGGAAAGATTTGGAAATATGACGCCTCCTCTGGGAGGCGTGTCTCCTTCATTGACGGTCTCGATCTTTCACGTCTGCCTTTCTCTCAAGCTTCAGAGGAGACCAAGAAGGGAGATTTCCAAAACAACTGGAGGTCGATCGCCTGGAATCCAACCACTCAAAGCTTCTGGGGGATTCTTTGGGAAACCACGACCTTGTTTGAGTTCATCCCTTCTGCAAATTATCTCCGAGCAGTTACCGAAATGCGTCCGGAAGCCTACCAAAAGATGCCGAGAAATCCGGAGATCAGTCAACTCGGTTTCATGCTCGGTCCCAACAACACCCTCTATTACCTTGCGCATGGCCCCGCTGTCGAGATTGAAGGGCGCCCCCCGGTTCAATCAGGGCTTTATCTGCTGACATACGAAATTGACAGGCACCGTTTAATCAATCATGGTCCTGTTCTTTCCAGGGACCAGAGGAGAGTTTTCTTCGCCGAAAGCATTGCCATCGGGGCGGATGATCATATTTACACGGTCGCCTGGGTGGAAGTGACCGATCCCATACGGCGGGATGAAATTTCCGCTGCGAGGCAGTCGGGGCCCGCCGAAACCTCTCAGATGGTTTATGAAATGCTGCTGGTTCGTCTACCCAGATGGCAAGAATTTGAGACCACAAACTGAAATATTAAAAGAGTATCATTATGACTCACTCTGTGTTTTCCTTCCCCACACATGCCAGTCCGGGATCTGATTCGCATCCGGTGGAGTTTCCTCGGCCGCCGCGATGGGGAACTCTCCGGAAACTACACGAGCATAGTATTGACTGAGCGTCATAGGCTCGGCCTGGCCGGTAGAGAAAATATAGTCCAGCACCGCTTCATGCACCCGGTAGCCACTGTCCTGATTGTACTGAAGACCATGATAATGACTGCACAAAACAAAAGGCCACCCTTCCTGCATACAACGGTCCCAACTTCTTTTTCCATATCGAACAAAATCCTCCACCTTGCGCACGGGTACCCGGAAAGCGATGTCATCGAAAATCGGAATTTCCAGGACCCTCCCGATCCAATAGGGATGTACCGGTCCATCCACTTCCTCCGGGTAATCCAGATGTCCCGCACTCCACTGCCAGCCAGTGAAAGAAGCCATCCTGCCAGAGCACCATTTGAATCCGAGATCCTCGATGACCTGGTACATGGGACCACAGAATGAACCACACCCTGGACGGTAGCCGGTCGATTGATGTCCAAAAGCCATCAACCAGACATCGAGTCCCCAGCGGATCTGGTCATGGATCGCCTTGTAGGTCCAGAGACGTTCATAGGGGAAACGCATATGGGCATAACGCCACTTCTCCCGTGCCGGAAGGTAATCAAGCATCCGGATATCCATCAACCCATTTTCCTCGCACTGGTGAGTCGTGCTGTGATGGACCAGCTCATGTCCATCCGCCTCCGCCTCTTTCAACAGCTCGATGATCTTGGGATCCCCGGTAATGGGATGTCCTCCCAGGCAAGGCACCACGCAGAAGGAACCCTTAAGGTTCCAGCGGTTGAGGAAATCGAGCTGACGGCGCATTTCCATCGAAAGGTTCTGGGCGATGTCATCATTGGTCCAAAGAAAGGGGATCTTCATGGAAAAAGACAGGCTCCTTGGTTCACAAATAAATGCTCCACAGCCAAGGATACGAATGATAGGATGGTCTCCATCTCGAAAGAATGGGGATCATGGAGATGATGATCGCTCTCTTTGTGTTTTTTTTTCTTTTTGAGGTTTTTGTCACCACACTTCCGGCACTGGCGGCCAGTCATCCCAATATTGTCTTCATCCTGACCGATGATCAGGCGGCCTGGACTATCAGGTCACTGGGCAATCATCAGGCCTATACTCCCAACCTGGATGGTTTCTTCGACCAGTCAGTGGTGCTCTCAAATTGCTTTGTCACCACCCCGGTTTGTTCTCCCTCGCGTGCTTGCCTGATGACCAGCCGGTATGGTTCGGAACTGGGGATCACGGACTGGATCAATCCCAAAGTGGAACCTCAGACAGGTCTGGATTCCTCATTTACCACCTGGCCGGAAGTCCTTCAACAGAATGGCTATGAAACCTGCCTGATCGGGAAGTGGCATCTTGGGACTGAGGAGCGCTACCACCCGCGACATCATGGCTTTGACCACTTCAAGGGGTTTCTTGCTGGCGGAGTGGTGGTCGAAAATCCCGCGCTGATTATCGAGGACGCCACCCAGGAATTCAAAGGTTTCACCGATGATATCCTCACAGGTCTGGCAGTTGATTTCCTATCTGGAAGGGAGAGCACTCAGCCATTCCTCCTCTGCCTCCATCTGCGTGCTCCCCATGCGCCCTGGTTACCCGCGCAGGAGGTTGACACTCATCACTACCAGGGAATGGATCCGATCATTCCGAACCCTTCATTCCCAGACCTTGACATTGAGAGTGTCAAGAGAAGAACCCGGGAGTACCTTGGAAGTGTGACTAGTGTGGATCGTAATGTGGGACGGATTCTGGAGACTCTCGAAAAAGGTGGAATGAACCAGAACACGGTAGTGGTATTCACCAGTGACAATGGCTACAACATTGGACACAACGGTATCTGGCACAAGGGTAATGGACATTGGATCACCCTGGCGACACGTGGTCTCAAAGGAGATGATCCCCGCCTTCAACGTCCCAATATGTATGACCACTCGTTGCGTGTCCCCACTGCAATCCGCTGGACAGGGAGACTCCCCGAGAAGACCACAATTTCACACACGATCTCATTCCTCGACTGGTTCCCTACTCTGCTGGCTCTTGCCGGAGTCCCCAGTGCAACAGAAGAAAGTATCCGTGGAAGGAACTTCATGCCACTCCTGGAGGGAAAGCCCATCGAGTGGGATGACTCCCTGTATGGGGAATACTACCAGCATCACTACACTACAGCGGGATTGGAGATGTACCGGACCCCTGAGTGGAAGCTGATCATAGACCGCAAGAATACTGGCAAGGATGAACTCTATCATCTTTCTGAGGATCCCGGGGAGACGAAGAACCTGATCGATGACCCCTCAGTACAACCCATCCGGGATGGTCTTCTCAAGAGTCTTGAGGTAAGAATCCCACGGAAGAAACAAGATGGTTGAAAAAGGGATTTATCGCTTGTAGATGGGCAGCTCCGAACTGGGCACACTCAGGATCTGGTACAATTCAGGACGGCGATCTTTGAGATGGTTATCCTCAGTAGCTTCGGAGAGGTCGATATCGCAGGTAAGGACCGCAGGACCGGGTTCGTCCGATTTGGCGGCAACTTTTCCATCCGGATTCACCACCAGACTTACCTTGGGGTGGGTGAAGGCGATAAAGCACTGGTTTTCATACCCTCGTGTCCGCATCCACATCTCGTTGCTCTCACCACACATGCCATAGGTGGGATTAAGAATGAGTTTTGCACCCTGGAGCCGCAGAACACGTGCGGTTTCGGGCCAACGGCGGTCTGCACAAATCATGATTCCGAGAGGTCCATATTCAGTTGGGAAAACAGGCAATGATTCACCATAGGAATACTGTAAGTCATGGGTCTGAAGGTGGGTTTTATGGTACACACCCAGGAGCTGTCCTTCACGATCCCAAAGGCCAGCGCTGTTGAACAGCTTTCCATCTTCGATCGAGCTGAAACCGAAACAGATATACATGCGGTTCTTCTTCGCCTCTTCGGCCACCTGAGAAAGATAGGAGCTTGTCCGTAAATCCTGGGCAATCCCACGCAGTTTTTCTGGTGTTGAGACGGGATCGGGAGCGGCATAGCCATCCAGCCAGCACTCAGGAGTGATGAAGACATCCACCCTTTCACCGACTGCGATTTTCAGCATGTCCAGGAAAACATTGTAGTTGGCATCAAGATCCCACTTGGCGGGAATCCCACGCAGTAAACCAATGCGAAGATGGGAGGAAGATCCGGAGGTAACACTGGTGGCTGCCATGGGCTGGCCAGAGATGACCTCAGTGGAACAGAAGGCCGGTATCGACCAGATCAGAAACGGGAAAAGGGATCTAACAATAACTTTGTTGTGGATGATGGGGAGATAGCTGAAAAAGAACCGGAGTAGCGAATTTATTCGCCCTGTGTCACACATACTAATGACTCCACTTCTTCGTGTTACCAAGGCGAATAAATTCGCCACTCCACATCATGTTTCTTGTTCTCATTGCTGATCGACAAATGGTTTCAGAACATCCTTCCACAATGCATATCCCTGCGAATTGAGATGCAGATTATCTTCCAGGAAAAGCTCCTTACGGGGGGTTCCATCTGTACCCAGCATGGGTGTGAAGATGTCAGCAAAAGATATTTTGCCATCTGTAGTTGAAAGATTTTTCGCGCCTTCATTTACGGCCCGAACCTTTTCCACAAGGTTCCAGCGCGAGGGACTGGGTTTGACCGCGATGAAAACTATCCGTGTTTCCGGAAGGGCCTGGTGGATCTTGTTGGTCAGCAGTTTGAAATCCACCAGCACCTGTTCCGGTGTCTTCCCATTGGCCAGGTCATTATCTCCCGCATAAACGAAAATCTTACGGGGACGGTAAGGGAGGATGATCCGGTCCGCATAGAATAGGACATCGGCCATCTCACAACCACCGAAGCCACGATTGATGGGCCTATCCTCGGGGAAATCCTCAGCCAGTGACTTCCACATCCGGATGGAGGAGCTTCCCACGAAAAGCACCCCGCCTGGCTGTGGTGGTTGGGCACGATCGCTTTCTTCAAAGGCCTTGATGTCACTTTCCCATTTCTTCGAACCGGCTTCACGTATGGAAGGTTCTGCCCAGCCCGTCGGGAGGGTGAGGAGAAGGATTATGGCAACAACAAATATTCGAGTTGATTTCATGGGATTGATCCTTGTCGATCAGAGTCTGACAGGTTACACGCGAAGGGATCACAAAATGAAGAGGAGCTGCAGGAAGGGATCGGCCGGAACCGACCGATCCTTACCCGGCAAGTAACAATGTGATTGACACGAAAACGGAATGCGATACCGTGAATATGTCTGGTCGCTTCATCCCTCAGGAAGACTGACCTCCCCCTCCAGGGGGAGAGGAGGTGTGGATTGTGCGGAAAGATCGTGACAACAATGGTTTTACACTCATCGAATTGCTGATCGTCATTGCTATCATCCTCATCCTGATTTCCATTGCTTTACCCAATTTCCTGGCCGCCCAGGAACGCGCCAGGGTGGGAAGAGCTAAAGCGAACCTGCGTTCGATTGAGACAGGCGCCATCTCTCACCAGGCCACATTCAACTATGTTTATGCTGATTACAACGATCCCCAACCGGTCAAGATCCGGACCCGGAATAAAAACAGTCCTGTTCTGAATGTTCCCTGCCCCCTCAATCCTCCGATCATCCGCTCGAAGGGGGGGCTTTCCTTCGTTGGCGATGGCGCCACCGCTGTTGGGGATATGCAAAGAACTTATTATGCCCCCGACATGCACTGCCCTCTCACCACTCCCATCAAATTTGTGATTCCCGCCGCGCTGGTGGATATCTGGTCGGATGGATCTGTTCCCGTGGGTTATGACACAAGATACTTTGGAACCGGGGGAACTGATGACCCGAAATACATTCGACTGGCGGCCTATTTCGTATCTGGTCCAGACCGGGTGGCGGGACATCGTCAACTGGGAGGTGTAGCAACCGGTGGTTGTCCCGCCTGGAGTGGCAAGGCATTACCCTATGATCCAACCAACGGAACTGTCAGCTGCGGGGATCTGTGGGTGGTGATCGCGATGGATAAAAACCAGGCCAGGATGGAATATGACCCGTTGAGATCCTTCTGAATCAGGGACCCATCTGGTCATACAATCTCCAAGCCTGAATCCCACTGGTTGGAGGGGGAGTTGATTCCGGATCAGGAATCAGGAGAGCTTCCTCCCCGGGGTCAAGAATCACTTCCATGCTCCCAGCTACCGGGCCACCCCCCTTGGCAAGACCGAAGAGGATCTCCCCGGGATTGAGCACAGCCTGGACAACCAGGCTTATTTTCTCCAACGTCACCTGGATTGCAAAATCACCCGTGAGAGTTCCCTTGGATTGTTCACCCTCAAAAGCATACCCCGAGGGGAAGATGTCACTGGGATTGTATGCCAGGGAAAGAGTCTCCCCTGTATCAGGAGAGACATTATAGACTCGCACTCGGTATTGAACTCCACCCGGGAGGACCTGATCGGTCGAAATCCAGATCCATTGTCCATCCTGAACATGGTTGTACCAGTTTTCAGCGATGGTATTCCAGGCAACACCTGACTGTCTTTCCAGCAGCAGACCAACCTGGTTCCCGGTTTTCTGAAGACCGGGAGAGACTCCCACAAGGAGTCCCACTCGGTTGAAAGATTCATCAGGAATGAAGGTTTGACCTGCCGATCCATCCATCGTAAGTGGGAAAGAATCGGTTCCGGCAGAATTTTCCAGAACCGGCTGCAGATGAGACTCCGCGGTAATGTCGAAAACAGCCCCCCAATAGCCGATGTGACCAAAACGGATCATTGAATGACCGCTGGGAACCCGTGGTTTCAGACGCAGTCCCTGGGCTGTGTGACGTAATCCGAGGTAAACCACTGGCTGCCAGGAACCGAGGATGCTGTTGCTGGTGAAGATTTCACGGAATCCTTCAAAGTCGAGATTGTTATTGGCAGGCCCCAGGAACTGCCAACGGCCACGTCCACCGGGATCGTTGATGGTCCGTCCACCAGTCAGGCGGTCCGGGCTTGCATAGCGTGAGAGAATCCTCAGGTTTCGTTCATGAGCATTGTCGATGGAGAGGTTCTCGGCACGGACATGGAGATCCCGCGCAGCCACATCCAGACGTGTTCCTCCATTGGTGAGGACCTCCAGAAAGGGGAGGGTTCCAGTGACATTCAACCAGGTGGAGTTGGAACGGGTATTGTAGGGGGGTGCTACCTCCCAGAGGGAATAGATCCCCTTGTTCCAGGTAGCACCACTGTTCGAACTCCATCGTCCCCGGTCCAGCCATGTGAGAATCTGGCGCGCCTGTGTGGCTGAAGAAATCCCCCGCGAGGCAGCTTCCAGGTTGACATAGCTGAATCCGAAGTCATGTTTAACACCACTCCAGTCTTCGCAGGCGTGATAACGTTGATATACAGTTCCACCATCGGAGAAAGATCCCCAGTAACGGGAATTGAAGGCAATGTCCGCCTGGGCACGCAGGTCACGGTACTCTTCCGCTGAACCGGAATCGCCCAGTAAATCAGCGAGTTCAGCCATTGCGGAACATGCCGCCGGATACCAGATGCTCTCAAAGGCATCATATCCACCGCCAGCTCCTTCCCAATAGGAGGTAGTCGTACAGACTCCATTCCTTCCCGATTTGTGATTGGGGATATTGTATTGAGGATCATTTCTGTAGTAAATGATATTCTGCTGGCCCGCACCCATGTGATCGCGCATATAAGCAAACAGTGTCTGGAGGGCATCGATTACGGTACAGCGCATCGGACCTGAATAAGCATCACCTCCACTATAACTCCCCTCGGTCTCAGTCCACCAACCCACCCCTGGTCCGAAGTAGCGCGAACCGCTGTCATCATCTTTGACTTCCAGGTAGTACTTTCCAGGTGGAAGAGTGCTGTTGAGCTGGAGTGACACCTCCTGGGAAAGGTTCGCCGAGAGGCTGAAACTGGTCTGAGCGATCACCTGGCCTTCACGGTGACCACGAAGTATCAACTTTCCATGGTTGGCCTCGGACAAAGAGGGATTGGCCAAACGTGCTTTAACTATCGAGAAGGAGGCCTGTGTGGTGAATTCCTGTCCCAGAGAATGCTTGAGAACAGGTGCCTTGCCATCAAGACGGACATCACCCGAGCTCAACACATAATCAAAAGAAGTGGCGGCGCCTCCGCAGACAGGTTGGGATTCGGGACCGTTCGTACTGACCCAGCGTGTGCGTTTGGAATGCAGAAAATCCAGGTCACCAGTTGCTAAAACATATTCGGCCAGGCAATGAATCCACAGACCACACAGGTGCAAGGCACGCATATCCCAGGGGGCATTCCCCGGTGGGACATTCAGAAGCCCTCCCGCCCCATAGTCGGGGTACCTTCCCCAAGGATAAAGGTAACCAAAGTGTTCAAAACGGTCATATCCGATGTTTCCGAGGTATTGCAGAAGGTCCTGTCGCAGTCGCCTGAGGTACCAGGAACGAGGATCATCAAACAGGTGGCTTTCCACTGCGCCAATCACCCAATCTCCCCCCGCCGTAATCGAGGGAGCCCAGTAGATGCCCTGACGCATGAATTCAGTCATCAAGCGGCTCAACGAAATTGATTTCCCGGTCGGTTCATAGGTGATGGTTTCATCGGGATAGAATGAAACATTCGGTAACAGGGGTGCCCCCCCGGGTGAATCATATTGTCCTCGTGGCAGAACCGTCATCTGAAAAGGGGCATTAAGCGCCCCACTGATCAAATGAACCAGATCTTCTCTCACATCATAGGTGAGCTGTTTCTGCCCGGGCCAAAGGGTTTCGATATCCCAATTCTGGGAGATATCTGAACGCATCAGGAGTTTTCCCCCATCATCGATGTTGATGGGAAGGTAGTAGCGTCCAAGCGGCAGCCGTTTGAAATGTTCAATCCGAACCACATTCCCGCTGCTGCCTACCAGCTCCCGGAATGGGAGCACGAGTGAGGTAAATCCAAGCGTGTCACGATCATGCGGATAATTGAGGTGAGTGTCCGCATCATAGTAACCCGCTCTGACAAATGGGAACGACAGAACGAACCCAGGGCTGCTGGTGCTGTTCACAATCAGGGTTCGAGTGACAAGGGAAATGGTTCCCGCTGGCCCGAGATAGCCACCTGAGGCAATGATCTCAATCCCATACTGGCCTGTCCCATTGCCATCCACTCTGAGTGAAACAATCCTGGTTCCCTCTTTGCGAAGCGAAAAAAAGCCATTCTCGTAAATGGTACCACTGGGTGTCGGAGTCGGTGTGGGTTGTGCAATAGACAACTCTACCCAACCAAAGAAAGCCAGCCCGGCCAGCACAGTAAGACCATGGAGCAGACGCAAATGATTCACCTCTCAGTCAGGAGCATCCGCTGACCCGGCTCAAAAAGACATTCCAGGGTGCCTGCGGGATTCTTTTCAATGACCTGGTTACCGCCTGTCCCGTCAGCCAATATGAATTTCTTGTCAGATGGATTGTATTGTTCCTGGATGCTGAGCCTTACAGATTCAGCAGCAAGGCGCAATGCAGCGGACTCACTTGAACCTTGCTTGAGAGTCAGCGACTCACCCTCGGAAGTGGCGATGTCATGGATCCGGAGGCGGTATTGTTTACCACCCTCAAGCCAGCGGTCTGTACGCACCCAAACCCATTGGCCATCGCGGACATGGTTGTACCAGTTGACCGCTATTTCCTTCCAGCCTTCTGGGGCTTCTTCATCAAGAGAAAGACTGATTTGAGCATCCCGTCTGATCAGATAGGGGATAACCTGGGCTTGAACACCCACCTTGTTGAACCTCGCTGCAGGAGTAAAAAGAAAAACTCCATCCTCAGGCGTTGCATAAGCCGAGGTCTCCACGTTGTTGCGTTCAGCCACGGCTTCAAAGTCAAACATGGCACCATGGTATGCAAATCCACTGAAAGTATAGCGTTCCAGGTCTGAGGGTACGCCCGGTTTCAGCCAGAGCCCTTTTGCAGAAGGTTCCATCCCCAGGTAAGCAAGAGGTTGAAAAGAGGCAAGAACTCCATTGGGTGGGAAGATCTCACGGAATCCCTCGATATCCGCGCGATCATTGTAGGGTGCACCAAAATGCCAACGTCCACGTCCCCCGGGGTCATCGAAGTCACGGCCTCCAGTCAGACGGTCGGGACTGGCGAAACGTCCCAGGATCCGGGTGTTACGTTCGTGCATGTTGTCGACCGAAAGGTGTCTGGCTCTCAGAACCAGATCCAGTCCAGAGATATTGAGACGTGTTCCGCCATTCGTCAGGACCTCCATAAATGGAAGTGTGCCAGTGACATTCATCCAAGTCACATTTTCGATGGTGTTGAAGGGGGGGGCGATGTCCCAGATTGAGTAAATATGCGGCTTCCAGGTCTTGCCTCCATCCGGGCTGAAAAAGCCTCGATCCAGCCACCACAAAATCTGGAGAATCTTGTCTCGCGAGGGAATTCCCCGATAGGCCGCCTCCAGATTGTAGTAGGTGAAGCCGTAATCATGAGTGACTCCATCCCAATCGATACAACCGACGTAACGGGAAAATGTTTTGCCATTCTCTTCAAAGGATCGCCAATAACGGGCGTCATATGCCTGGTCGGCCAGTTTGCGGAGGCTGCGGTAATGGCTTGCCTCCTGATCGTTTCCGAGTAACTCAGCCATTTCTCCCATAGCGTTGCAGGCGGCATTGTACCAGAGGCTCGTAACTGACTCGTAACCACCGCCGGGAGATTCCCAGTAGGTGTTAGTGGTTCCAACAGCGTGACGTCCAGACTTGTGATCCGGGATATTGTACTCGGGATCGTTCTGGTAATAGGAAAGGTTCTCCTTGATTGGACCAGTAAAATGATAGGTGTAATCAAAGAGCAGCTTCAGGCGGTCATACACGGTGGAGCCCGCAAGAGGTCCGATAGTGGCTCCCCCCCTGGTATCCGTTGAATCACAATCAGTGAACCAGAAGATGCCGGGTCCGAAATAGCGTCCCTCAAGGCTACGCTTGTCCAGGACCTCTACATGGTACTCACCGGCGGGAAGCTCTGTATTGACTACCAGGCTGATGGTCTTATCGGACTCCCCCGGTTGCAGGGTAAACTCCTGCTCCGCAATCTTTTCTCCACGAAATCCCTTCCACAAGGTCAGAATTCCCGAACCCGCTTCCCTGCCATCCAGGCCCAGCCTCACAGAGACTGTCCTGAAAGGAGCGGAAGGTTTGAATATCTGGCCCAATGTGAATATCTCTGTGGGTTTCTTGGCATCCAAACGAACATCTCCAGAGGGAAGGACATAATCCCTTGCCTGCGGATTCAGACCATTCAGGGGTTGTGTTTCAGCTCCATCGGTAGAGACCCAACGGGAACGGCGTGCTTTCAGGAAGGCCTCATTGCCCGAATGAAGGACATAAGTGGCAATCTGTTGGACCAGCTGCGAGGTGATGTGAATGGCGCGCATGTCGACATTGGCATTGTTTTCAGGCAGATTCAACAAGGCCCCGGCTCCATAATCGGGGAGCCTTCCCCAAGCAAAGTACATTCCAAAATGCCCCATGCGGTCATAGCCTATCAATCCCAGCTGCTCAAAAAGGATGCCCCGCATGGCCTTGGCATACCAGGATCGCGGGTCATCGAACTGGTGGGTTTCAACCGCATTGAGCCCCCATTCGCCACCCCCTGTGATCCGAGGATTCCAATAGATTCCCATTTGAAGAAGGTCCGTCAGGAGGCTGCTGGCTGACAGGAGTTTCCCCGTGGGTTCATACATGGCCAGGAAATCCGGGGTGAATTTCGCCGCGGGATGAATCAGGCACTCCCCGGGCAGGTGTTCGGAACCCCGGGGAATTACCTCGATTACCACCGGACCAGAGGGAGGACGGCTGATGAGGCGGATGCTGTTCTCCGAGATGCTGTAGTTCAATGTATCCTGTCCAGGAAAAGTTACTTTGAGGTCATAGTTCAGGTTGTGATCACCACACATCAGGAGCTGATTCTGACCTGTGATGTTCAGAAACAGGAAATATGGTCCTTCAGGGAGCCTTTTGAAATGTTCGATAAAAACCACCTGCCCCGCACAAGTGACAAACTTACGAATGGGGAGCGACAGGGGAACAGGATTTGCCGTACTCTTGCTGAAGGGGTAATTAACATGCCAGTCCGCGTCGTAATATCCACCCCGGACAAAGGGCAGATCCCATGTCACATCCCCTCCTGTGGGTTCGAGAACCAGCTTGTTGCCTTCGGGCTGACCAAACTTGACACCTTTGAGAGAACCCCCTGGGGCGATTGTTTCAGGACCAAAATACCCGGTTCCGGTGGCATCAAACCGCAGGGAGGTGATCTCCCCCTTTTCCCAGACTGTTTGGATGAAGGAATTCAGTTTCACGGGACCATCCTCCGGATACCCCAGGAATGTGGAGAGGGACAAGAGGCCTGCCAAAAGAATAAAAGTTGCGATTTTTGTTTTCATTTGTGCGTATTTATGATTGATTACGACCGAATAGTCAAGCAAAATGTTCCCCATGACCGCTTTATCAACGCAGAAGGTATCCTGACATTGGTGTTGGAAAGTGTGAGAATACTAAGGATTCTTGACCATAGGACAGATTTGGAAACTGATGTGGGGAGGAAGACCGGATGGGATTAATCGAGCAAAGCCGTCAAGCCGCCATTCTTGCTTTTCTGAAACAGGAAAAAAAAGGAACTGTCGCACAACTGGCGCAGAAGTTCGATGCCTCGGAAGCCACTATACGCAGAGACCTCACCAAACTTGAAAGTCAGGGCCATCTCGTAAAAACCTATGGGGGAGCCTTGATTACCACTTCAACCCAGTTCGAGTTCTCTTACAACGAGCGCCTGTCCAAGAATGTCAAGGCCAAGAAACGGATCGGGGCCTATGCCGCCAGTCTGGTCAAACCAGGCGACAGCATCCTGCTGGACTCAGGCACCACCACGCTTCAGATTGCCTTGAATCTCAAGCATTTGAATGATCTTACCGTGGTGACCAACGCCTTACCGATAGTCCAGGAGCTGGCTCCCTGTCCAGGGATCAAGGTTTACCTTCCTGGCGGCTGCTACCGTCCCAAGAGCCAGGACCTGGTAGGCCCAACCCTTGTGAACACATTGTCTCATTTCTCTGTAGATATTGCATTCCTGTCGGTGGATGGGTTTCACACTCAACATGGATTGAGCGCAAGTGATACCAGCGAGGCTGAGGTAGTTCAGTCCTCCATCAGGATTGCCAAGCAATCCATTGTGGCCGCTGACCACAGCAAGGCGCAAAAACGTGCCTTCGCCTGGATTTGTCCAATCGATCAGGTGGATCTCCTGATCTCTGATAGCGAATTGGATAAGCAAGTGATGGAGGAACTGATTCAGGCGGGGATCCGTGTGGAACTGGCGTAGAAAGACTCTTTTTATCCCGCGCTGCCTGTATCGATGTGGGTGTAAACACATCCAAAGTGTTCAGCCAGAAGTCTGAATCGGCGTGCATGATGTCCATACATCAGGTTGAGGTGATGTGAACCACCGAGTCGGCTGTATTCCGTCACCACTTCACGGATATCGCGTACAAAAGAAATCTTGAAGTTCGGACGGTCGAGACCCAGCGTTGCCGGGAAGTCCGCCACACGGCACTCCATCGTGATGAAGTGGAAACGTCCCTCCGAGGTAGTGGTTAAGTCAGACAGGGTGATTTCACCAGGTTCCAAGGCGAAATGGAGGAAGGCGAAAGGGGCACTTTCGGCCAGGCTGAATTGGCGGCGTACCAGTCTGGGTTTGCGATCTTTGCGTGCCATCTTCCAGTTGCATTCGGCCATGTGGGAATTCAAGACAGCATTGTTTTTGAAATCCATGGTGTACATCTCGGTAAAGGTCACATCGCCACACAAACGTCCCGCCATGGCTCCAGCAGCCGTGACAAAAAGGTCTCCCTCTCCGCCATAGGCCATCCCCTCGGCCATGAGCTTGATGATCCCCAGGAATGGGATGGTCTCGATTCCAGGATGCCTGGCGATGGTGTCAAAACTGAGCGTCAGACCGGCCAGAGAACGCTCCTCCACGATACGCCGTAAACCAGCCTCCAAACGGAGGGAGCGCAGATGATCTTCTTTTGTCAGCTCAGGATCGATATCGAAATGCTGGAGGTCCAGTTCACGGGCCACCTCCAATTCCCACGCAGGAACTTCACGCGATGCTTCAGCCAGGAGGGCGGGAGAAAGTGAGTGAGCCTGCATTCCAAAGACTTTCCGGGCCTCATCCCAATCAAACATGGAGTCTCCCATCCCGGGCATCGGATCTCCCAGCAAGGCAACATGGCTCCTGTGGATCTGGTGATAGGCCCGCCAGGCAATCAGTTCATCGGTCAGCTGCGCACGGGTGTCCTCCTGGCTGACCAGACCAGTCACAATCCCGAAAGACCTTCCCGCCCGGACCAAAACACAGGTGATGTCTTGAACTCCCTGCATCCCATGGTTGTGAAGCAGGTCTTTGTCATTAAAGGATGGTGTCACCTCTTCAGTCACCTGGGTGTTGAAGAACACCAACGGCAGAGAGGTTTCAATGAGAGGCTGGGCAACTGAAAGACTGTTCGTGTATCCCAGGCTCATGATCAGGACAGCATCGACACCGGCTCGTTCGGCCTCCCCCAGAAAGGCCGCTGTCTCCGCAGGTGAAGTTCCCATCCCCAGCGTTGCCACCTGAATATCAGGCTTGAGTGGAGCAAGGGTTTTTTCGGCGATCTCGAGGACTTGGCTCCGGTAGCCTGGAAAGGCGGTATCATAGAGGGCCAAGTAAGTCCCCAACACGGCGATTCGTGGGGGGTGATTGATAAGGTGTTTCAACACGATTTCAATTCCTCCTATACCTCTTTCAGTCCAAGCCTCTCCCCAAACACGTCGAGTGCATTCAGCCGGAAGATCCTGAGGCGTTCTTCAACTGAGAGCCCCGACTTGAGCACATGTCCCAAGAGGTAACGCGGTTCAATCCAGTTTGAGTCGGTACCATAAAGAATACGGTCAATTCCCGCCTCAGCGGCCATCCATTCCAGCTGCCCGGAAGTGAAACTGTCACCAGAGATATCCGCCCAGCAATTGGGGCACTTCTTCATGACCTCGACCGCCATCTGTTTGCCTTCCTCGCGTCCACCCGCGTGACCAAGAATAAGATGCAGGTTCGGGTGGCTTTCCAGAACTGGACCGAACCGATCCGGTGTGGAGAGGTTCTGGGTGGGTTTGGCGGGATCCGGACTCCAACTGTGGGTAAGGACCACCAGATGGTTTTCATCCGCATAGTCCCACAGGTCCCGGTAACGTGGATCCTCAGGGGCAACCGCATGGATGGCGGGATGAATCTTGATCCCCACAAATCCCGGCTCAAACTGATGCCTCTGAATCAGTTGGAGGGTGACATCCGGCCAGTTCGGATCAAACACGGTGTAAGCTCGCAGACGATCAGGGTACTTGTCCAAAGCCTCGCGGGCTTCACGATAACCGAGTTCGAATTGACGTGCCAAAAGCGGCATAGAAATGACTATCGAAATTTCTGTCCGGGTGACATCCATGAGGTGAACAAAATCCTCAACCGAGGTAAAGCGTGCACGGAATCCCTGAGTAAAGCCAATATGGGTATGGGCATCGATGATGAAGGGCATGATCATGCGAAGTAACCTCCCTTCCCGGTCTTGTCAATCAAACGGTGAGCATTGCCATGGGCGATCTGATCGCGAGCTTCCTGAGAGATCTGTCCGCAAGCCAGCAGCGAAAGACCCGCCGAGGGATCATCCACCGGCTGGTTCGAGGAGAACAGAATCCTCTCCGCACCGAGTCTCTCCACCATGAGTTCCAGACCCCCACAGAGGAACTGGTTGTGAGTGGTCACCAGCAGGTTGGGAACTGACTCAAGCCAGGGAAGGCAACCTCGCACATTGAGGAACTCATGGTGGCCAACTCCCTCCACCAGCACCGCCAAATGCGGGTAACTCCTGGCCAGAGCAGCGATCTCATCCCAGCTGGTTTGTCCGATTGGGATGAAAAGGGGAATACCGAGGGACTGGAGCATCTCCAGCAGCTTGGGGATTCCGGGACCACGTAGCGTGTAACGATGATCACGAGGAAAAAGACGCGCAACCCTCATACGGGAGGAGAGGTATTCCTCCACTGATTTTGCCAGGTTGTCGAATTCCCCTGTCCCTTCCGGCAACAGGGTCATGATCCCATAACACTCCGGCAAGTCCACCAAAGCCTCCGCGAGCGCTCGATTCCCCTCTGGGGCGTCATGAAAAACCGCCATGGTGTGGGAAACCAGCGCTCCGGATATTCCCTGTTCTCGGAGCGCGGCGGTTAATTCAGCGGGAGTCGTGTAAGCACGCCTTCCGCTGGCCGGATATCCGAGCCAGACCGAGGCATCGAAGGGCTGCATTTCCTGTACCGCCGCATCGAACCACTGTTCCAATTCCACGATAGGGTTCTTCATGATGTCCTTTCGTTATGGTTTTCCGAGGGATTCAAAAAGTCCCTTTCTGTTTTTCCAAACCTCTTGTTCCTGAGGCTCATAGACCTGTACTGGCCAGGAATTCGATACCACCTTCCGGATCTCCGCAAAGGAAGCCAACTCCCCTCTTCCCACCATCTGGACCAGGATGTTCCCAATCACGGTTGCCTCAGAAGGCCCCACCACCACGGGCAACCCGGTGGCATTGGCAGTCAACTGGTTGAGGAGCTGGTTTCGTGAACCACCACCTACGATCACTACACGGTCGATCTTCCTTCCGGCCAGACGAGCGAGATTCCGAATAGCTTGGTCACAGAAAAGGGCAAGACTCTCGAGGATGCATCGCACCCACTCTCCTGTACTCCCTGGCAGAACCTGGTTCGTGGCCTTGCACCACACAGCCAGACTCTGAGTGAACGATTTCGACTGGCTGAAGACAGGATCTCTGGGATTGAACAGGCAACAGGCTTGGGATGTTCTCGCTGCCTGTTCGACAAGGTCCTCGACCGGCCCGGCATTTTCCTCATGACGGAAACGCTCCAGGAGCCAAAGTCCCATCACCCCCTGCATGAAACACCAACCAGGACCGGGAATCCCATAAGTTCCACAAACCATTCGGGCCGCCTCGGAGGATATAACCGGCTCATCCACCAGGATTCCGAGCATCGACCAGGTGCCCGAACTGATGATCAGGTCCGAAGCCGATGTGACTGGAGCGGCAGCCACTGCCAAGGCAGTGTCATGACCCGCCGGCTGGTATACATCCCAGAAGGGAAGCCCCAGGTGACCCACCAGTTGGCTCCTCAGCTTGCCAACCTTGCTCCCGGTAGGCCGAATAGGAGGGAAAAGTCCACGCGGGAATCCGAACCGGTCGATCACTTCCCAATCCCAGTCCCTGTTTTTCCATGAGGTCATTTGGGATGTCGAAGCAATACAAAACTCCGTGATTTCCTCTCCAGTCAGGTAATGGTGGACCAGGTCAGGCATGAAGAGAAGTTTTTTAGTTTTCGCCAGCAGCTCAGGATGATGGTCCTGTGTGGCCAACAATTGACCCAGGGTTGAAATCGCCACACAGGGAGCCGCTGTGCGGGCGAACAGATCTTCCCTTGGAATAATTGAATCTAATCGGTTTAAGATATTGACCGTTCTAAGGTCCTGGTAAGAGTAGGGAAGCTCCACCAGGGATCCGGAAGGACTAATGAATCCCACATCGAGACCCCAGGTATCACAACCAACGCTGACAACTTGCCTGGACTTGGTAACAGCTTTCTGGAGTGCGGCTTCA
The DNA here is from genome assembly GCA_964481775.1 of uncultured bacterium. GTDB lineage: Bacteria > Hinthialibacterota > Hinthialibacteria > OLB16 > OLB16 > OLB16. The sequence continues at coordinate 7,383 of CAYZUX010000017.1, read as the reverse complement.
ATTTCGACCAGGAGACGTGGGAAGTCCCATCGTAGAGATTTTTTGGACTCGATCGGGCCATTAGGAAAACGGTGTATCTCGCGGATTCGAAGACGGTTTCCATCAAAACCGCCCAGGCAGGCTCTACCGCTGGTGGCTCCCAGATCGAGTGCCAGGTATTCCTGTAAAGCTACCATGAATATCAATCCTCCCCCGCCAGGATGAGATTAATTTTTTTAACGGTTTCAGTCAGGGCGATATCAACAGGAACCGGATCCTCCTCAGCCATAATTCCCTCCATCATGAGAGAGACCTCCTGAAGGATACTGGGCCAACGCGGATGGTAAGGGGGCGCAACGGCATACTCCGCCTGTTCGATCACTGCTTCACGATTGCGGGGTGGTTTTGGATTTCCTAAAAAAGCATCGGAACGGGCGATCCGGGGCATCGAGGGGAGCGAATCGCCACCACGTGCCCGCAGAGTCTGAACCTCGGGGCCGGAGAGAAACTTGATCAGCTCCCAGGCTTCCTGGGGATGCTTCGTCCGGGAATTCATCGCATAACCTGCCCCATTCAAATATCCACCATGACGGATCCCTTTGGGTTGCACCGCCACATCCCAGCGAAAGGGGGCCTTCTGGTAGGCGATGGAGAGGACCAGATCGGTGATGATCATCGAGGCTCTTTCCATTGGAAAGAGGTCGAAAACGCCTACCCCCTGACCTCCTCTCCCCCCACCCGAGGTCCCTCCCGCAGAAAGCCCGAAAGCTCCCATTTCACTTGCGGTCGGAGCAGCATGATGCAGGTACACCAGGTCACGCGAGAGCTGGCAGGCTTGACGGGCTTCGGGTGTGTCCAGGGTACATTGAGTCCCATCTGGAGAGAGCACCTCAACTCCATACTGCCACAACAACTCAAGGGGATTGGTGAGAACCAGGGCATAACGATCCATCCGGCCATTCCCATCCAGGTCTCGGCTGAGTTTTTTGGAAGCCTCGATCACGGTGTCCCAGGACCAGGTCCGGTCGGGATATGCAAGGCCTACCTGATCAAAGTGATCCTGATTGTAGAACAGGATCAACGAGCCACAACTCTTGGGGAGAGCATAGACCTCGCCTTTGAATGTGAAGGCATGGATGATCGCAGGAAAGAAATCCTCCAGGTGGAAATTCGGGTCACCCCCGATGAATTCTGTCAGTGGACGGAACACTTCCTTGTCCGAGAAGCTATAAAAAGATCCAACATCAATAAAGGTTACATCCGGCGCGGTGCGTCCCGCCATCTCGGTTTTTAATTTTTCCAGGTATCCCCCGCTGCTGGGGGTCCGCAGCTCGACATGGATGGAGGGATGGCTCTGTTCAAACATTTCCACGATCTGCCTGTAGACATTCACCTGCTCCGGGTTCCCGAAACTGCCAAAGGAAATCAGGGTGATTCCCTCAGGGGTGGTGGTGGAGGGGGGGAGAAACAACCAGACCACCAGGACAATAAAGCAGGCCAGGATCAGCAGGCTTTTGAAAATTATGTTCATGAAAGCCTCACCCCTTCAGTCCTGAAAGCACAATACTTGAGACGAAGAATCTTTGTCCCAGAAAGAAGAAGATCAGGCAGGGAGCCATCACTACCAGCGAGGCTGCCATCATCAGGTTCCAGTCTGTCGAGTATTGCCCCTGAAAAGAAGCCAACCCCAGGGAAAGAGTGAAATGTTTTTCCGAGGAGAGGTAGATCAACGGCCCCATCAGGTCATTCCAACGTCCCAGGAAAGAGAAGAAAGCGACGGTTGCCAAGACCGGTTTACTCAGCGGGAGGAGTATGCGGTAGTAAATTTGAAAACGCGAAGCTCCATCGATCACAGCCGCTTCATCCAGGCTGGGGGGGATGGTCATGAAATACTGGCGGAAAAGGAAAATCGAGAAGGGAGCTCCAAAAAAGGCTGGCACAATCAATGGTTTGAGGGTATCGATCCAACCAAACGTCCGGAAAAGGATAAAGAGCGGCACCATGGTCACCTGAGCGGGCAACATCATGGTCGAGAGGATCAAGACAAATAATGGTCCTCTTCCCACAAAATTGAGCCGTGCAAAGGCATAGGCGATGAGCGAGCTCGAGAACAGCTCGCCGATGATCCCGAGACCAGTCACCTGGATGGTATTCCAGGCATACAGGCCGAAGGGACGGATTGTGAGAGCCTGTCCATAATTTTCCCAGTGGAACTGGCTCCAGTTCCACTGCCTGAGAGACCAGGGATTCACATCGAGGAGCACCGAGTGACTCGGTTTAAGTGAAACCAGAAACATCCATAGAAAGGGAGTCAGAAAGAGCATGGCTCCCACTACCAGAATCGAAAACTCGATCAGGCGGGGAATCCGGTTCATGGGTTTTCCTCCGCCGAGTAATGGACCCACATGCGTGAGGAGCCCATGACCAGTAGGGTCAACGCCAGGATGACCCAGAATAGGATCCAAGCCAGCGCCGAGGCATAGCCAGCCTGGAAGTCCATAAATGCTTTCTGCCAGATGTAAAGGACATAGAACAGGGTTGCATCACGGGGGCCACCCCCGGTCATGATGAAACCCTGGGTAAAGACCTGAAGCGACCCGATGATGCCGATGATCAGGTTGAAAAGAACCATGGGAGTCAGAAAGGGCAAGGTCACATGGACAAAACGTTGGAATTTCCCCGCACCATCGATCATGGCGGCTTCATGAAACTCATGAGGGATTGATTGCAGGCCCGCCAGAAAAACCAGGCAGGAGGGGCCCACTCCCCACAGGGCCATCAGGATCAGGGCACGCAACGCCCAGCGTTGACTGAAGAGCCACTTGGGCATATCCGCCTGTCCCAAACCCGCGAGTTCATAAAAGGGGAGCAGCAGGCGGTTGATGATCCCAAACTCCGGATTGAGCAATCCCATCCAAAGCATTGCCACCGCCACTCCTGATACCACCGAGGGGAGGTAGTAAATGGTTCGGAACACATCCATCCCCACAAAGCGCCGGTTGAGCAACAAAGCAAGAAACAGCGCCAACACAAGACAGAGGGGAACACTACCCAGCGCATACAGGAAGGTCACCTTGAGACTGTGCCAGAAACGTGGATCTCCACTGGCAATCTTCGAGTAATTCCCCAGCCCAATGAACTCAGGTTCCGGACTGATCAGGTCCCAGCGGCAGAGGCTCAAGTAAAACGAATAACCGATGGGAAAGGCAAGAAATAGAAAAAAACCGGCAAACCAGGGAGCCAGGAAGAGGTATGCTTCCCAATTAGAACGCGACCAGAAGCGTGGTGCGGAGTGAAAAATCATGACGATTCGTGAAAGATCAATTGCTAATCGCGCGCGATTATGATCTAATTCGTCGCCACGTCAACCACTCTTTTTGGATAAAGGGGGAGATTGCAGTGAACCTGACAGATCTCAAGCGAGAATTTACCAGTCCTGGAAACTCCTTCCGGATGGCCCCATTGTTTCGAATCAATGACGAAATTGACCGGGAGGAAATGCGGTGGCAGGCCGCCTCCCTCAAAGAACAAGGCTGTGGGGGTGTCTTTGCTATCAGCGAGGTCTTCGAGGATGGAGCGCCTGCCAAATTTCTCTCGGACTGGTGGTGGAAAGTGGTGGACTGGTTGGCGGATGCCTGCATCGAGCAGGGCTTGGACTTCTGGGTTTACGATGATGAGGATTGGCCGAGTGGTTCCATCGGCGGGCAGCTGATGGAGGGCCATCCGGAGCGGGCCTGGAAATATCTGCATGTCGAGAAGCATCAGGCCACAGGTCCCAAACAGGTTCCGATCAATGTGGGTGAACATCTCCTCGTAGGCGCATTGGCATTCCAGCATGAGGGCAAGGATCTGATTCGCAAGTCGATCAGGAATCTCACCCCTCAGGTGGTGGATGGAAAACTTCACTGGAAGGTTCCCAAGGGTGAGTGGACCCTGGCGGTTTATACAGCCCGTCCCGGCAAAGGGTTCTTCATCGACACCTATGGAGACCTGATGAGCCAGGAGGCCATGAAGGCTTTTGTCGAACAGGTTTACAAGGGACACTGGGATCGTCTCAAAAACAAAAAGGGGCTGACCTTCAAAGGCTTCTTCACCGATGAGCCAGCCATGTCGCTTTCTATGATCGAATGGGGAGAACGCTTCAACTGGTTTCCCTCGATGCCTTTCACACCCGAGCTGCCCATCGCATTCAAGAAGATGCATGGGTATGACTGGCTCTCCCGCTTGCCATTGCTTTATGACTCTTCAGATCCGGAATCATTGCGTTTCCGCTGCCACCATTGGGAAACCTGCTGCCAGTTATATACAGAGAACTATTTCGGGCAGATTTACCGTTTCTGCGAGAAACACAGGTTGAAATCCTCCGGGCACCTGGTGGTGGAGGAGTGGTTTCCCAATCACCTGGCCCAGCAGGGAGGCAATCTCCCCACTCATTTCAGAAACATGCATATCCCCGGAATCGACTGGATTCACCCCTTTGAAAATCCCCTGCCTGCCACTACCCCCAAGTACGCCACCTCGATGGCGCATCTCATGGGACGCGAACGCACCTGGTGTGAGACCTTCGCGGCTTCGGGCTGGGGACTGACCTTCCAGGAAATGCGCTCCATCGTGAACTGGGAGCATGTCAACGGTATCAATATGCAGATCCCCATCTGCTACAAGTACTCCCTGCGTGGCCCCAAGCGTGTCAAGTTCTACAATCCCGGCCTGAGTTATCAGCAGCCCTACTGGGATCACTTCCGTGGATTCGCGGATTACGAAGCACGTCTCTGCGCATTGGCCTCGGGGGGCGGGCATGTGGCACAGATTGCCCTGGCCTATCCCAGCGTGGATATCTGGAGTCATTGCTGGGACCTGCCCCTTCTCAAGGGACGCAGTGATGAGTACAACCTCCTCGGTGACCTGCTCCGTGGCGCGGGATATGACTTCGACATACTCGATGATCAGGCCATTCTGAAAGAGGCGAAGGTCAAGGGGGGGAAGCTGACCACCGCCACCGAGAAGTTCGAGGTTCTGGTTTTTCCCCGTGCCAATGCGGTTAAGAGGGCCACTGTGGAGCGTGCTCTTAAATTGGTCCATTCTGGAGGCAAAGTCCTTTTCGTGGGGTGTCTTCCGAAAGATTCCTACGAATCGGGTCAGGGAGATGAAAAACTCGCCGGATCCCTCAAGGAACTGCTTGGAAGAACTTGCTTCAAAAAGGAAACTTTGCAGGAGGGCTTCTGGCACAAGTATGGAGAGGGTCTGGCAGGTTTCGCCCCCGGGGCGGATGAGGCGGTACCCCTGCTCCTCGAAGTGCTGTCTCCCGATCTGAGGACTTGCGCTGGACTGAAAAGCATTACCGCCTATCACCGGCTGATTGAGAACAGCCATCTCTATCTGCTCTTCAACAACAATCCCAACAGGCAAACTGGAACTGTCACCTTGTCCGCTGTAGGTCATCCAGAGCGATGGAATCCGGAGACAGGGGCAGTCGCTGCCATAACTGAGTACACCACCGGTGACCGGGGTACACAGATCCCACTGACCTTCCAACCCCATGAGATTATCCCGATCCTGCTCTGTCCCAAACCTTCCAGCGCCCCCTGCAACCAGACCGGCAGTGTGATTAGGGAGATTCCGATTCCAGGACCCTTTGCTTTCCAGGCCGAGGAGACAATGAAACGTCCGCATCTCGCCTGGAATTTCACTCAAGCAGAGGATGGCTGGAAATCGATGTCACCTCCTATCCAGATTCCGGCCGAAATCCCCATTGGCGACTGGTGCCAATACGGATTGGCCACTTTTTCGGGGCTCGGACACTACCAGACTGATTTCACCCTCGACGTGATGCCAGAGGAAGCGAAAGTCATTCTCTGTCTGGGCCGAGTGGCGATCAGCGCGGAGGTTCTGGTGAATGGGAAGTCAGCAGGATTGTCTTTCTTTGAACCCTATGAGGTGGACATCACTGCTCATGCCATCCAAGGGATGAACCACCTGGAGATCGTGGTGGCGAATACGCTCTCCAATTATTTTTCTCAATTCGCCGAGCTTGCAGGTCAACCCTTCAGCCATGGCGGTGACAAGCCGGAACGGCGGGTGAGCGGATTGATCGGACCGGTGAAGGTGAAGGTGATAAAGTGATTTATTTACGGCAGGAACCCATGGCAGATGATTGCCTCCGCGACACGCTTGATGGAAAGCTCCAAAGCCGAGGTGCGCATGTCCACCTGGCTGGATTTCGCGTTTTCATGGACAGCTCTGAAACATGATTCCATGCGCTTTTCGAGGCGTGACTCAACCTCTTCGAGAGTCATCTGCTCGCGTTGGGTTTCCTGGGTGTATTCCAGATAGGACACAAACACTCCTCCTGCATTGCACAGGATATCGGGGATGACGAACACACCCCTCTTCTGAAGGATTTGATCGGCCTCGGGAGTGGTAGGGCCATTAGCACCTTCGGCAATCAGGCGTGCCTGGATCGACTCGGCGTTTTCAAGGGTGATCTGGTTGGCTGAGGCAGCGGGAATCAGGATATCGCAGTCGATGGAAAAGAACTGTTGTGAGGTAATTGATTCACCACCCGGAAAAGAAGGCACCTCACCGCCACCCTTCACGTGTTCATTGAGCCCCTCGATATCCAATCCCATGAAGTTATGGGTTACCCCATGGATATCCGCCACCGCTACTACTTTGGCGCCCATGCGGTGGAGTTCATTGGCAGCCGCTGAACCGACATTCCCATATCCCTGAACAGCCACACGCGCCTTTCTGAGGTCCATTCCCAGCATTTTAGCAGCCATGCGTACGGAAACCGCCACTCCCTTCCCTGTTGCCTCCCGCCGGCCAGGGATGCCACCCAGCAGGACTGGCTTGCCTGTCACATAACAACCTCGTGTCACAGAGATTCCTGCGGAGTAGGAAATACAATCACGGATATGTCCCATGTCTCTTTCATTGGTTCCCATATCGGGAGCGGGAACATAAACTTCAGGGCCGATATGACGGATCGCGGAACGTGTAAAGCTACGGATCAGGATCTCTTTGTCCTGGGCTGAAAGGCTTTTTGGATCGGCAGCGATCCCCGACTTGCCCCCTCCAAAGGGCACGCCGATCAGCGAGGTTTTCCACGTCATCTCCATGGCCAGTGCGGACACATCATCGAGTGTCACCGTGCCCGACATGCGGATTCCGCCTTTTGCGGGACCCAGGGAGCGGTTGTGATGGACAATAAAAGCTTCGTACTGGTGAACCTGCCCATCGGTCATCAGTGTGTTGAGAGTCAACTCAATCCGTTCTTTTGGACGAGCCAGGCGTTCAATGAGGCTGGGGTGAATCTGGCATCTCTCCGCCACTCGGCGAAAATTCTGAAGGGTGTGTTGGTAAAGGTTTCCGGCGGTCATAAATCACCTTCCTGAGAATGAG
>CAYZUX010000016.1:0-49726 GCA_964481775.1 uncultured bacterium | reverse complement strand
GGAGATGGGGTGGGAGATGGGACTCGAACCCACGACACCCAGGACCACAACCTGGTGCTCTAACCAACTGAGCTACACCCACCACCGCAGATGGTTATTATAGATTTCACTCGATCCCTATCGCCAAGTCAAGCGGTTTGGCTGAAGATCACCTTTGTCCGCGATGCGTTCCCCTAATCAACGAAGCCTTCTTGTTCTATGCGGGCTACAGCTGATCCCGGTTCTGTGGCTTTGCCGGGATTTTGTTTTCCGGGGCGCATTGCTGATGTCGCCGGAAATCCTCGACATGTCGCTTCCCTGGGCACGTCACCTCGACCAGGTGGGCTGGCATTTTGAGGAAGCCCTATGGGATCGGACTTCTTTTTGTGGGATTCCATTTCTGGCCAATCCCGCTGCAAGAACCTTTTATCCCCCCGACCTGATTTTACGGCTTCTCACACCAATTTCACCCGAAGCCCTATTCAGCTTGCTGATCTTCTTCCACGCCTGGATGCTCGGGATCGGAGGGGCAATCTGGACACGCGGATTTGTTCGCTCCAGCGCCGCTGCCACACTTGCTGGCTGGCTATTGGTAATGAATGGCTACATCACGTCCCGGACTGGTCTGGCTGATCCGGCCTTTCTTTTCGCCACCGCCTGGATGCCCTGGATTCTCCACTGTATAGCCAATCTCGACCGCCACTCTGGACGAATGGGACTTGTATTGTTTGGAACGCTGGAAGTCCTGGCAGGAAGACCGGATCTGACCTTCTATCTTGCCAATCTGCTCATCGGGTACCTGTTGTGGAAGTGGATACCCAGACTTCGCTCCAGGGTATCCTGGTGCCGTGCGAGAAAGGAACTGTCAGCCCTTGGTTTCGCCATTATTACAGTGGGATTGGTCACGGCCATTCAAACTCTTCCCACCGCCGAGCTCCAATCTTACACGGTCAATCGTTCCGGGAAGGCCAACTTCGAGTTCGCTTCGATTGATTCCCTTGCTCCCCACCTGCTCCTCGCGAGTCTGTTTCCCGGCTCGATGGGTGATCCCACCGGAAGGACTCCCTCCCAGATTCTGGGGTCACCTGGAAGCTATTGGGGCCAGGGCGCCGGTTTCCATGAGGTCTACTTTCACATCGGAACGATCACTCTTCTCTTGGTGCTGATGGGGCTTGTCACCGGGAAGACCCGAATGACTGGTTTCTGGTTCCTTGCTCTCTGTCTTTCCCTATTATTGGCAATGGGCAAATACTCGCCGGTTTACCGTCTGTTCTTTGATTTTGTTCCCGGCTGGGACCGTTTCCGTGTCCCTGCACGAGTGCTGGTAGTGGCGCTTCTGGCAGTGACCTACCTGGCCAGTCTGGGGATCGATGCGGTTCTGCAAAAACAGTACCTCAAACGTCTGAAACGGGTGGCACTGTCTTGCCTGCTTGGCTGGATTCTCTTGAGTGGCGTGATCTTTCCTGGATTTGGGGGACAAGGGGGAGAGAGCCTCTCCGGTTCAAAGCTATGGAATCCCCCCCAGGCCAGCCCGGAAATCCTGGAGTGGATGGTGAAAGAGATCCATAGTGCGGTGGGATTCTCGTTGGTGTGGGGAGTTACGGGCTTTCTGACCTTGTGGTTCATGTTCTCAACCCGGCGAAAGGCTCTGATCTGGTTGCTTCCCCTTCTTGTCGTGTTTGAACTCGGTTGGACCAATGGATACTTCCTGAAAGGAATGACACACGAACAGATCCAGGCCGAGTATCCGGATGATCCCCTGATCAGCCGATATAAGTCCGATCTCTCCGAGGGGCGTTTACTGCTCATCGGGTTCACCATCGGTCATGAAAAACGAGCTGTGCATCCCTGGTTTTTCCCGGGGAGGCTTTTCAATTATGGGGTCGAGAATGTGGGCGGATATGGGCCATTTCTGCTGGCAGATTATGTGGAATCTTTTATCTCGATCGATCCTCATCAACGAATTTACAATAATGGGCTGTTGCTCTTCCTGTTTGATCTTGCGGGACGTAACAAGGCGCTCTTCAACCTTTTCCAGGTTTCGGCGGTCATCTCTCCGGACCTCCCTGTGCCGGGATGCAAAGTGATTCAGGCTCAGGAGTATGAAGGGAAAGGAGGAGCCACCTCCCGCCTGTTTCTGAACCAGGTTCCCGATCTATATCCGCGTGCTTTTCTTTATCAGGAAAAGGCTGGTGACCAGCTCCCTGCTCCAGAGCCTTCTCTTGGTTCGGTTAAAATTGTTCATCCAGAAGCCACACATCTATCACTCATCGCGGATGCCTCGGCTTCCTGCCGTCTGGCTCTCCTGGAAACCTTTTTCCCCGGGTGGAGGTGCTGGGTGGATGATGTGGAGGTTCCTATCGAACGGATGGCGGGAACCTTCCGATCGGTCACACTCCCTGCTGGCCAGTCAGAGATCGTATTCGAATATCAACCTCGCTCCTGGCTCATTGGAAAATGGCTCTCCCTGGTGGGTCTACTGTTGGGATGTGCCCCTATCTGCCTTGCATTCCTTCGACGTACAGATTTGAGTTCCTCCGCCGAAAATGTCTAAACAGGGAATTCTTTGAAGGGGGCATGTTCAACACGCTCATGGCCTGTCTTTGCCTCGCTGTCCGCGTTGGACCGAGTCTTTCTCCTCAACCATCATGAGCCGGAAACGCGAAAAGATTCCAAAACTGGGATTATCCGAGCGGGAACCTCTTCCCATCACCCAGGTCTGGTCGGGGCTTGAGGACCAGCGCCGCCGTGAAATTCTGGGGGTTCTCTTCACCGCTGCAGCAATGGCCACTTTTCTGAGCTTGATTTCGTTCCCTCCCGGAGTAACCGATGGATGGCGTGAGATCTGGCAAAGAGCTTATCCCAACTGGATGGGACGTCCAGGAACACTTCTGGCTTGGTCTCTTTTATTCCTGACAGGAGTGTGCGCCTACCTTGTTCCGATGCTTCTCGTGGGGTGTGCCTGGCAGGTGCTCTTTCGACAGGATGATTCGGATCACCTGATACCCGGTCTGGTTCCTCTCTTGCGCTTCATTGGCGGGATCATTCTACTTGCCTGTTGCTGTGCTTTGGTCTCCTTAACAGGTTCACAGGGACCGGATGCAGGCTGGATTGCAGGAGGGCTGGTTGGCACCTGGCTGGCCAAAGCCATGATGACCTTCGGAAAAGTCGGGGCCTATGTTTTTCTATGTACCACAATTGTTCTAACGCTCCTCCTCACAACCAATTTTCTTTTCGCAACCTTGTTCCGCTGGATCGACAACCAGCTGAGAGCCATCCGAAATTGGTGGGACAAACGGCCCTGGGTTGCGGAGTTTGAAGAGATCCCGGATTCATTTCATCCCACGGAGAGTATTTCCCACACACAGTCCCTTGAGCAGGTACCCTCCCGCAGGCGCGGTAAACAGGAAAAGAGAGAGGGGCTGGATGACGAAGAGGATGACATATTTGAACGCATCCCCGCCCTGGGATTGAAAGGCGAGGAATCCCTGCTCCCAGTCATGGAGGTCGAAGAGGACCTCCTGGAGAGCGATGAAGAGGAAGAGGAAGAGGAAAAAGCTCCTGAACCAAAAATATTCACACCCGATGAATACACCCTGAAAGATATTCAAAAACAGAAAACGGTGGCCAAACGTGCCGAAGCAGTCGTTCAAGTGGGAGAAGAACTCCGCCCCTATCAACTCCCCTCACTCGATCTGTTGGATATGCCCGCCACCACCTTTAATGGCCCCAGCGTTGAGGAAATCCATGCCAACCGGGAAATCCTCGAAAAGACCCTGGAACAGTTCAACATCTCCGCCCGGGTCGTCGAGGTCCATTGCGGACCGGTCGTCACTCGTTATGACCTGAAGCCCGCACCAGGAGTCAAAGTGCGTGGGATCACCAACCTTCAGGATGATCTCGCCTTGGCATTACAAGCCTACTCAGTTCGTATAATCGCGCCTGTGCCTGGACGGAATGTGGTCGGGATCGAGATTCCCAACCGGAACCGTCAGGATGTGCTGGTCAGAGAGGTTCTTGCCTCTCAACAGTACCGGATGTTGGACTCCCGCCTGACCTTTGCGATCGGAAAGACCATTTCCGGGGAACCTTATGTGGCTGATCTGGCGAAAATGCCTCACCTGCTGATCGCAGGTTCCACCGGTTCGGGAAAATCGGTGGGAGTCAACTGCCTGATCGCCTCCCTGCTGTTCAACTCAACTCCCCAGGAAATTCGTTTCCTGGTGGTGGATCCCAAGCGTGTCGAACTCTCTCTTTACCAGGACATCCCCCACCTCCTCGCTCCCGTGGTCACCGACCCCAAGCGTGCGGCAGTGGCTCTCAAGTGGGCCGTAGATGAGATGGAGACCCGTTACCGCTACCTCTCCAAGGCGGGAGTCCGGGATATCAAGGAATATAACGAACGCCTCAAACAATGGGCCAAACGGTCGCTGGACGAGGGGAATATGGAGGAGCTCCAGCTTCCCGCTTTCCTTCCCTACATCGTGATCATCATCGATGAGTTGGCGGATCTGATGATGATCGCCCGTGCTGAGGTGGAAACCAACATCGCCCGCCTGGCTCAGATGGCACGCGCGGTGGGAATGCACCTGGTACTGGCCACCCAGCGTCCCTCTGTCAACATCCTCACCGGCGTGATCAAGGCCAATTTCCCCTCACGTATTGCTTTCAAGGTGGCCCAGATCAATGACTCGCGAGTGATCATCGATCAGAAGGGGGCGGAATCCCTTCTGGGCATGGGAGATATGCTGTTTGATGCCGGAGGGGCTTCCAAACCAGTGAGGCTTCAGGGGTGCTATGTCACTACCAGTGAGATAGAACGTCTGGTGAAGTTCATCAAGTCTCAACAGCCACCCGATTATCTCGATATCGACTTCTCACCGGATGATGAGCCCGGCGGGAATGGCTCCTATGATGAAAGCGAGCTGGATGGAATGTACCTTTCGGCTGTGGACATTGTCATGGAAGCAGGGCAGGCCTCGACCTCACTATTGCAACGCCGTCTCAAAATCGGCTATGGCCGTGCTGCCCGGATTCTCGATATCATGCATGAACGTGGCCTTATCGGTCCACCACGTGGCAGCAAACCCCGTGAGGTGATTGTCTAGGCATTCGACTTTTCAGCGGGTTTCATCGGTTTTTTCCTGAGACCGTAAATCACATCCCTCTCATTCCACTTGCCAATAAACGTAATGCAAGACACCCTATCAGGGTATGAAAACCTCACACCTTTTTTCTCTTCTGGCCGCCATGGTTATTCTGGCAGGTATCCTGGCGGCAGGGCTTTCCCTGTGGCAATCTCCTCCACCCCAGCCTGAGCCGCTTCCGGCTGTTTCTCAATCATCATCCGGCCGACAGGCTTCTCCAAAATCTGGTAAAAAAGAATCCGAGCCAGATCTGACGACCTCTTATCCTCTTTCTCGCGATGAAATCCTTCCCCTTTACGCTGCTCTTGAGAAAAGAATCAGGGAATACAAAACTGTTCATGTCAGGACACGGCTTGTGTTTCATATCATGGAGGACAAACGTCCGGTCGAAGCCGAATTCTGGTTTGATGCAATTCGTCCAGATCGTTATATCCACAAAACCATCAAGAGCATGCCCAAAAACAGGAAAAGCATGTCCTCACCCTTTGTCCCTCTTCCCTACATGACTGAGATTCGAGATGGCTCCCGGATGACTGTCATCAATTACAGGAAGAGAAGCGTGTATCAAGTGGATTTGGCCGCCAAAGACTCTGCCGCGAAGCAGCTGGCCGCCACCATGCTTGTGAAGTGTGCCACCCAACAGGAGAATCCTCTCCAGGACCTGCTCTTTGGGATTTCCTTTGAAAACCGGTTAAACGAAATGGTGGAAGCCAAACTGGTAAGCACTTCTCATGGCAAGGAGACCCAGGTTCTTTTCCGAGTCACAGGAGAAATGAGCCAGAAAATCCAGAACAGCCAACTTGCTGGGAACCTGCCAGTCTCCAATGAGGGACTCGTTACAATGGCCTTACGCCGGGATGTTTTTGATTCATCCTCAGGGAACCTGTTGCAGTCAATCTACCTGGATCCGGAATGGCATCCCTTCCTGACACAGACATACCCGGAAATCGAGTGGGATGTGGATATCCCCGATGACCGGTTTGTTTCCGATGCTCCACCTGGATCAGTGACACACAATATCAGCGAACGAGTCACAAGGCTCAAAAAACTTGCCATCACGCAAAGTGACATCGCTGAGTTTTATTCTGCCGGACATCCCTATTCAGCCACCTCGCTCCTGGAGCTTCAACACCTGAAAGAGCGCGAGAAAGGATTGGATCCCAGCCATTGAATTTCAACATGGATTTTTTCTCTCCATCGGGGAAGGAGGCATACCCCGGGCAAACCGAAGAGGGATTCCGATCCGGTTTTGTGGCTTTGTTGGGACGTCCGAACGTGGGTAAATCCACCCTCTTGAATCGTCTTGTCGGAACCAAGCTGGCAATCGTATCGAGTAAACCTCAAACCACACGGAACCGTATTATTGGAGTGCGTACCGAACCCGGGTACCAGTTCATTTTTCTGGACACACCGGGGATCCACAGGGCCCATGAACACATGAATCGCTTTATGGTCGAGCAGGCACTTGGGGCTATCGCCGATGCTGACGTGGCGGTAGTGATCCTCGAATGCGGCAGGCCCTCTGGAGGAGGAGATGCATTCGTGCTGGAACGGGTTCGTGAAGCCCAGGTGCCCTTCGTGGCGGTCCTCAACAAGATTGACCTGGTCAGGCCGGAAGTGCTCACCAAAACCTGGGAACGGTTTGTTGAACTGACCGGGGGGGCGGTGGACCGGATTGCTATCTCGGCTCAACAGGATTCTGGCACCGAAGCCTTGCTGGATATCCTGCGTGCACAGCTTCCCGAAGGGCCACAGTTTTATCCCGAAGACACGATCACCGACAGGAGCTTGAAGTTCCAACTTTCGGAATTAATCCGGGAGCAGATCTTTGAAGTCACACGCGAGGAACTTCCATACGCCACCGCTGTACGCATCGAATCGATTGAAGACAGGGAGGAGGAAAAGCCGCAAGTCATCAGCGCCTTGATCGCGGTGGAGAGTCCCTCCCAGAAGGGGATTATGATCGGAAAAAAGGGAGAAATGCTCAAGCGGATTGGAACAGGGGCACGCCGTGAAATGGAGAAACTCCTCGGTCACAAGGTATTCCTCGACCTCAAGGTTACCGTGGCCAGGGACTGGCGCAGCAAACCAGTGGATCTGCGACGGTTCGGGTATGGCGAAGAGGAGCTGGAGACAGGTTGATTCTGTTAACGAATCTTAACCGAAAAGTATCCACTCACCCTCTTCTGGCAGGTTCTTCATTCCCCTGTGGAAAAACAGCTCCCGGTTCCAGACACACTCCGAAAAATGCGTTTATTCAAGGAGTTTCAGGTATTTTTGTCTGGCCAGTTCATACCAGGCAAGGACTTTGGCCCCGGTCGCATCAGGGGTGGGGATTTCATTTCGGAGTTGATGGAGACGTTGCTCAATCTGGTCGGCAAATTTCTGAGCCTGCGGTTTATTGATCCAGCGAACTCCCGTGGACAAAACATAGACTGGACTGGTGTGGGCATAGCGGACAGGAGAGGCTGAATCGACCTGTGCTTCGAAAGCACGTGCCGCAATCCAGCCACCCTCATTGGTGACGATCTCAAAGTCTTTGAGAGTGACATCGGTGGTGGATGAGATCGGCAGGCTCGATACCACCTCACCGTTGTAGACAAGTTCCACACGACTGAGGGGACGCCTGGACCGGGCTCCATAGGAAATCTTCAGCTTCGCGCCAGCATAGCTCCTGTGCACTTCCCCCAAATCCCGCCCATTGACCGCGAGGGACAGAATCGGCCCATTGGTGGCCCAGCTTTTCCCCGCTTTAAGACTCTTTACAAAGGCTCCGAATGAAAAACCTCCGAAAATCCTTGCATACACACGGGCCCCGCCAGCACGGTCGAGGGGGGAAAGGGATTTCTCGGTGCCCAAGCTGGCAGCACTGATGGGGATTTGAAATCCACAGTCAAGGTACCGGTAATAGGCTTTGAACCTGTCCATCACCTGTTCCTCGGTCCAGACCTCCTCACCACTCTTGCGTGGACCCACCACCCTCATCAAGTCCACCCAACCGAGTGCAGCCATAACCGGGACTTCCTCTCCCTCCGGGTTCACCACCTCAACAAAGCCACCCAATCCTCTCCCCTTTGATAAAGACGGCAAGTGGCTTGCATTGAAGGGAGTTTCATCTAAAGACATGGCTGACAGGGAAGACAAGAGGTTGAAGTCGCCAAAATCCCAGTCACGTCCACTATAGGCCCTTTCGCCCGGATGATGGACCACACCCCGGTCATTCTTCTTTTCCGGCAGAGTCACTTCAGATGCCGGGACAGTTTGACAAGCGACATTCAAATCAGCTGATCCCAGAATGACCGGCATTCGTCCCACGGGAACACGCAGATCCATGTCTCCAGAGAACCAGTGGTTATAGGCGAGATTGACATAGGGACCCACCTGGAGAGAAGCGGTCTTTCCAGCTTCGGTTACTGAAAACACGACATCGGCAGGTAACCAGGCCAGGCCACGATCCACATGCAGATTGTATTTAAGACCGGTTTCCAGGTTCAGGGTGAAGGGCCCCTCGGCATAAAAGTGGTCAACCCCATCCATCACGGTCAATCCTTTTTCCTCTGGTCTCACAGCCACACCCTGTGGATCCATGACAAGACAACGGACAGGTACTGCCTCCCGGGTGCGTTTGTCTGTTATCTGGACTTTCAGCTCCATGGGCAAGGCTGCTGGGCAAAAGAGTGCAAACCCCAGAACAAGAAAGGGGGTATAAAAGAGGACTCCCCTGATCTCTTTGAAATCCGCGATCTTCATCATATTGGTTCGATTCCTTAAATCCTTACGGAGATCATTATGCCAGGATGGGCTTGGCCCGCCGATTCAGCCGGTAAATAAACGCCAGGATTTCAGCCAGGGCCGTATAGAGTTCCTCCGGAATGAGTTGCCCCAGGTCCAGTGCGGCCAGGAGCTCCACCAGATCGGGATCTTCATGGATGTGTATTCCCTGTTCCTCGGCAATCTGAATGATCTTCTCGGCGATGTGTCCTTGCCCCTTGGCAACCAGCCTGGGGGCAGGATCCTGTCCGGGATCATACCGGAGAGCCACTGCCTTTTTCCGAATCGGTTCATCCACCATGAGCTGTTCTCAGAATTCTCCTACCTTCAAGATTGAAGGCTAAAGGATGATTTCTCATGAAACAAGAGAGGTGAGGTGAGGTGACTTGCGGACTCCGCTTAGTTGCGAGCAGCAGGGGGGAGGAACGGAACCACAGTGAAAGTGGCAAGTCCATCAGGACGTCCCCCCTGGCGCCAGATGTTTCCCCTGCTTTTCGTTCCATTGGTCGGGGAATAGACTGTATCGCCAAAGAACCCCATCCCCCTGACTGTCTCGGCAAAGGCGTCGAATTTGTTGTCGGGTCCATTGCTTGACAGGAGATACCAGTTTGAGTCCTTGTTGTCAGGGTGGGTATTATCCTGGATAAAACCATCCGGACGGATTGGCCAGTAGTGATACAGGATGTTATAGGGTTCCTCCGGGAACGGATCCGGCAATCTGCCCTCGCTGATATACGGGATGGGTGTTGTCAAGTTGTTCAGACCACTGGGTGTCGTCTTCCCGCGGGGGGTGGTTCGCAGTGGATAGAACCTGAAATCCTGGTGATATTGCTCCAAGGCATTGGAAACGACACGCAGTTCCGCATTGGCTCTCACCGCCAGTGCTCGAGTCTGGGCCGCCAGAAAATTGGGTAATGCGATCGAAATCAAAATTAAAATGACCGCTATAACGATAAGAAGCTCAAGCAGGGTGAATGCACGAGCAAATGAGTGTAGTGTCTTCATGACTGAATGGCGATTATATCCAAACGGAGGCTAAAATGAAGGTGGTTCTTGCGATTTCTGGCGGAATTGCGGCATACAAAATACCCAAAATCGTGTCCCTCCTGGTCGAATCCGGACATGAGGTCAGAGTCATCGCAACTGTCAATGGTCTTAAGTTTGTGAGTCCTCTCACCCTGGCAGCTCTCTCGGGACATCCAGTGC
Organism: uncultured bacterium; assembly: GCA_964481775.1. Classification (GTDB taxonomy): domain Bacteria; phylum Hinthialibacterota; class Hinthialibacteria; order OLB16; family OLB16; genus OLB16. The sequence continues at coordinate 39,623 of CAYZUX010000016.1, read as the reverse complement.
AAAGCGGGATGTTCGAAGAGAAAGCCGACTATGAAATGAGTCATATTCACCTGCCCGAATGGGCCGACCTGATTCTCGTCGCTCCAGCAACCGCGAACCTGTTGGCTAAGGTAGCGAATGGATTAGCGGATGACCTGGTTTCCACTTTACTGTGTGCAACGGGAACGGGTGACGATGCCGCCTGCCCTGTCGTCTATGCCCCTGCCATGAACTCCCGTATGTGGAATCATGCCGCGACACAAATGAATGTTGAGAAAATCCGTTCCTGGGGAGGAAGAATCCTCGAACCGGCGAGTGGACGGCTCGCCTGCAATGTCTACGGGGAGGGACGGATGCCTGAACCCGAGGACATCCTTCAACAGCTGAAAGATTGGAAACTTCTGGCTTGATCCACCCGCCAAAGATAGTCTATACAGTTTGTATGAGCGCGGGAGCAGAGAGGGGACCATGGCGTTTGTGACAACAGTCGGAGGCGTCATGGACTGCCCCGCGCTCACTATTCAAGGAGGATACCCATAATGATCGTCACCTGTGTCCATGTCTGTGTGAAAGCCCCGCATGTTCAGGACTTCATCGAAGCAACCCTCAAGAACCATGAGGGAACCCGCAAAGAACCAGGTAACCTGAGATTCGATGTGCTCCAACTTGGGGAGGATCCCACCCGTTTCATGCTCTACGAGGTCTTCGAATCTGAAGAGGCCAATGCCGCCCACAAGACCACCGAGCACTACCTGACCTGGCGCAAAGCGGTGGCCGACTGGATGGAAAAACCTCGTGAGGGGGTGCCTTACAAGATCCTGGCTCCATTGGACCAGACCCAATGGTGATTCCGCCCTTCAACTTCGCATGCCTTCCCCAGATTGTGTTTGGGTGTGGGCGGATTTCCTGCCTGGGTGAGATGGCGGCACGGTATGGGCAGACCGCTTTGCTGTTGACAGGGGGCCATTCCTTCGTCGAGTCAGACCACTGGGAACACCTGAAACAGGACCTGATGGAAAGAAAGGTCCACCTTCACCACCGCAGGTGTGTGGGTGAACCTTCTCCAGACCTGGTCGATCAAGTGGTGGAAGATTTGCGTGGCGAGGGGATCGGGGTGGTCGTGGCGATTGGAGGGGGGAGTGTTATCGATACCGGCAAGGCCATCTCGGCCATGCTTCCCGAGGGAGATTCGGTCTTTCCGTACCTGGAGGGAGTTGGAACTGGAAAAGTTCACAGCGGGAAAAAAGTCCCCTTCATCGCGGTTCCAACCACTGGGGGTACCGGTAGCGAGGCCACCAAGAATGCGGTCCTGGGGAAGACCGGACCGGATGGATTCAAACGTTCCCTGCGGCATGACAACTTCATCCCGAATGTGGCGCTTGTCGACCCGGAGCTTTCCCTGATCTGTCCGCCCAAGGTGACAGCTTCCTGCGGGATGGATGCCCTGACCCAACTATTTGAATCCTTTGTCTCATCGGGGGCCTCATCGCTCACTGATGCCCTCGCAAGGGAGGGATTGAACGGCTTCGCAGGAAATACTTTACACCGGTGTGTGAATCAACCGGATGATCTGGAATCACGTTCCAGGATGTCTCTGGCAGCCTTGCTCTCCGGGATCACCCTCGCCAATGCCGGGTTGGGAGTGGTTCATGGGCTGGCTTCCGCCATTGGCGGCTTGTTTGAAATCCCCCATGGAGTGGTGTGCGGGACACTCCTGGCGGAAGCGACACGGATCAACATCGGGAAACTGGCCAGCCAGCAGGGCTGGGATTGTCCCGAGCTTCAAAAGCATGTCTACGCCGCGAAGATCCTCCGTCTGGGGCAGGCGGATGCCAGCCATGAGGAACTCTGTGGGATGCTGGTGAATACCTTCGAGGACTGGATCGAGACTTTGGGAATCCCCCGCCTGGGGGCCTATGGTGTCACCGTGGGGGACATTCCCAGGATCGTGAGCCAGACCGGGTTGAAAAATAATCCAGTCAAACTCACAGCTGAAGAGATTGGGGAGATTGTGCGGCGAAGGTTGTGAAACATTATCGCTGATTGTAGATGTTTGTTCCCATAATGATGTGATCGTCACTCCGAAGACGCCTGGCAGGCGCGGTATTTCTCTCTAATAGACTTTACCCAAGCAGATCTTTGACTTTTTGCCTCGACAAACTCCAGGAATGAGACTGCTTGATCATCCCTCTGATCAAACTCCGCCAAGAGTTTGGCTTGGATTTCTTTTTTCATCTGGACACAGTCAAACGTCTTCGATGTCGCTGGCATCGTAGACCTCCAGGGGACTCCTTATTTCTATCTGATTATACCCTTTCAGTACATTGACACCATTGAAACCACGGATACGATCATAATTTACGATATCCCTAAAGTTCCAACTTAGGATGAGATCCGCTTTTGCAATTGTCGCAGCCGCGACATGTAAAGCATCTACTCGGCTCCTTTTCCCCACAACACCAGAATCAAGGTAGGCCCGAGCCAGGTCTTCCATATCCTTTGACAGAGATACCTCCACAACACTACCGACTGGAAGCTGTTCCACAAAGGTCTGAATTTCACTCGGAGCTCCGCTTAGTTCCTCAAGCGTGATACTCGATATCAGGACCGTGTACTTTCCCCGGCGTACAAGGTCGAAGAACCGGATCGATGCCTCTTTGAATTCCTCATCACCAATTCCGCCAAAGACAGACGTGTCGACATAGACATCGATTCTTCTCACATCATAGCTCCCTGCGCCCTGCTTCCTTCAGGGACAGTCTATTTCCCCTCTTTCCCCAGGAACAATCCCACATCGATGTACTGGCCGCCCTCATCCTGGTGAGTGTGAACCGCAAGGGTGTTTGCCCCTGTTTTCAGAGCTTCCTTGACAGCCTTGGTGATGTCATGGATCTCATATCCATTGTTCCATCCATCACGTTCCCAGATCTGTTTTCCATTCAGGTAGATTTCAGTCTTGTTGTCGAACCAGACAAAAAGGGCGGCAAGGTCGAATCCGCTGTCAACGACTGAGAACTCCTTGCGAAGCCAAATGTCCGGTGTGGTCCATTCGGTTCCGAGCTTGTGCCCTTCACCGACATTGCCGAAACCTGGCTCTCCAGTCTTCCAGGCGGAATCATCAAAACCAGCCTCATACCAGCCTTGTGCAGGGCTCTCGAAGGTGTATTTCCATGTCCCGGCAGCCTTACGGTCATGGGCGGTTGAAACCGCGATTATCCAATCCACATCCATGGGAGGAGTTTCATCTACCGGAGGTTTTGTCTCATAAGCCGCGGTCCGGGTCTGGATCGCATGGAGACGTGGCAGGTCGAATTTGGGTTTGCGATCATAAGTGTAGATCCCATTACGTTCCTGCTCGACATCGGTGAGCTGGGTGTAGCAGTAAGCAAAGAAGTTGGGATTATCGAGATTGGCATCCACCAGGCCTTTGAAACGCGCGTAGTACTCATCCAACGTCTTGGGCGCGGTCCCATATCCCCAACCACCCTCGACATCCCAGCCAATGCCACCGAACTCGCTCACGAAGAAGGGTTTTCCCTTGCCACTGCGGAAATCGGTGTTGTATTTCGGTGGCAGCCAGCCCGAAAAGTGGAAGAAGGAATCCCACTTGGCCTTGTAAGACACCGGGTCCTGATTGTAATCATGGGCATCACAGACATCGGCTCCCGGATGGGTGTGGGTCCAACCGCTGGTATCAAGCAGGGGACGTGTGGGATCGATCCGGCGGGTCAGGTCGAGGATGATGTTCTGGATCCGGCCTGCCTCGGGAGGAGTTTCATTGAAGGGGCACCAACCCACAATGGCGGGGTGGTTGCAGTCGCGTGCGAGGATATCCTTCCATTCACGGATGACCGGTTCATCGATGCGGGTGTCTTTGTAATTCAGACCCCAGTTGGGGTATTCCCCCCACACAATGTAACCTAGGCGGTCGGCATGGTAGAGAAAGCGCGGTTCGAAGACCTTCTGGTGAAGGCGCGCACCATTGAATCCCGCGGCCATCGACATTTTGATGTCCGCTTCGAGAGCGGCATCACTCGGTGCGGTCCAGATGCCATCCGGGTAGAAGCCCTGATCGAGCACCAGGCGCTGGAACACCGGCTTGCCATTCAGGAGGATAGCCATTCCCTTGACCTCCACCTTGCGCAGGCCGAAGTAACTGGAGACCTCATCGATCACCTGCCCATCCCTGATGAGCCGGAGTGTGAGGGGATAGAGGAAGGGATCCTCGATGGTCCAGGGACGCACTTCGTTCACCTTCAAGCTCAGGTGAGTCTGTCCCCACTCGACCGGCGCGGAGGCCTTTCCAGCTGGCTTCCCATCCATCGAGACCTCGGCTTCGAGTATGACCCCATCACGCGGTCCCACCACACGGGTGTGCAGGGCAACCCGTCCACTCTGGGGATCGGTGACGGTATAGTGATTTTCGATGTGGGTGGAGGAGACCGCCTCCAGCCAGACTGTCTGCCAGATACCCGTGGTACGGGTGTACATGCAGCCATAGGACTCCAGTTTTTCCGACTGTTTGCCACTTCCCTGTAGGCCTGTCCGGTGGTCATCGTAGACCTTCAGGACGATCACATTCTCACTCTCTTTGAGCGCATCGGTGATATCGAACGCGAAGGGGGTCGATCCGCCCCGGTGAAAGCCCACCTGTGTGCCATTCACCCAGGCCGTGGTCTCCGAGTCACAGGCCCCGACATGAAAAAGGACCCGTTTCCCTGTCCACTCCCTGGGAATCTCCAGGCTGCGGCGGTACCAGACATATTTGATGAACCCGGTACGTCCCAAGCCGGAGAGCCTGCTCTCGCGGCAGAAAGGCACGGTGATCTTGTCAGGCAGTGGAGCATTGAGGAAATCGGCATTGGCATCATCAGTCTCGGCGAACTCCCAGGTGCCATTCAGATTGAGCCAGGCCTCGCGCATGAAATCCGGACGCGGATGCTCGGGGCGTGGGATCTCGGCGGCCTGAGAGGCGATATGGGTCGCAGTGGGAAGCGCCACGGTCAATAGAATTGCGCGTAATGTGGATGTCATGAGAAAGAACCTCCAATGGGGATGATCAAGGGGAAATGGTGACACAGAGGGGGAGGTGTTGAAAAGGGCGCTAACCACGATTCAATGGTTACACTGGACAGTCCTCATAGTTCTGAAAATACTTGTTCCCACTTTGTCGTTTTCAGGCTGAACCAGATCACATCAACAAAGGCCGATTACGGGATCAATTTCACTCGCTACTTCTCTTTACTGCAGCCGTTTCGTACATTAGAAGAAACCCACGCCGATATTCATTTATTGGAGAGGGAGACTAACGGGCTCCTGGAAGAGATCATCGGAGAGAAGCAAAAAGATGACATCGATAGAGTTCCTTAGTCCACGTCTGTGCGGGACCAGATTCGAGGGGGCCGCAATCCCCCTTGAGATCCTCAAAGATCTGGCTGTTATCGAAGAGATGGTCATCGAGGTCGCCAAATGGAAGTACCTTGAGGACCACCCCAAACGCAAGCGTATCCCCCGAAGGTTCTCTGAAGGCATTGAACTGAAACTCACCGGTGTTGAAGAGGGCAGTACCAGAGTGTTTATCAGCATGGTAATTACCTCGGTCTACCTCGCGACGATTCCTCCACCTAATCAGTTGTACTTCGAAGAAGCCCGCGAGGCAATTGTGGCCGCTATTGCTGCAGCCGAACAAAACCAACCGGTAGGTCAATTCCTTCCTGATGATTCTCTTAATTATTTTGACCGGATTGGTCGAAGCCTTCGTGAAGGCGAGTCGATTGAATTTGCGACCCCCCAACATCCACATCCCGCCCGGCTTACCAAAGAAACACGGCGAAAACTTGTGCTGACACCTTCCCGTGCAAAAGAGGTTACGGAGGAGGTGTCTCTTCGTGGCTCAATCCCCGAAGTTGACCAGGATGATATGACTTTTGAACTCCTGCTGAACGATGGACATAAGGTGAAAGGTCCTCTTCCCGAACAACACCTCGAAACTATCCTTAGCGCCTTCACCGGGTATAGGCGTGGTATCCGGGTGGTCCTTCAAGGCATTGGAAAGTTCAACCGGCAAAATCGCCTTCTTGGCCTCGAGTCAATCGAACATATCAGTTTGCTTGATCCCCTGGATGTGCCTACCCGCCTGGATGAGTTCCGGAGTCTCAAGGATGGCTGGCTTGAGGGAGGAGGCATGGCTCCCAGTCATGATGGCCTTAATTGGATATCACAAAGATTTGACCACTATTATCCTGATGATCTTCCTCTGCCATATATTTACCCGACAGAGGAAGGTGGTGTCCGGGCAGAATGGTCTCTCGGTTTGAATGAGGTAAGCCTTGCAATCAACCTTGAAACACATCAAGGGATTTGGCACAGGCTCGATCTGTCTTCTGATCTGGACGAAGAAAAAGTACTTGACCTTGATGAGGATGTTGGATGGAACTGGATTGTCGGTCAGATTCAGGGGTTGGAGAGAAATGAAGTATGACTCCTGAAACCCTGCTCCATCGGCAAGTCCATCCTTCTTGGCTTCAGGAAGACCGTATCACTTCCCAAGTTTTCAAACCCACACCCAAAGACAAGAAACGTGTCTCCGTATATAACGGTGATCAGATCACTGCATCAAAAGCTTGGGGGCACTATACCAATATCCTTGGCTTCGATTCAGTGGGTGTCGTGGCTGTGAATGTTGATGAATGCAATACACAGGAGCTTCCAGTCGAACCTGATCCAGAACCGTTTCCGGAACATGTCGTCATCAAGTTCGATGACTACTCCTCATCTCAAATCGAAAAAAAAGCCAAGCGCTTGAAGCAAGCCGCCGATGCACGTGGATGGCAATATAGAGTGGATACTGGTATTTAGAACGTGATCCCTCACCTGAAAAAATCGTCGATCCAATTCCGGCATGGAAATCCTCCGCTTTCTAACGGTGGACAGTGTGGTCGAAGGCTTGCCTGGCAGTCAATTTGGAAAGGTTTCCAAATGAATTCAAGATCTTTCACCGGAGGAGGATGGTCATGAAGACACGCATTGAGAAAGATTCACTCGGCGAGCTGGCGGTTCCCGCCAATGCACTTTATGGAGTTCATACCCAGCGTTCGCTCAACAATTTTCAGATCAGCGGACGTCGTCTTCATCCCGCGCAGATCAAGGCCCTGGCGCAGATCAAGCAGGCCTGTGCCGAGGCCAACATGGAACTCGGCTCCCTCGACAGGAAAAAGGGGAAGGCGATTATCGAGGCCTGCAAGGAGATCTCCGCCGGGCTGCACCATGAAGCCATCCCCCTCGATATCTTCCAGGCCGGTTCGGGTACCTCCAGCAACATGAATATCAACGAGGTCATCGCCAATCGCGCGGCGGAGCTGCTGGGCGGGAAGCGTGGCGACCGCGGTTTTGTCCATCCCAATGATGATGTCAACAAAGGGCAGTCCACCAACAATGTCTTTCCCTCCTCGATCCGTGTGGCCGCATTAGACCTGTCGGCTGGCTTGTTGGCGGCTCTCAAGGTGCTGGTTTCCTCACTGGAGAAGAAGGCGCGCCAGTTCAAGCGGATTGTGAAAAGCGGAAGAACTCACCTGCAGGATGCGGTCCCGGTGACTCTCGGCCAGGCCTTCCAGGCTCATGCCTCGGCCTTGAAGAAGGACATGGAGAGGATCCGCGACACCGACAAGTTCCTGCGTGCCCTCGGTGTGGGCGGGAATGCGGTCGGCACTGGACTGAACACCTATCCGGAGTTCCGTCCCCTGATCATGAAACACCTTTCGAAGATTGTGGGACGCAAGTTCGAGGTGCCCGCCGATCCGATCGAGACCACCCAGTACCTCACCGACATGGCTCACCTCTCGGCAGTGGCACGTCTGACCGCGATCGATGTGGGCAAGCTCTGTAATGACCTCCGTCTGCTGGTATCAGGCCCGAATACCGGACTCAATGAAATCTCCCTGCCACCGGTGGAGCCGGGCTCCTCGATCATGCCGGGTAAGATCAATCCCTCGATTTGTGAAGCAGTCAACATGACTTGCCTGCAGGTCATTGGAAATGATGGCGCAGTCTCCGGTGCAGCGGCGGCTGGTCAGCTGGAACTCAATACCCATATGCCGGTGCTAGGGTGGAACCTGCTCGATTCACTCGATATCCTCACCCAGGCCTGCCTGCACCTGGCGAAAAAGTGTGTGGATGGAATCACGGCCAATGCGGAAAGGTGCCGCTGGTATGTGGAGAACAGTCCCAGTATAGCCACCGCATTGAACCCCTACATCGGTTATGACAAGGCCGCCGGGGTGGTCAAGGAAAGCCTCAAGTCCAAGAAGCCCATCCCGCAGGTGATTCTGGAGATGGGTTATCTCTCCCCGGCTCAGCTCAAAGAGGTCCTCGATCCCGCAGCCATGACTCAACCGAATCTCAAGAGGAAGAAATAGGCTCGAGAAACCTGAACAACACGAGAACAAGGCGGGGAGGAGAATCCCTTCCCGCTCCAGGGGTGTGGCCTCACCCCTCCCGCTGGTCATACCGAATCGGTTATTCTCAAGACAGCCGCAAAGGAAGTTTGGCACTACGGCAGGAAGGAAGGTGTCATCCTGAATTCCCGCTTTCGCGGGGATAACAGGGTGGACCTACCGCAATCCTGACCGTCATTCCCGCGAAAGCGGGAATCCATGGGGAAGATCGATCTTCTTCATTCAATAGGCGGCAAAGCATGATCTCAAGGAGCTCCCTCAATGAAGCCTCTTTTTCTGTTCACCCTTCTCACTCTTCAACTGGTCTCGCCACTGGCGGTCTCCTCTGCCCAGGAGATCGACCTGGACACCACTACCGGCATCGAGATCGGCAAGTATGGCGGGAGGATCATTCTGGCCTCACTCGGTGATGCCAAGACCTTCAACCCCATCACCGCCAATGAGACCTCCTCCACCGATATCATCCAGCACATTTACGAAGGCCTGATCGGCTATCACACCGAAAAGAAGATGATCGTTCCTGGCTTGGCTTCCTCCTGGAAACACAGCCCGGATTACCTGACCTGGACTTTCCACTTGCGCAAGGGGGTGGTCTGGAATGACGGCCATCCCTTCACCGCCGATGATGTCATCTTCTCTCTGGACGTGATTTATGACGACAAGGTCATCAATCCGGCCCGTAGCTTCCTGGAAGTCAAAGGGCAGAAGTTCCAGTACCGCAAGATCGATGACCACACGGTCGAGATCAAGTTGCCCGCCATCTATGGTCCCTTTGAGCGAGCCATCTCCACCTCGGTAACCATCATCCCCAAGCACAAGCTCGAGGCGGACTGGAAGGCGGGACGATTATCCGAGTCGCTCAATGTCGATACCCCTCCCGCCGAGGTGGTCGGAACCGGCCCCTTCAGGATCAAGCAATACCTTTCAGGCGAACGTGTCATCCTGGAACGCAATCCCAACTACTGGAAACAGGATGAAAAGGGGCAACGGCTCCCTTATCTGGATGAGATCGTGTTCCTGAATGTGCCTGATCTCGCCGCCATGGATGTAGCTTTTGAGGCAGGCAAGGTGGATTCGCATACCATCACCCCGGACAAGTACAAGCGTTTCAAGGATCTGGAGCAATCCGGCAACTTCACCATCCATGAATTGGGAGTGGACCTGGGTGAGAACCACTTCTGGTTCAATCAGAACACCGGAAGCAATGAGTCGACCGGTAAACCGTTGGTCGAACCCCACAAGATGGCCTGGTTTTCGAACGTCGAGTTCCGCAAGGCGATCTCACACTGCATCAACCGCGAGGGGATTATCAGGAATGTGTTCCGTGGACGTGCCGAGGCCATTTATGGCCCCATCTCCCCCGCCAATCCCCCCTGGTATAACCCCAACATCCCCAAGTTTGAATATAACATCGAGGCCGCCAGGAAGATCCTGGATGGTCTCCAATACATTGACCGGAATGGCGATGGGTTCCGTGAGGATCCACAGGGCAACACGATTCAGTTCACCTTCATCACCAACCGCGAAAACAATATCCGCGAACGTATCGGCAACATCATTCAGGAGAGTTTCAAGGAGGCCGGCATCGATGGACGCATGAAGCTGGTCGACTTCAACACCCTGGTCACCGCCATTGCGGACTCCTTCGATTATGAGGCTTGCCTGTTGGGATTGACCGGTAGTGATTACCCGCTTTCGGGCCTGAATGTTTACCGTTCCTCGGGCAGAACCCACTCCTGGTTCCCGAATCAGAAGACCCCCGCTACTGAATGGGAGGCCAAAGTCGACCAGCTCATCGAGGCCTTTCTCGCCACACCGGAAGAGAAGGACCAGGTCAAGATCTGGTGGGATATCCAGCAGCTTTATGCGGAGAACCAACCCATGGCCTGGCTGGTCAATCCTAAGGTCTATGTGGCGGTGCGTAACAAGTTCGGCAACATGCGTCCCCGCGTGATTCGTCCACGCGAGGTCTGGAACATCGAAGAGATCTTTGTGAAGTAGCGATGAGGACCTATATCCTCCGCCGCTTCCTGCAGGTCCTGCCAGTCCTCTTCCTGGTGCCGTTGATCACCTTTCTGTTGATCGAACTGGCTCCGGGGAGTGTCCTGGATAGCTGGAAGCTGAATCCCCAGATTCCGACCGAGGTCATCCAACAGATGACAGTCAAGTATGGCCTCGATCAGCCCTGGTACATCCGCTATTTCGCCTGGCTGAAGGGGGCGGTGATGCATCTGGACATGGGTTACTCGGTTTCCAATAAACGGCCCGTCACCCCGGTCATCGCCGAACGGCTCTACAACACCTTCATCCTGGCCCTGTTCGCCACCGTGTTCGAATGGCTCATCGCGATTCCTCTCGGTATTTTCTCAGCCACCAGGCAGTACTCCTGGGCCGATAAGATCTGTTCGGCTATCGCCTTTCTCGGTCTTTCCATACCAAGCGTCTTCCTGGCGTTGCTGGCGCTGCTGTTCGCCAAGACCACCGGCCTCTTCCCGATCGGTGGACTCAGGTCGATCGACTATGACTCCATGACCACCTTTCAGAAATTCCTCGACATTTCACACCACCTGATCCTGCCGGGGATTGTGCTGGGCGCCTCGGGACTGGCCACTTACATGCGCCAGATGCGTGGCAGCCTGCTGGATGAGCTTCATGCCGATTACCTGACCACCGCACGCGCCAAGGGATTGGATGAGGTCACCGTGGTCGGTAAACATGCGGTCCGGAATGCCATCAATCCCCTGATCACCCTGTTTGGCTTCTCACTTTCGGGGTTGCTTTCCGGCTCGGTGCTGGTGGAGACCGTAATGGCTTATCCCGGACTGGGGCGAACCGTGGTGGAAGCCCTTTTTGCGCAGGATGAGTACCTGGTAGTGGCGGCGCTGCTGATGGGAACGGTCCTTCTCATCGTGGGGAACCTGGTAGCGGATGTGCTGCTGGCGCTTTCGGATCCCAGGATCCGGTTGCAGTAGGGGAAATCCAATGCCAGTTGTCTTCAGATACAAGGGATGCCGGTTTTTCTTCTTTTCGAATGAGGGGAATCCACAAGAACCATTACACATCCACGTAAGACGCGGTGATTGTCTTGCAAAGATCTGGTTGAGCCCTTTGCTTCGTGTTGAGGAATCCTTTGGCTTCACATCTACAGAACTCCGTGACTTACTGGCGATTGTCGAACAGAATTATGGAGAGATAGAGAGGAGTTGGAATGAGCACTTTGGTTGTTAAAGCACGAGCAAGGAAGGTTTTATTTCGTGAAGATACGATGTGGGTGGATCTCGAAGATGGACGTCAGTTGGGGGTACCACTCGCTTACTTCCCCCGTCTGCTCAACGCTGAATCGGAACAGAGGGAGAAATACGAATTGAGCGGCGGTGGAGCTGCTATCCACTGGGAGTCTCTCGATGAGGATATCTCAGTCGAAGGTCTTCTTCTTGGTATTGGGGACCGTACGGTGAGAAGGTGACGATAAGTTAATACCCGGGCTCGATCGAAAATCTATTTCTCGTTCACTACAGTTTCCCATGTGTTGAATCGTGGAGGACGTAGAAAAGGCGGGAACACATAGAAAACAAATGAAGCAGATCTTCCAGGTAATTCCACTTCCTCTGCGATCTTCCACGCTTCAACACAAACACACACCAAACTTTTTCCCCTCACTCCGTCACATACACATGCACCCCCAAGGGCTCGAAAGTCTCCTCAATCGTCCCATCCTTGACCACTAAAGTCCGGTTTTCACCCAGGACAGCCACTTGTGTTCCTGTCACTCCATCCAGATGAATCATCGCCATTGCTGATTCCTCGCTGGAGGAGTTCAAAGCGATCACCATCCGCTTCCCATCCGGGCGTGTCTTGGCCACTGCACGCACAATGCCTTTCTCCGCCTCCACAGATAGACGTTGACCCAGCCCCTCCGCCAGAATGAATGGTTCGAGTTTGTGTGCTTCGGAGACAAACCGTTTCTGAGCCTCCCACAGGTCTGGATCATCAGTGGGGAGGTGATAATTTCCCCAGCGGTGCGCATACCAGAGCAATCCCTTGGCGCCCTCGAGCAATGCCAGGTAAGACATGTAGCGGTGTTCCTTGGGGGAAGGCGCACGGTCACTCGGCCAACGGAAAGTTTGCCCACAGTGCCAGACAGGCTGATCCCCATCGGAGGCCTGGTAAGCCTTGGCGATATTGACCCCTACATTCTGGATGACGCCGCGCGAGACCGGGTAGGTGTCCACCGCCAGGACATCACAGCAGCGTCCGAAGGTTTCATGTCCACGTGGATCCGTGATCACGAGGTAAGTGGGGTGAACTGGATCGATTTCGTGTACCTTCTGGTAAGCGCGGTGGATGACCGTGATATCGAGCTTGTTGTACTCCGGTTCGTCAGCCAGCATCCAGCACAACACCGCCGGGTGGTTTTTGTAGGCGCTAACCTTCTCCTCCAGGTCTTTCAGGTACGCTTCATCATCTCCATGAAAAGGAACCGCCGCCATAAGCCCCGCCGCTTGAACCTGGTCCAGTCCCTCCACCGAGGCGGTAACGAAATTGAACCCCACCTCCTTGAGCAGCGGATAGTCCTCCGGACGCGCACCATAGCAGCCTATCGGTAGGAAGGGTGTCCCATCTTTCTGCATCGCCAGGTCAGGCCCCACCATCCGCGCTGGAGCATGGCGGGGCAATTTTCCTTTATAGAAATGCCTTGTAGAGGAAATCACACGCCCATCCATCAGCGGAAAGAAGGCCCGGAAGACAAGAGGACCATCTGTAAAACCATTCAACGGGAAACGGAGTTCCATTCCGGGAGGTCCGCTGAGCATGGCCTTGAGCGCATTGCTGGCATCGCGCACCTCGATACTCGCCAGGGCACCCGGATGGAGCGTGGCGATCTGGTAGGGCTGTCCAAAGGTGGCCACGATGTCATCGTCGTAAGTGACCACGGTCAGAATCCGGTAGCGGTCGATATTTTTCTCAATGCTTTCGAGCGTGGTGCGGTAATCGAGCAGACGCGCGGAGAAACCCCAGTCGCCTGATCCCTCATCCACTTTGATGAGAAGACGGTTTACTCCTGCCTTAAGGGTAATGGGGATGTAATCGGTGTCTTTGCCAAGCCATCGGCTGATGTGGTGATCGTGAACCAGCACACCATTCAGGAAAACACGGATTCCATCGTTGCTGCCCACCGAAAGAATCGCCTGTGTCTCCGAGTCCGATGTCACATGGCAGAAGGCATATCCCACCACCAGATCATTCGGTTTGAGGATCTTCTCAAAGGAAATCAGGTCATCATCGGACATCACCCTTTCCCAGACGTATTGCTGTGAAGATTCAGCTTCCCTGAAGCTTTGGCCATAATGGGGATCTGCGCCGGCTTCGCCCCCGATGGCAGTCAGATAATCGGTGAAGTATCCATTGCAACGGCGGTCATGTTTGAAATCAACCGGGGCCACACCGGCGGCATTGGGAAAAGGACCGCAGACCAGCCAGTCACGCATGTAGGAGGAGTCTCCGGGAAACTTGCAGGATGGAACCATATCCTCTGCAATGGATCCCCCTGAACACAACAGGGACACTACGAGGATAAGAGCCAACAACACCAAACGAGTCATGGAAACCTCCAGACAGGGGAAACAAGGTATATGGGGTTCATTCACCCTTCAGAATGGGTATCGTTTCATAGGACAGGGGAGATCGTCCAGAATGATAGATCGAATGATGAAGATATATTTCCGGAGGGAATTCTCTATGAGACTCCTTCATAACACTTTGATTCTTTTGGCTATATTAAGCCAGACAGCCTTCGCGGTTTTCGAGAAAGATGCCTGGATCACCAAAGAAGATTACCGAAAACTGTGTGTCATCGTGGCTCCAAGTGCTTCTCCTACAGAAGTTTTCGCGGCCAGTGAATTCATCAAGTACTGGAGGATGACCACTGGTCATGAGGCCAGGCTGGTGGAAAACACATTAGGACCACAGGAGCTCAATGTCGCTCTTGTTCCAACCCCCGTAACTGCTGTTAATGTGTGGATTGGCCAGAGGGGTGTTCCTCCGCTTCTGCTCGAGGGTATCAACCTCAAAGATTTCGCTGAAGACGGATTCCTGATCCGTACTCGCAACCGGGGAGACACCAGGCGGATAAAATCGGAACATCTCTTCATCCTTGGGGCTCCTGGCCGGGGAACCCTTTATGGGGTTTACCAGTTTTTTGAGGATGTTATGGGGGTTCGCTGGTTCACCCCGGATTTTACCTATGCTCCCAAGGATCCCCCGGAAAGCATTCCAGTCCAGGACTTTGCCTACACTCCCCCTCTGGTTTACAGGGACACCAACTACCGGCCCTTTGTGCAGAATCCGTATTTCGCTCTGGTCCATCGACTCAATGGCAATTCTCTAAAAATCCCCGAGGAATGGGGGGGGCACATTGCCTATGCAAAGGCGGGATTTGGTCACACCTTCCATTACTTTGTCCCGCCGGAATCGTATGGAGAAACCCACCCGGAATACTTTTCCGAGATCAATGGCAAACGCCAAACCAATCCTCATGCCACCCAGCTCGACTTGACTAATCCGGATGTCCTCGAGATCACCAGGCAGAAAACCGCCAACCTTCTGAAAACCGGAGCTCCCAATGAACGGATTGTGAGCATCACTCAGATGGACTGGCCATTCTGGTGCGAATCCTGGCCGATGAAAGCGATAGACGAATTGGAAGGTTCCCCCTCCGGCAGCCTGATCCGTTTTGTGAACGAGGTGGCCCGGTGGATCAAACCCCAATTTCCGGATGCGTTCATCGACACCTTCGCTTATACCTTTACCCGCAAGCCTCCCAAATTCGTCAAACCACTGGATAATGTGATTGTCCGTCTCTGTTCCATTGAATGCGATTTTGTCCGCCCCCTCTCCGACTCCAAGAGCGTTCTCAACCGTAAGTTCCGTAAAGACCTGCAGGGGTGGGCCAAGATCACCAGGAACCTTTATGTCTGGGATTACACCCAGAACTGGTACTGCTTCCAGGGGCCTCACCCCAATTTCCATGTGCTCCAACCGAACATCAGGCTGATGGTGGATAACGGAGTGAAAGGTGTCTTCGAGCAGGCCAGCCCATCTTCTCCGCACAGCGATTTCGAGTATCTGAAGGCTTATCTGATCGGGAAAGCGCTGTGGGATCCCAGGATGGATTGGGAAACAGCTTTCCATGATTTCGTGGAGCATTACTACCGGGAGGCGGCTCCCTACATCATTGATTACATTGGACTGATCACCAAACGCGCCCAGATGCATGGCAAACCGGTCACTATCTTCTCAAAGATGGACTGGATGGACTACGAAACAGTGGTTGCGGCTGATGAGATTTTCAAGCGCGCTTTTTATGAGGTGAAGGATCCGGAGATCAGGGAACGTTTGAAATACGCCTATTTACCAGTCCAGTATTCTGCTTTGGTCTGCCGCCCCAAAGTGGAGATGACCACCGATGCCTACTACCTCAGCCGTCCACCCAGCCAGTCTTTCGATGAGTATTGGAACATGATCATGGGTTACGGGATCACCCACCTGCAGGACACACCCATCGAGGAGTTTCGTCAACGCTTGGGAGGAAAGACCCCTCCACGTGAGGAGGTCGTGCCTCTGTACCGGATTGAGAGTCCCTTTTTCGAGGTTTGGGTGACACCGACCAAGGGGGGTGCGGTACGCCGCTGGAGGGACAAGCGCGATGACCGTGAAATCTTCAGGGATTACACCGACCCGGCTGGAGAACGGTACATCTGGCAGGAATGGGAAGTGATGGACCCAGACAAGCCCAGGAAAGAAGAACCGGTTTCCGCCACTTATGAAGTGGTGGCTCAAAGCACCGGGTCGCTTGTCTTAAGGGCCACACTCTCCTCGGGTCTGGTGATAAGCAGAACCATGGCCCTCGATCAGACATCGCCTTTGTTGTCACTGACCCTCGAAATGCAGAATGCATCAGGAGCACCTTTGATCCCGCTGGTGAAGACACATCCCGAATTTTGGACACAGGGGGAGGTACGACCCCAGTTTTGGGTTGAGGACCAGAATGGCTGGCGTGATCTCGATCTCGTGAGTGAGAGAGAAATGCGTGATAAGTTTGGATCGCTCGATCCCAAGGGACTCAAACGCTGGGCACTGCGCGTGTCCGGAAAAAGTTTCTGCCTGATCAATTCCTTCCGGGAGGAGGAACTCGACTCTCTGATCTACTATCACAATCCGGATATTCAGCAGGTGAACCTGGAGCTGCTCCCCCTGCAGACTCCCCTCTCTCCCGGAGAGAAGCGGTTCCTTCATGCAACCTATGAGATCACTGACAACATACCGATGGATGAGAGTTTGTTGAACCTGTTACGGGAGATGAGGTAATCGGGAGATCGTCAGTCAGAGAAGGAGCTGAACCTCCTCTGATTGTTCCAATGATTGTACAATCAGATATATTCGGGCGCAGGGAGGAAATCCATGAGTCCACTCAAATTGAGGAAGACAATCGCAACGGATGGAACGCTGGTTCTCGATGATCTGCCTTTCCACAGGGGAGATGAGGTGGAAATCACAGTTGTCCCTGTGGTGACATCAGACAATTCCTATCGATGGCGGAAGCTGCGCGGGTCAGTCCTTCGTTATGATGATCCCACAGATCCGGTAGCCGTTGAGGATTGGGAGGCGGGGAGTTGATCCTCCTAGACACACACATATGGGTATGGTGGGCATCGGATCACCCAAGACTATCGCAAAGAGAGCATGAGCTTATACATGAAAATGCGGAGGGAGGTCTGGGTGTCAGTATTATCTCGTGCTGGGAGATCGCCAAATTGGTCAAGTTAGGTCGCCTGGAACTGAACATGGATGTACGGAGCTGGCTGGAATGCGCACGCTCGCTTCCAGGTGTTCAATTAGTCGCGATGAACCTCGACATCGTGCTTGAAGCAAATTCACTTCCCGGTTCTTTTCACCGTGATCCAGCTGATCAAATCATTGTGGCCTCCGCTCGAATTCTCGATTGTGCTCTTCTAACCCAAGATAGTCGAATCAGAAATTACCCCCATGTAGTGACCCTTTGACAGTCTCTCTCTGGACCACACATTTTCAACGTTTATTTCTCCGTTAATATAAAAGCTCTCCGGGATAACGCTTCTCAAGAGGTGGCGGGATCTTGTATATTGGCATGGTAACGCATCCCGCATAAACGATCATCGATCAATAATTAAAAAAAAGGCAATACAATGCTTCATGGAATGAAATGCTTATTGCTGCTGTTCGTCATCTGGGGTGGGAATCAACCTGGTTTCGCCGATGGAGTTCACGTGAAAGAGCTCCGGTGTGAAGGCCGAGTGAATCCAGAGGGCATTGATGCGCCCAACCCAGTTTTGAGCTGGAAACTCGTATCCGGCCGAAGGGGAGCTGCGCAACAGGCTTACCAGGTATTGGTGGCCAGCAACCTGGATCTCCTCGCCGGGGGGAAGGCCAATCTTTGGGATTCGGGTAAGGTTGCCTCCGATCAGTCCATTCAAATTGCATATAGCGGGAAGCCTCTGGTTTCCGGTCAGCGGAATTTCTGGTCTGTACGAATCTGGGATGAATCCGGGAATGTGTCTGATTGGAGCTCTCCCGCCAGTTGGTCAATGGGGTTACTTCAGCCTTCGGACTGGTCGGCACACTGGATCGGCCTGGAGGAGGGGCCAGCTCCAAGCATTCTCTCCGTAGCGCAGTGGATCTGGTATCCGGATGGACAACCGGTCCTTGCCAAACCAGCTGGATCATGCTTTTTCCGACGTGAAATCCAGGTACCTGAGAGCACACACCTCATTTCAGCCATCTACCTGACCGCTGTTGACAACCGCATGACCGTGTTCGTGAATGGCAGACAATGCGCTCAGATGGAGGATTACCGGACTGCCCTGGAAATCAATCTGCTGAATTTCCTTCAGCCAGGCAGGAATGTGATCGCTGTGGAGGCGAAAAATGATGGTGATACACCCAACCCGGCCGGGCTTGCGGGTGTGATACAAATGATTGATTCG
The DNA here is from genome assembly GCA_964481775.1 of uncultured bacterium. Lineage (GTDB taxonomy): Bacteria > Hinthialibacterota > Hinthialibacteria > OLB16 > OLB16 > OLB16. The sequence continues at coordinate 21,169 of CAYZUX010000016.1, read as the reverse complement.
AATGGGGATGTTGTCACCATCCCCACGGATACAGAATGGAAAGCTTCCTCAAGGGTGACTCCAGATTGGAATGCAATCGGCTTTGATGACTCCAGTTGGCCCGAGGCGGAGGTCCTTGGACCTGTGGGTATGGCTCCCTGGGAAAACGTTGCCACTTCTGACTCACGCCGGCTGCCAGCACGAATGCTGCGGAGGAGTTTCACTCTGGAGAATCCGGTCCAATCCGCTGTGATTCATATGGCTGGCCTCGGTCTTTCAGAGCTTTATATAAATGGTCAAAAAGTGGGAAATGCTGTTTTATCTCCTGCTGTAAGTGAATATGACAGGCGTGTCTATTACGTCACCCATGATGTCACCCATTTTCTCCAGCAAGGGTCGAACGCCATCGGTGTCTGGCTTGGGAATGGACGTTTTTACGCTCCACGAGACAGCAATTTCGTTAACACGAAAGGATATGGGTATCCCCGGCTCCTTCTTCAGTTGGATATTCAATTTCAAAATGGGGAGAGGCAGCGGATTGTAAGCGATTCAGGGTGGAAGATCACAACACAAGGTCCGATCATCGCGAACAACGAATTCGACGGAGAGGAATATGACGCTCGCCTGGAGCTGCCGGGTTGGAATGATGTGGGCTATGATGATTCAGGATGGAAAAATGCAGTTCAGGTCGAACCTCCCAGGGGAATGCTTTCCGCTCAAGCGATTGATCCGATCCGAGTCACGGAGACCTTGACACCGGTCAGCATGACTCAGACCGAACCTGGAGTTTTTGTTTTCGACATGGGGCAGAACATGGTGGGATGGGTTCGTCTGAAGGTGAAGGGGAAACGGGGGATTCGTGTGATCCTCCGCTACGCGGAAACCATGCGGGATGGGCGTCTCTATTTCGATAACCTGCGTAGCGCCAAATGTACAGACACCTACATCCTGAAAGGAGGCGGAGACGAGATCTACGAACCCCGTTTCACTTATCATGGTTTTCGCTATGTGGAAATGCGTGGATATCCAGGGGAGCCGGATGTATCCGTTCTCGAGGGAAAAGTGGTTCATGACGACCTTGAAACGGTGGGGACCTTCCATTGCTCCGATGAAACGATCAACCGGATCTATCAGAATGCTGTCTGGGGAACACGCGGCAATTACCGCAGTATGCCGACCGATTGCCCTCAACGTGATGAACGCCAGGGATGGCTGGGAGACCGTTCCGAGGAGTCCCGGGGCGAGATGTCAATGTTCGATGCCGGCCGCTTTTACTCCAAATGGATGCAGGACATCGAGGATTCCCAACGGGAATCGGGCTGCATACCGGATGTCGCTCCTCCTTATTACCCGATTTATACCGATAATGTCACCTGGCCGAGTACCTTCATCATCATACCGGGCATTGTCTATGAGAAGACAGCGGATTTGCGGGTTATCGAGCGGCACTATCCTGCAATGCAACGCTGGATTGGACACATGCAGGATTTCATCCAGGATGGCTTGATGCCGCGCGATCAATATGGGGACTGGTGTGTACCCCCTGAATCACCTGAGCTCATTCACAGCAATGATCCCAACCGGAAAACCGCTGGACCACTCATCGGAACCGCCTACTTTGTGCATGACCTCGACCTGATGCAAAGATATGCCCTCCTTCTTGGAAAGGAGGGAGATGCCAGGGGTTATCAAAAAGCTGCCAGCGAGATGCGAGTTGCCTTCGATCGTTCTTTCTGGAATGAAGAAAAGCAGCATTACGACAATGGCACGCAAACCTCAAGTGTCCTGGCCTTGGCCTTTGACCTTGTTCCCAACGAAAAGAAAGCAGCGGTGATCAGGCATCTCAAGGATTCGATTATGTCCAAAGGCAGTGCCCAGGTGGGTACAGGATTGATCGGGATGCAGTGGTTGATGCGCACTTTGAGTGACCACGGCATGGTGGATACTGCATACATGGTCGCCACACGGCGGGAGTTTCCCAGCTGGGGATACATGATCGATCAAGGAGCTACCACTATCTGGGAATTGTGGAATGGAAACACAGCTGATCCGGGCATGAACTCGCACAACCATGTCATGCTGCTGGGTGACCTGGTCACCTGGTTCTATGAATATCTGGCGGGTATCAGAACAGATCCCAATAAGCCTGGTTTCAAGAGAATTATGTTGAAGCCTTGTGTGCCAACTGAATTACAATCAGTCGATGCATCTCTTAACACCATTTATGGGGAAATTGTCAGCCGATGGAAACGCGATCAGAATATCTTCATCTGGGAGGTAGTCATTCCTCCCAACACCTCCGCGGAAATCCATATTCCCTCGAAGGAGAAAATGACAGTCATCGAGGAACAGGGAGAGTCTGTCATGAAATCAAAGGTCATCCGATTCTTGAGACAAGATGAGGGAGTCACCGTTGTGGAGGTACCTTCGGGGCGGTATGTGTTTCAGTCGATGGTACCATGAATGGATGATTTATATGGGTGGGTATTGAGGGCCGGGAGTTCCCTTCCCGGCCCTCATTCTCATTCTCTCAAGGCTGTGAGTTCGCTACCGCCGGCTGCGCCGAGGGGCGTTTCTTCTGCTCCATGTAGTTGAGCGCCTGGACATAAGCCTGCGCGCTGGCGGCGATGATGTCCGGGCCGGAGGCGCGGCTGATGGTGCGGTAGGGACCTTCTTCCAGTGTGAGGGTCACATTCCCCTGCGCGTCGGTGCCACCCGTGATAGCCGCGATCCGGTAGTCAACCATCCGGCTCTGGGTTCCCGTGATCTTGCGGATGGCATTGCAGACCGCATCCACAGGACCATCGCCAGTCGAAGTTCCTTCGAGCATCTCATCGCCCTTGCGCAGGGTCACAATCGCGCGTGGAGTCGCTCCCAGGCTGGTCACAGTCTGGAAATACTCGAGATGGAAGGTCTCGCTGGCGGCATCGGCCACCGCACTCTGGATACGGATCGCAATGGCCTCGAGGTCTTCATCAAAGACCTCCTTCTTCAGATCCGCGAGATCCTTGAATTCCGTGAAGGCGATCTCAATCTGCTCCTGGGTGAGATTGAAACCGAGCTCCTTGAGCCGTTGCATGAAGGCGTGACGCCCCGAGTGTTTCCCCATGACCATGCTCACCCCCCGCCATCCCACTGACTCGGGGGTCATGATCTCGTAGGTGGTCTTGTCTTTAATCACCCCATCCTGATGGATTCCGGCCTCATGGGCGAAGGCATTGGCCCCGACAATCGCCTTGTTGGGTTGCACCACGATCCCAGTGAGATTCGAGACCAGACGGCTGGCACGGAAGATTTTCTCGGTGTTGATCCCGGTATGGAAACCGAAAAAGTCCCCGCGCGTCTTCAGGTTCATCACAAACTCTTCGAGAGAGGCATTCCCAGCCCGCTCACCAATACCGTTGATGGTGCATTCCACCTGGCGCGCCCCAGCGCGCACAGCGGCGAGGCTGTTTGCCACCGCCAGACCCATGTCGTTGTGACAGTGCACGCTGATGATGGCCTCATGGACATTGCGGACATGCTTGAACACATGCTCGATGAGTCCGCCATACTCCCAGGGATTGCTGTAGCCCACCGTGTCGGGGATGTTGACTGTCCTGGCACCGGCATCAATCACCCGCTCGACAATCTCACAGATGTAGTCCCAGCCTGTACGGGCCCCATCCTCGGTGGAGAACTCCACATTCTCGCAATAACCCCGTGCACGTTTGACCGCCTCCACAGCGAACTGGATCACCTGCTCGGGAGACTTGCGGAGTTTCTTTTCCAGGTGAATCTGGCTGGTGGCGATGAAGGTGTGGATGCGCGGTTTCTGACTCGCTTTAACCGCTTCCCAGCAACGGTCAATATCCGCGGGAACAGCACGCGCAAGCCCGCAGATCTCGGGGCCTTCCACTCGTTCGGCGATGCTCTTGACCGCCTCGAAATCCCCTTCCGAGGAGATGGGAAAACCAGCCTCGATCACATCGACTCCCATTTCGGCGAGAAGATGTGCCACCTCCAGCTTCTCGGAGGTGTTCATGCTGGCTCCCGGAGATTGCTCCCCATCGCGGAGGGTGGTGTCGAAGATAATGATGCGTTTGCTGTCGATAGGTCTTGAGGTCATGGTATTTGGTCTCCTTGTGTGGAGCCCGCCGCTTTTACGCCAATGCGTGTTTGGTGAGACGGGCTTCGATTGGGGGCATGAGCCATGCTCCGCCCTTGCGGGACAACCCGCTTAGGCCATCGTCATCACCAGATAGTCGTTCTTTCATCCGTCTCACCTCCCTTCGTTTTGGGCCCGGAACCTATTTCCGGATCAAATAAAAAAACCCCTGAGTCCTCATGACCCAGGGGCGATTGTCTTTCGCGGTACCAACCCTGTTCAGGTTCCGGCTGTTTCTCCGAAACCCCTCTTTGCCAGCTGTTACGGGCCCACCCGTCCGGAACTACACCAGATTCATCTGCGGAACCTGCTTCGCGCCGGAGGCTCCGAGGCGAGTTCGGAAGTCCTTCCCACGGCCTCTCACCACAACAGCCGCTCTCTCATGGTGAAGGGTTGTTTCCTACTACTCCTCTTCACAGCCTGTTTTTACACCATACAGGGGGAAGAGGATGGAGTCAATAGAATGATTGGAGGTGGAGTTGTAGTCGAATCGGCTCTCGCCGATTCATTTTGTCCCGGTTAGAAGCTCTGATAAATGCCTGGACGGTAACGGGGCTGGGGTATCGGCTTGCCTTCGGCTCGCGCGGTCTCAAGCCAAGCAGATTTCGCCATCTCCACTTCATGCAAAGCCTCTTGGGGGGTTTTCCCCCATGCCGAGCAGAAACGTAGGTCAGGAATATCGGCGATGTATCCTCCGTCCTTCTCGCTGTAAAAGATGTTGATGTGGTAGTCTTTCATACGTCTTCGCCTATCGTCATATTATACATTTCCACGAGCGAGAGGAATTGCCTGATCTGATAGGGCTTGGCCTGGCCATCAACTTCCTGAAGATTAATCCTTTCAGGAATGCGGGGATGGACGAAGATGTGGTGACTTCCATTCACTCTGGAAAGCTTGAAACCAAACGCCTGAACAAGTCTTACCATGTCATCAAAGCGGATGTTCTTGGATCCAAGGTAAGCTCTTTCGAGGAGTTTATACTCCTTTTTCACCATGGGTTTGCCTGTTCATCTGTCCCGTTTCAAAATCAAATCCGCAGCCGCGCGTAGTGCCGCCGCCGCCTCACCAAAAGGCGCCAGACTTTCCTCTGCCTGCAAAGTCAAACGCTCCGCCTTGCGCCGGGATTCCTCCACGCCAAAGACAGCGGGGTAAGTGAGTTTGTGCTGTTCGGCATCCTTGTGAGAGCGTTTGCCAAGCTGCTCGGTGGTTTGTTCCAGGTCAAGTAAATCATCCACAATCTGGAAAGCCAAACCGATGCCCTCCCCGAAAGAGGAGAGGAGGCGGACCTGTTCCGGGTCAGCACCAGCTGCCTGTCCGCCCGCGAGCACACATGCCCGCAGGAAGGCTCCAGTTTTATTGCGGTGGATCTCCTCCACCCGTTCCGGGCTGGGCGGGGTGTGTTCCGCTTCCAGATCGAGCATCTGTCCGGTCACCATCCCACCGATCCCGGTGGCATCCCCGATGGTGCGCGCCGCATGAGCCATCGGCATTCCATGTGCTTCGATCCCCTCGATCAGGATCTGGAACCCGAGATTAAGCAGGGCATCTCCAGCCAGGATCGCGGTGGCTTCATCGAAGGCCTTGTGGCAGGTGGGCTTGCCGCGCCGGAGATCATCGTTGTCCATCGCCGGAAGATCATCGTGAATTAGTGAATATGTGTGAATACATTCAACAGCCGCGCCGACCCTGACCTCTGGGAGTGGCCGGGTTTCTGGAGTGGAAAGGCCATGCGATTTTCTAACCGCCTCAGCGGACGCAAAGGCAAGGAGTGGACGGATCCGCTTTCCGCCCACGAACACGCTATAGCGCATGGCCTCGATCAGTCGTGAGGAGGCTTTGTCATCACACGAAAGACGCAGGTCGAGGAATTCTTCAACCATCGCCTTCACTCGTTTCAGGTAGGTTGGCAGATCAAACATATGGAAATGATGATACCACAGAAGGGGTAAGTTTTCCGCCCCACGCTCTCCTAGGCCTTGAAATCTCACAAGTTACTCAAATCTTGCCCCCCTTTCGCCGATAACCCGAAAGAAGAAGAGGGGGATATGCCGCTATTTCGATTCGTCTTTGGTCTTGTCCGCTTTGCAGTCAAGCTGACCCTGGTGATCTCCCTCGCGGGCGCCATTACCCTCGTTGTCTACACGGTTTTCTGGCTGCCAGATGTGACCTCTTTGTGTGACCAGAATCCCGAAACCACCGCATTTATCGAAAGAGCCCGTTCACGTGTCCGTCGACATGGCGTTCCCTTAAAGATCGAGCAAACCTGGGTTCCACTGGAGAAAATCTCCAAGAACCTGACTGAGGCTGTGTTAATTGCTGAAGATGACCGTTTCTACCAGCATAAAGGGTTTGACTTCACGGAAATCCGTATCTCCATGATGGAAAACATCCGTGCAGGCCGGTGGATTCGAGGCGGCAGTACGATTACCCAGCAACTGGCCAAGAACCTGTACCTTTCTCCTGACAAGACCCTCAAACGAAAATTCGATGAGATGATTCTGACATGGAAATTGGAGAATAACCTATCCAAGGCACGGATCCTGGAGCTCTACCTGAATGTGGTGGAATGGGGGGAGGGACGATTTGGGGCTGAGGCAGCGGCCCAGTTCTACTTCAACAAACCCGCATCCAGACTTTCAGGCCCCGAGGCCGCCAGTCTGGCGGCAAGACTTCCCAACCCCGATGGGCTTGGCGAGCAAGTTCGAAAAAAACGCGAAAACATGATCCTCGCAAGGATGCGGAAACAGGGACCACGTCAGGTTCCTGATGGTCCTTCACCGCCAGTCGTGCAGAAGACTCCACCCGCCTTCAAAGGACCTGTGATACCTCAAGCCACCAGGCAGAGTCCAGGCAATCCCAGTCAAGTTGAACAGATTGGAAATCTCATCAGGGAGAAGGTAAACCAGGCCCTTTCCCAGATGGAAAAACTGGAGGCCATAAAGATCACCGGGGGAGAGCCTGAAGAACCACCCAAGCCTCAACAGGAAAATCCATATGATTACGGCAGGATTGCTAAAGCTCAAAAACCGGGATGGACATCCGATCACAGCGGTGGGAATCACTCCATTCCGGCGACTCCGGGATTCGAAGGCTCTCCCAGGGAGGGAAATTCCCAAACCGTCCCACAAGCCTCTGAGAAGGAGAAAGTGGAGGCCCCATCCCTCCAGAATAACATGATACCTGTCACTCATCCTTCTGAGGAAAAACAAATTCCCAAAAAGGAAGCTCCTCCCAGGACAAAAAGGTTAAGGGAATCCCTTTCCCGGCTCGAACAAGCTCTTGGAAAATAGGAGCTGGAAGGAAGCTATCTGGAAAAGATCCTTTCCCCTTGGAAAAAGTTTGGCCCGGTGATGGGCTAGGTCACCGGGCCGGGGGCTGGAATGAAGTGGAAGAAAAGAGCTGGGGTAGCTCTTGTGGGGGTATTTTGGGTTCTTGCCATCTCACCGGGAATCTTTTTCCGGTTAAAAATCAAAACCGCAGGCTTTATGCCAACTTTACCAAGCCAACGAGTTGTGATTCTGATCCTTTTTTCCTCCCTGGTTTATGGTTGTTTTTGATTGTTTGTTTCGAATGAGGAGTCAGCTATTTCTGTATCATGGATGGAAAGCGGTCTTCCTGGTTCATATCAACTGGAGATACTCTCATGTAGTCCTGATATGAACTGTTGTAGAAATAGAGCTTTTCCCTAGAAGGAGCTGGTGAAAAAGGGTATTGTGAGGTTTCCTGAAAAAGGCCTTTTCAGGGGGACCTGCCGGGATGATTTTCTGAAGTACATTATCCGGGTAATCCCTTCTGTGTACACTAAGACTCTGGCGGCGAGGAAAAAAGGAAGAGATCCAGACGATGTCACTTGTGGAGATGTTGAGTCAAGGACGGATATGCATCGGGATTACAGGCACAACCAAGCCTGAGATCCTGCAGAAGATGATTGATATGCTTGTGGTCCAAGGTATTGTGAGCTCGCCAGACCAGTTGCTCAAGGAATTCCTGGAAAGAGAAGCGAAAGGCAGCACAGGCATTGGGAATGGGATTGCAATCCCTCATGTCAGATCGGATCAAGTCAAGAATCTTGAATATGTATTCGCAAATTCCCAAGAGGGAGTCGATTTTGAGTCACTGGATGGTGAACCAGTTCACATCCTGTTCCTCATGGTTGCCCCGGCGGGTTCCCATGGGATCCACATCAAGGCTTTGGCGCATATTTCCCGGATTCTGAATGATCCCCTTGTCCGATCACGTTTACGGAAAGCCTCTACTCCCGAAGAGGTATTAAATCTGATCGCTGAACGCGAGGAGGAATTGATCTAGGCACATGGTCCAAGTCGGGATCCTCCTTGAATTTCGTGATCTCTGCCTGACCGTAGTTTGCGGTGAAGAAGGCCTGCAACGGGAAATCCGCTCCGTGGACCTCAATCGTCCCGGAATTGAAGTGACTGGATTTTTCAATTTCTTTGACCAGGACCGGATTCAGATTTTTGGAGGGGGTGAGATCAAGTATGTGCGGGAACATGAACACACCCCGGAGCTTCGTGATGCCGTGAGCCGGATTTTCCATTCCAGTGTTCCCTGTGTGATAGTGACTAACGATGAGCCAGTTCCCCCCCTGCTGGTGGAAATCGGAACACGGGAGAAGATCCCCGTTTTCCGTTCTTCGATCTCCACCACACGCCTTTACAAACGTCTGTTTGAGTCTCTGGAGCACTTTTTCTGTCCCTCAACATTGATCCATGGCACTCTGATTGACATACTCGGAATGGGGATCCTTCTGATCGGACAGAGTGGTGTGGGGAAAAGTGAGTGCGCCCTGGAACTGGTTTCCAAAGGGCATTCCCTGGTAGCCGATGATGTTGTGCGGGTTGTCTGCCTGGGCGAGAGAGTGTTACAGGGAAGCAGCCCTCACCTTTTGCGCCACTATATCGAGGTACGGGGGCTGGGGATTGTTGATCTATCCAAGTTGTATGGTATCAGGGCGGTCCGCAAGGAAAAGCAGATTGATATGGTCATTACCCTTGAGGATTGGAAACCCGAAACCTATGTCGAGAGGATTGGGTTGGAACAGCAGTACCACACGATTCTTGGTGTTTCGCTTCCTCACCTGACAATTCCAGTCAAGCCAGGGAGGAATCTTTCCACAATTGTGGAGGTTGGCGCACGTGATCAGCGTTTGAAATTAATGGGAATACACTCGGCCCAGGATTTTAATCAGAAGTTGATGAACCTGACCCGTCCCAACAAGGCGGTGCTGGATACCTCAGAAGAGGTTCTGTAGAGTAACCGGTGGACTAATGGAGAGGGGAATGCCGGAGGAGCTTCTTACACAAGTGATTGTGGGAAATGAAGATGGTCTTCATGCCCGTCCGGCAGCTCAGCTTGTCCAGGCGATCCGCAACTTGAACTGCCAGATCCACATGTGGTGCAATGAAGGAGAGGTAGTGGATGGCAAGAGCATTCTGGGGGTGATGATGCTCGCCGCTGAGCGAGGGACCACCATCCACATCCGGGCTTCGGGCCCTGATTCCGCAAAAGCAACCGCCGAGATCGCAAGGATATTGGAGGACCATTCCGCGGCAGGTGCATGATTATGCCAGAGAGCGAGGAATTCAGGATTCGTGGAGTTCCGGTCTCTCTCGGGATCGAGATGGGGCCTACCTATATCCTCCAGGAAGAGGGCATTCACCTCCCCACCAGCCGGATTCATCCCGATGAAGTTGAACACGAACTTCAACGGCTTGACAAAGCCTGGGAGCTAACGGTCCAACAGATCGAGGAAGTCCGTGCAACCCAAGTGGGCCATGAACGCCAACTGGTGGATGACATCATTGACATCCACCTCATGCTTGCCAGTGACATCCCTCAACACATCGGAGCCCGGATCAATCAACTGATCAAAGAGGATCTTTTGCACGCTGAGACTGCCTTTCACAAGGCGCTTCAGGAGTTGCTTGAACGATTGACCAAAAGCCCTCTGCAAAGGTCCGAGGATGTGGAAGATATCGGCCATCATGTCTTAAGAAACCTGGTCGGAAAAGACATGACCCAGTTTGACAACATCACCAGTCCGGTGGTGGTGGCGGCTCTCGATCTGACTCCCTCGATGACAGTACGTCTTCCGAAAGACAAGGTGCTTGCTTTTGTCACCGCACGGGGAAGCCGTACCTCTCACACCGCGATTATGGCCAGGGCTCTGGAAATACCTGCAGTAGTCGGTGTCCCCGACCTGCTCGATCATGTCAATGATGAAGACGAAATCATTGTAGATGGTGACCGAGGCATAGTCATTTTACGTCCAGTTGAAGAGACCGTTGCCCGGTACCGTCGTCTCCAGGAAGAAACCCGCCTACGACTCGAAGCTCACCTCCAATATCGCGATCTCGCTGCCGAAACACGCGATGGCTTCACCATTCATCTGGGAGCCAATATCGAGCTGCCCGAAGATGTCGAAGCAGTGGTTGCTCATGGGGGCCGGGGAATCGGCCTGTATCGTACGGAATTCCTCTACATGAACCGTAAGGATCTCCCCACGGAGGAAGAGCAATTTCATGCTTACCGGGCAGTCGCGGAGGCCATGGCTCCGGAACCCGTGGTGATCCGCACACTGGACATCGGGGGGGACAAATTCCCCACATCGATCCGTTTGCCCAAGGAAGTAAATCCTTTCATGGGCTGGCGGGCCATCCGGTTCAGTCTTGAACAACCCGAAATTTTCCATACCCAGTTGAGGGCGATTGCACGTGCCAGCGCCTATGGGAATGTCTCGATTATGTTCCCCATGATCTCCGAGGTCCGTGAACTCCGACTGGCCAAAGAGGCCTTTGCCAGGGCCCAGGAAGAGGTTCGAGCCGAGGGACACTCCATCCATGAAAAGATGGAAATCGGGGCAATGATCGAGGTGCCTTCAGCGGCTCTCGTCATGGATGGCCTGGTGCCTTTGGCGGATTTTTTCTCGATCGGGACTAATGACCTGATCCAGTATACCCTCGCTGCCGATCGCGGAAATGAACGGACCGCCTACCTGTATGATCCTTTACACCCCGGCGTTCTTCGGCTGGTTCAACATGTGGTTGAGAAGGCCCATCAGGCCGGGCGGCCGGTTGCGGTGTGTGGTGAGATGGCGGGTTCCATCGAATTCACCCTGATCCTGGTAGGTATGATGGTGGATGAGCTGTCAATGAGCCCGATCGCCATCCCCGAGGTCAAACGCCTGATCCGTTCCATCTCCTTCGAGGAAGCGGTCACCATTGCTCAAGAAGCTCTGGCGATGAATGAACCTGAGGAAATCCGCGAGTACCTTTTGAGAGAAACCAAACGGCTGGCTCCCTGGACAGCGGATGTTCTCTCCATGGAGACCACATCGGTATAGCTGAGGAGTAACGGATGCATCCGCTTGGATACCTCTTTGTGAAAAAAACGCCACCGCAGTTGATTTCGAGTTCCAGGATGAGGTCCCATGGCAACCTTCCAAGTCCGAGTTAAACCTCGATCAAGCCGGAGCGCAATCGTGGGATTCTCATCCGGGGTATGGCAAGTTGCGGTCAATTCCCCGCCGGAGGACGGAAAAGCGAACCAGGAAGTGTTGCGTGTCTTGGCTAAAGCACTTGGAGTGGCGCCCTCGATGGTAGAAATCCAACAAGGCCAGAAATCACGCAACAAGACCGTATCGATCCCTTCCTTGGCGGAAGAAGTGGTCAAGGCCAAGTTGGAGAGCGCGATACAGTAAGAGTCTTCTGGATAGCGAGTGTCAGTGTGGATTCCCGCCTTCGCGGGAATCCAGGATTACATCTATTGCCGATCAACTGCATTGCACGGTCTTGTACCGGCTAACAAAGGATCCACAAAAGAGAGGAACCGATCCATGCCACGATTTCCAATTATTTCGTTTTTACTGATCTTTCTTACCACGGCGTATTGTGAAGTGAATGTCAGGGATTTCGGCGCTGCCGCGGATGGGAAAACGGATGATACCCTGGCGATTCAGAAGGCTCTGGATTCCGCCTCATCCGATCGTGGCGGGGTGGTCCGCCTCCCCAAGGGAGTGTATCTCGTGGCGGGCAGCTTACAGATTCCTGAGGGGGTAACCCTGGCAGGTGAATGGGAAGCCCCTCATCATGCCAATACCAGTCAGGGGACGTTGATCCTCGCTACAGGAGGAAAAGGGGATGAAAATGGGACACCACTCATCAACCTGACCCAGAGCTCCTGTATCAAAGGGGTCACCATTTATTATCCAGACCAGGATCCCCTCAACATCCAACCTTATCCCTGGACCATCCAAGGGCGTGGTATGCACGGGAGTGTCATCGATGTCACTCTGGTGAATCCTTACAAGGGCATCGATTACGGCACTCACCCCAATGAGTTGCATTTCATCAGCAATGTTTTCGGCTGCCCACTTCGGATTGGGGTATTTGTTGATAAAACCACTGACATAGGAAGGATCGAGAATGTGCATTTCAATCCCCATGCCTGGGGAAGGTGCACGTACTCGTCCAAGGCTTTCGAGGGAGGAGATGGGTGGAAGGCCCTCTGCGATTACCTGGAGCAGAACCTTGAGGGATTTCTGATCGGCCAGACTGACTGGGAATATATGAACAACTGCTTTGTAATTTTCCCCAAGATCGGGCTTCACTTCATCCAGACCGAGCGGGGCGCTCCCAATGTGGTACTCACCCAGTGCGGTTCGGATGTCGGACCGGTTGCAATCCAGGTGGATGCCAGCCAGCCCCATGCCGGGCTGGCATTCAACAACTGCCAGATCATGTCCTGCATCAAAACCGGTCCGGAAAACAAAGGTACGGTAAAATTCACAAACTGCGGTTTCTGGCCGATTCAGAAGACTGGCAGCCAGGCCATCCTCGAGGGTCAGGGAACCGTCATCTTCTCCGCCTGTCATTTCGCGGGCTGGGCTCAGGATGGAAGCGAGGCTCCCTGCATCGATATTCGTGATGGCGCCGCGTTGATCCAAGCCTGTGAATTCATCGAGGAGGGGAAGACCCAGATCCGGGTTGGACCCGACGTGGATGGTGTCTCGATTGGGACCTGCCGTTTCCGGGGTGGAGAAAAAATCGAAGTAGCCGGGGAGGCTATTTCACGGGTGGAGAAGACGGGGAATCTGGGTTTCTGAGGCCATTATCATTGGCTATGATTATGGAAAGGAGTCTTAACTGGGAAATGCGATATACAGTCGTTCTTGAACAGGAAGAGGATGGAGGATTCGTTGTCAGCGCACCGGCTCTCCCCGGGTGTGTAACCCAAGGAGACACCCGGGAAGAGGCTCTACTGAACATCCAAGAAGCTATTGGGCTCTACCTTGAAGACTGCATTGAGGCAGGCGATCCAATTCCCACTGAGGAGGGCCGGGAGTTTGTAGACGTCGCGGCCCCTGTCTGATGCCCAAACTTCCGGCTGACCTAAGTGGGAGAGAGGTACGTTTGGCCTTGGAACGGGTGGGCTTCCTTGTCACACGTCAGAAAGGGAGTCACATGATCATGCGGCGGGAGACTCCATTCGCTCGTGCAATCGTCCCCGACCATCGCAGGATTCGTTCTGGCACACTACGCAAGATTCTCAATGAGGCGGGTTTAAGCCTTGAGGAGTTCCTGTCTCTCTTGCGGTAACTGGTTCAATCCTCCCGATTAGCCCTCTTTCACGCCTTGCCCATCCCCGGCTGGAAGTCCGGGTTCCTGAAATCAAGCTCTCCTGTATTGACAGTAAAACACATCCCCCGCACGCGGGAGAGGACCGGATAGGTGACCTGTTCCTCCAGTTTACGCAGTCCCAGGTTGGAGGTCACGATCACACACTGATTGTTGGCATAACGGCGATCGATCAGGGCGTACATGCGCTCCTGGATGAAGTCAGTCAACCTTCCAGCGCCGAGGTCATCGATGACCAGAACATCCACTTCGGTCAGCTGGTCAAGCCGTTCTTCATCCTCATGGGACAGGCTTCCCAATGCCTGTTTCCTGAAATGTTCCATCAGGGTGACCATATTGTAAAACATGCCTGAGTGACCCAATTCGATGAGATCCTTGAGGGCTCCAATGGCGAGGTGAGTTTTTCCAGTTCCCGGAGCTCCATATAGAAACAAACCGGGACACTCAGCGGAGGCCTCGAACTCCTGCACAAACCGCCTGACCTGACGCAGCGCCAGACGGCGGGAATCGATATCCACCTTGAAGGAATCCAGGTCCTTGTTTTTATATCGTTGAGGGATTCCCGCTCTTCCCAGGCGGCGGCGGAGTTGCCGTTTCTTCAGGCAGGCACAAATCTGAACATCCGTGGGAGTAACGATGTACCCATAGCCATCGCAGTATGGGCATTCCCCCTCATCATCTTTCATGTTTTGAGTCTTCTTCTGAAGGGATTGTATATCCCTCAGGAAGCTCAAGACCTCCGGGTCTTCCCCAAGCTTTCTGAACTCGCTCATGCTTTTGAAGCCTCTTCAGGTATTTCCTGATCCAGGCAAGAGTGGTAACTCCTTCCCTTGCGGCTGCCTCGAATCCCTCCCGCAGGTGTGGGAAAGGGTAGGTCTCGGCCAGTTCGACCAAGTCTTCCACTATCCTCCCGGACAGTTTAAGCCCACAAGTGGCCTCGTACAAGCGAACAATCCGTTCGTACTTGGTATCCCCCTCCCCCTCCTCCCAGTAACGCCACACTTCAGGACGGTCCGGAAGCCCGCTGTCTGCCAGTTTTTCCTGTAATTGCTCCTTACTGATTGGTAAAGGAAGAGGGCGGGCGATCCGGTATTGGAAAACCGGTGGATTCTCTCCGTATTGACGAATCCGCAGGTACCCATGCTCCGCCAGGGAGAGGAAAACAGACTGGAAACGGTCCTCATTCACTCCACAGGGAGCCGCCAGAGACCCGGGAACCAGATCCACCCAATCAGGAAACAGGTTCTGGAGGAGATCTTCTTCAACCAGCCGCCTGAACACAAGCCAAGCCTCGATACCCAGAGATCCCATCAGGATTCCGGGCAGTCCGGCCACCTCCAGCCAGCGAGGGAAACGGAGGTAACGGTCATCCATTGGAGTCTGTTTCAAGGAGCGCCACTGCCATCGCGGCAATTCCCTCTCCACGTCCGATGCAACCCAGGTGTTCGTTTGTCGTAGCTTTGATACACACATGTCCCGGCGGAAGGTCAAGGACCTCGGTCAGACGTTGTGCCATGGCTTGCTTATGAGGACCGAGCTTGGGGGCTTCGGCGAGGACAGTGGCATCCACATTGACCAGTTTGAAACCATGATCCCTTACTTTTTCCAGGGCCTGCCGCAGGAGGATCATGCTGTCGATACCACGGTAGGCCGGATCGGAGGGAGGAAAGTGATCTCCAATATCTCCCAAAGCTGCAGCCCCAAGGATGGCATCCGTGATCGCATGGGCCAGCACATCGGCATCGGAGTGCCCCAGAAGATGGATTTCCGAGGGTATATCGATCCCGCCCAGACGAAGGGGGCCTCCAGCGACGGTTTGGTGGACATCATACCCAATACCAGTGCGGTAGTGTGGTGGCATGAACAGATTCAACCTCGACTTCCAACTTTGCTGGAATGAGAATCCATTCTCCTTCCAGTGGTAAATGGGTTACTTGGCTTGTGCAAAAGCCTCCCCGGCAATCCTCCCACGTGGCCGGATCATCGAACGCCAGGTGATCACCGCTTCCACAATGAGCCAGACCGCCAGCAAGATCAACACCACAGACACCAGGAACTGCAGGTGGCGAAGAGAGGGAATTGTGGCGCCGCTTTGCCACTCACCAAGGTAAGGGATCACCATCAGGACCAGGCTCCACAGTGACATGATCATCATGAACATGGATGGGAGGAGCGTGAACCAATAGCTGGTCCCCTTGTGGGCCAGCCAGACAGTCACGCCAAGCAGCGTAAGGGCAGCCAGCAGCTGGTTGCTGCTTCCGAAGATGTTCCAGAATACTTGCCATACCGGTAGAGGTTTTCCCGCGAACTCCACGCGTGGCAACGAGATGGCAATCACCGGAAGGATGAGACACAAGACCGTTGCGAAGGCAGCCTGAGCACGTGTCTTCCAGCCGAACAGCTCCATTAAAACATACCGCGCCAGACGCGTGCCCGCATCCAGGGTGTCGAACACAAAAGTGGCGAAACAAAGCAATGCAAATTTGAGAAGAAGCCCTGATGGAACCACGCCTTCTGGCAGAACAGGTGTCAGGATCCGTTCACCGAAATTGGCGATCCCGGTCGCATAGATGAAATCGGGTTTTTTCCCAACCAGCTCGTCATTGGTCAGAATCATCACTGTCGCCAAAGATAAGCAAGCGAAGAAACCCTCCAGCAACATCCCGCCATAGCCGATGGATTTGGCATCCATCTCATGGTCAAGCTGTTTACTGGTGGTACCACTGGCCACAATGCTATGAAAACCTGAACAGGCGCCACAGGCCACGGTGATGAAGAGGAAGGGGAACAGCGGAGATGCTCCACCGTAGGAATCGGTCACGGACCACCCTTTAAGGAAACTCTGCTGAATGTGAAGACCACCCGAAACCGCACCGATGCCAATTCCCAGAATCGCGACAGTCATGACGATATACAGGAAGTAACCCCCCAGTTCCCCACGTGGCTGGAGCAAAGACCAGACAGGAGCCAGGGATGCGACAAAGCAGTAAGCCAGGAGGAGGTATCCCCACACTTGTTGGGTCTCGGAGGGATCAATCCAGCGTGAGAGGTCGAGTGGGAGTGAAGGGCCAACCACAATGGCCACCGCGACCAAAGGCAGAAAGATCAACTTGGCTTTGACTGGACTCAACCCCATGAAACGAAGACAGAGCCCCATGACGACCGCCAAGAGCAGATACATGATCGAAGAAGATGCCACGGCTGGACCAGGGGCATCCCCTCCATCCGCTGCTTTTTGAACAAAGGTTCCCGCGGTGACATCGGTGAAAGCGATGATGACATAGACCAATGCGAACCAGATGAAGATGAGAAAGAGGACATAAGCCCGTGGGCTCATGTATTCACGAACCACCTCGGCCACCGACCGGGCTTGGTGCCGGACGCTTGCGATGAGAGCGGTGAAGTCATGAATGCCGCCGATCAGAACCGAGCCGAAAAGGATCCACAACCAGGTTGGTCCCCACCCGAAGTACATCCCCGCCAGAATCGGTCCCACAATGGGGCCTGCCGCCGCAATGGCTGAGAAATGTTGTGGGAGGAGATAAGAAAGCCTTGCCGGCTCATAATCCAAACCATCCCGCATGGTATGAGAAGGGGTACTTGAGTCCGAATTCAGTTTGAAAATCCGCACCAATGCATTACCCACCAGACGGTAGGCCGTCATGAGGAAAACAAAGGAGACAAACAGGAATAGAATCAGTCCCATGTTTTGGACAGAACCTCCTTCCATTGGAGCTTGAACCAGATCCCATCATACCCCGATTCGAACACTTTGGAAGGACGGAAGTGTCGGAAAAGACGCTTTTATCGATTAAGGATGGAGGTTGAATGATTCCCGTGTTTCATTCCATTTATTGGGTCCTTGCGAGGCGCAAACCGATATGACGATCCCCTTTTGTCGGATCTGTGTTACTCCCTTTCCGATCAGCCGATCGGCACTCGTAAGCATAATCATCCGAGCTACCACCCCGGAAAATACGTTTGGGTCTTCCACTTTCCTCCCACGCACTCCCATCGCCGGGAGCTCCGAAGTAACTGTCATGGACAGCATCCTGGCACCACTCATTTACATTCCCCAACATATCATAGAGACCGAAGTTGTTGGGCAAAAGCAAGCCAACCTGTCTGTGAGTATAGGGTTTGTCGACGGCACAGAACCACATGTAATCCAAACGATACTTCAGGAAAGGCAGATTTACCGGTTCTTCTATAGCTGACGAACCTTCTGCGTAGACCGAATTCTGGGTTCCCTTAAGCCCGATGACAATGTCAAAAGCAGTGCAGTTGGTGCATTCATCATCACATCCAAGAGAATCTCCATAATAGAAACGACCCGTCGACCCCCCACGGCAGGCAAATTCCCACTCAGCTTCAGAGGGAAGACGAAATACCCCCCACCCCAATTTGTTCAGGGCTGACAGGAATTCCTGACATTCATCCCAGGAGACATAAAACATGGGGAGATTATCCCCAATCCCATAGGCAATACCCGTTTGCGTTGCCGGGTTGTTGCCCATGATGGCCACCCACTGGGCCTGTGTCACCTCGGTTTCACTCATGTAATAATCGTAATCGAAGGATACTGTGTGGACTGGTCCCTCATCCAGATTCCTTCCTCTCTCGGTATCGGGGGATCCCATCTGGAAGGATTTTCCTGACGCATGAATCCGGTGCAGACGTAAAGGACGAGCCCCACCGGGAAGATTGGGAAGACCAATCGCCACCACATCATCATGGAAACGCATCCCTTTGTGCCATTCCCCTTTGAAGATCGCCAAGTCCTCCAGATCCACGATTCCATCTCCATTGACATCGGCATGGAGAGGACCTGGGGGAGGAATTGGAGTCGGTTGTCCGACAGCAAAGCCTGTAAACAGGAACCAACAGGCACAAAAAAGGAAAGATGACTGAAGCAATCTCATCCGAACCTCCTTAGATCAAGGTTGGCGTACCACGCGGAGCCCTACGTTGTAGACATGCGCACCGGGACCTGTTCCAGTATGACCAGCAGACCGGCAAAGCCCCGCTGAGGAAGCCCACGAACCACCTCGCAGAACACGAAAATCCGATGGCACCAGATTCGGCCTTCCATCAGTCAGCGTCCCGACATAGGACGATTGTGTGTAATCCATACACCATTCATTCACATTCCCCGCCATATCAAACAGACCCAGTGGATTTGGCCGTAGTTGCCGGACTGGATGGCTGGTATTGCCACCATTTCCACAGAACCACATGTAATCCGACCGGCGGAGAAACAGCGGAGGGATGATGAGGTTTCCTGAATCTGATCCATTGTGGTAATCGGCCGGTGCATCCTGACCTGGACCGATAATAATCGGATCAGTCGCCTCGCAGTCCATACAATCATCGTCACACCCAAGAGAATTTCCGAAAAAGAAACGCGTGGTCGTTCCACCCCGGCAGGCATATTCCCACTCGGCGGCAGAAGGTAAACGGAACCTTCCTTGATTCAGGTTGCTGAGCCGGTCTAAAAAATCCTGACACTCACTCCAGTTGACAAAGTAAACCGGGTAATCATTCCCTACGCCGTAGTCCTGCGCGGGATTCGAGCCCATGATTGCGGCCCATTGAGCCTGTGTCACCTCTGTCTCCCCCATGTAAAAGTCATAGTTGATGGTCACCTGAGTGAGTGGGCTTTCATTGGGTCGATGATCCCTTTCCGTCTCTGGAGATCCCATCATGAAAGAACCCGCCCGGATCCGGATCAGGTTCATGGGCAGAGCACCTTGGGGGAGATCAGGGAGGGTTACCGTAACCACTCTTGGTTCGGTCTGTTTCCAATTCTGATGCAAGAGGATGGCATCCCGGTGATCGACAGTTCCATCGAAATTGATGTCTCCGGGTATCTGCGCCTGAACACCCATCAAGGCCAAGGCAAGGATCACGGGGGATAAGACGGCCCACTGAGCTCTGTACAATTTCATCCTCTTTGTGATCTGGGCTCCATAAGCGAAAACCGACTCTCATCCACCGCTTCGTCTTAAGCTTAGACGCGCCTACGAGGTTGGTCAACAGCAATCTCACAATTCACAAAGAGCAGACGGGGAAAAATAACCGAATCGATTGAGATCTATTGTTTTTTCAGAACCCCCAGCAGTGTCTCCAGTTTCCCAACACTATCCTTGAGACCACCTGAACGGTTTCGTTCCAGCCAGATCTGACGGTACTCGGGCAGAAGCCCCTCGAGCTCTGTGGCCAGGCGTGTCTTCGACTCTTCGGGCAGGCTCTCGGTACCCACACCACCCGCCTCCAGCCTGGCCAGACCAAGCCGGCACGAGAGTTTCACCATTGCGGCAGCCATCGTGAATTCCCGGACTATCAATTCGGCATCCGGGCAGTACATCTCAGCCTGGGGCAAACTCGACATGACTTTGTCGACATAGGCCAGTGTTTCCTCCAGGTTTTCTTTTTTCATCCCCTCGTAAATCGTCCCCGCAAAACCGCCGCTGATATGGTGTTGCAGCAGACAATAGAAAAGAGTGTTGTTCCCCAGGAGAACACCTGTCTGCTGATAGGCATTTCCCAAGTCCCAGGCCAACCGGCCCATAACCCCTGAACGGTCCTGAAAGAGGTGCACATCCAGGACCTGTGGAATGTGGATATTCCGGTTAGACTCCAAACACCAGGAGACAGCCGCACCATAGGCATAGCCCACATACGAGATGGGCAGGAATTGCCAATGGCCCCCATCCCCCCAGTCGGTGACCAGGTAACCGATTGAACCATTCGCAAGACCATTTTCAGCGGCATTGAGCAGGTTCTTGACCGCGTTGTCTGTCCTTCCGACCAGGGTGTTCCAGGAGGAGGTTCCCGGACAAACATAAAAAGGAATGCCGGAGTCAGCGAACTTCCTGCCATGCTCCGCAAAGGGGTGATCGGCCTCGTAGCCCCACTCCAGAGCGATGAGATCCTTGGGGAGTTCCGGAATCAGCTCGGGGTGTTGCATGATAATATCTCCCCAGAACATCATTTTCCGCCCCTGCGCGGTCACCAGATCGTGGATCTTGAGCAGGAACTCCAGGTAGACTCTTCCCACACCGCGCGCATCCACCTCCGCCTTGCTGCGTCCCTTGCCCAACGACCAGGTTTCATCACACCCGACGTTGAAGAAATCGCTACTGAAGTTGGGCAGCAGGTCGGCATACAATCCCTTCAGGTGTTCCACAGAAGCGGGATCCACAGCACACAGATCCATACCACCTTCGGGCATCTCGGCCAGGTGACGGTATTCGGGGAACTTCAGCCAACGTTCCCTGTGGCCAAAGGAGTTCTGGTTGGGAACCAGCTCGATGTAACGATCACGGCAGAAGGCATCCAGGTTGCGGATTTGCACCGGTGTCATCGGGGAGGCATCCTGCCAGACAAT
>CAYZUX010000015.1:0-52784 GCA_964481775.1 uncultured bacterium | reverse complement strand
AAACCGACGATCCGCCGCCAGCCCTTTTCGCGAAAGAAAGTGCGTAACTCAGCGGGAGTCTGCCGGTACGCCAGAAAATCATCATGATGCGGGAGCTGTAAAACATCGATTGGGCCAGCCAGGATCACATCGCCTGCCTCGTAGAGGGCTTTAACACCGGGATGGGCCTCTTCGTCGGTTCCATAAACCATCTGGGCTTCACGGGTTTTGTCGGGCTGGAATTTCTCGAGGACAGTCAGAACCGCAAGACGATCCCCCTTTTCACTGGCAAGGACCACCTGTTCATCCAGTTTGATAGTACTGGCCAGCTCTGTACTCACCGCAAAGGTGATTGGGATAGTCCAGGGAAGACCATTGGCCAGGCGTTTGTGGTCCACTACCTGGAGATAATCTTCCTGGCCCATGAAACCGGTCAGAGGACTGAAACCACCATTGCCGATCATTTCGATATCGGCCTCGACCCGCTCATTGACCTGGATGACCTTGAGCCGGGGTATCAGTCCCTGCAAGCGGTCCAGGTCTTTTCCGGTCACCATGCGATTGATCAGCGTCCCCCCATGGGGTTTGATTCCTTGAGGCATTCTCTTCTCTTCCCTTCAGATGTGTCCTGAGTCGATGCTGGCTGGACTCGAAATACGGGGAGGGATGGTATCTTTCCCCCCATGCCGGGTGTAGGGGATTCCTCTAAGCAACCGCCACTGCGGCCGGTTCGAGATAACCTTCACGCTCAAGGTATTCCACAATCTTGCTGGCACTCTCTTCAACTGTCTCCTCGTGAGTGTTGCACACGACCTCAGGATTGAGAGGCGGCTCATATGGATCTGAGACACCTGTAAACTCTTTGATTTCACCCGCTAGTGCTTTTTTGTAGAGGCCTTTTACATCCCGCTCAATACAGACATCCAGCGGAGCCGCGACATAAACTTCCACAAAATTCCCAATCAATTCACGAGCATAGTCACGAATCGCACGGTAAGGCGAAATGGCGGCCGCGATCGTAGGAACCCCATTACGGGTCAGCAGGTGGCACACAAAGGCGATCCGCTTGATATTGGTATCACGGTCTTCCTTGCTGAAACCGAGACCTTTACTGAGGTTTTCGCGGACCACATCGCCATCCAAAACCTCGACATTGGGAACTCCACGTTCCTTGAGCTGACGGACCAGTTCATCACTGATGGTCGATTTTCCCGCGCCTGATAATCCCGTGAACCAGATTGTGAAACCTTTACGAACAGACATTCTCCACTTCCTCCTGTGATTCAATTCACCTTATCTTCTATCACCGGTGTGGTTAAGCCGTCGTTCGGTAACCACACTCAGATGTAATACATTTGCTCCTGTTTTACCTGTACTCTTTCGACAAGATCCGCCAAGGAATAGGTGTCTACTACTTCACGGATTTTTTCCCTGAGTTCATCCCAGAACAAATCCAATGCCTGCCATGTGGCTGGGCGGTCTGTCAAATCCGCACGTTCCTCGAGTGGACTCGGGAGGATCTTCCCTTCGACACTCTCGATGATTTCCGTCAAAAGAATCTGTTCCGCAGGCTTGGAAAGCTGAAAACCCCCATGGGCACCCCTTTTTGATTGAACCAGTCCGCTCCGTCTAAGTGTCTGGAATATCTGCAGAAGGAAAGCATCCGGAATGGGATGCTGTTCCGAAATATCCTCCACTCGTGTTCGAATATCGGGTGAGGCATGACTCGCCATACTTGTCATTGCAAGTATCGCGTAATACCCCCTCAAGGTGATCTTCAAAGCTTTTCCTTACTAAGATGATTATCTTTATTATGTATAGAACTGGAATCAGAAGTTGTCAAGGGGTTATGGAGCCCGGATGCGATTTATCCCGAAAGATGTTTCAAAGTGACCAGTGTCACCTCTCTTGGCAACAGAAATCGGAAAGGGTGGTAATAAGTTCCCACCCCTGGTGACAGGTAAAGGGGAATTCCTCCTTCTTCAAGCCATCCATAGGTCCAGGAAAGGGGAACCTTGCTGTCACGACGGAGGACCCCAACACCTGGAATCAGGATTCCGTAGTGAAGGTTGTCAACCGCCAGGATCAGATCCACAGCGTGTCCCTGAGCGATCCGCAGGAGGTCGCCGGACTGGCCAAGAAGAATCGACATCCCTTTTCCCTGGAGGTTAGCAACACTCATGCGGAGCTGGTTCTGCCCACGATCCAAATGACCGGCATGAGCGGTTTGTAATCCCAGAAAGACGAGAGACTCGCCGGCACGACGAACTTCATGGGCAGTGTTGGAAAGCAGCCTGATGGAACTGTCGACAGGCAATTCCTCCCAGAAGTGCTTGCGGTCATGGTAACCCCGTACCGCGAGAACACCATCGGGGAAATGAAGGGGACGCAGGAAAGATTCGACAAAGGAATGAGACTCAGTGTTGGATGCCGCATGGGTTGGTTTCAGATTACCCCCAAAAAGGAGGATATCAGGACTCTCCCTTGAAAGGTGTTTTTGAACTTCCTGCTGGCTGGCCGAAGAACCATACAGGTTCCCCACCAGGGCAATCCGGTAACCATCGAACGCAGGTGGGACCCGGCACGATTGGAAAACAGTATGAACCAGGTGGATGGAACTCACAGGATGCCGTGTTTACTCCATCGCAACCGGGATTTTGGAGAAGCGTTGGTATTCCTTCTCAATCTGGTCCAGAGACAAGAGACCATTGTGAATGAACACCCGGTAAAAGAGGGTCAGTGATTCTCCCTCCTCCAGTGAAAAAGGCTCCATCATCACAAAAGCGGGATTGATGTAACCAAACCCATCATTCCCGAAAGTCTTCCAGAAGCTTGGGAAACGCGGGTTGCCGGGATGGTCCATAAAGGTCATGCCGCCTTTCAGGTCCCTGCCGCCATCCGATGAGCCGGAAAGATCGACCCATTTCGCACGCTGGTGCCGGGTGCCATCGCCGGTCTGACCTTCGCTGTTGAGGAGGCTCATCCCCCCCATCGATCTTGCACTCCGCCAGGACAAACCCCCATAGCCTCCCCAAGGCGTCTTCTCAGTGACAGGAACGCGGTCAAAAACCAAATCCTCCTGGGCAGTGAAGGTCAGTAACCAGTCCATCCGATAGTCTCCCTGATCATCAGGAGCCTCGATGGTGATTTCACGGTCCTCGACCAGAACCACATCGCGGTCCGGGGAGCTGTATTGAAAGGGAACGGTTATTGTGACGCTGTCCTTGTAAAAGACCACTTCTTCCGGTCCAACGAACTCGGTGATCCCATCCCCTGTTCCATCCTCGGATTCCTCCCAGTAATTGACTCCATTGATGGTATGCCAGGAGAACCAGAGTCCTCGGTGCCAGATATGGTCCCAAGGTTCAAAGCAGGTGAGCTGGATACCACTTGTCGTTTGGACTGGATGGAAAAAAGGTTTCCGATGGTCGGTAGCAATATGGAAACGCCACAAGGGAGCGGAGCCTGACAGGAGCATCAAGTCCTGGCCGGTTTTGTAAAGGAAGCTGTAAGGGGATTCCGGACTCATAGCCATCTCGCTTTCATTCCGCCAGGACTGGAAATTCCGTGACCCTGAGGATCGTCGCACCATAGGGAATCAATGAAATGTCCTCCATTGGCATCCCGGACCGAACAGGGCTGGGAGGGGGAGGCGCGGCGGCATTGTGTTCGATCACCCATTCCGGCAATCGTTTCCCGCTGACTGTCGCTACAATAGGCACGCCTTCCTGTGTGAAAGGCGAAGCCCCCATGGGACGTTTTTCGAAACGAATCGATGCCTCAGGAGAATCACCCCCCAAGGCAAGGGCATAGTTCCAATGACCGATGGGATAAACCTCCCAATCCGCATGGGGTGGCTCACCTTTGACCTGTTTCCAATAGTCCTCAACCGGCATCGAAAAGACGAGAGGGCCACGGAGGATCGAGGCACTGTTGTTGAAACGCTGTTCGACCCGGGCCTGCATGGGAAGCTTCAAGAGGATTTGAGTGATTCCATCCCACTGGCGATCGATCCAGTGGAATTCTCCCGGTTGAGCCGCCTGGCTTGTCTCACCAACCGTTACTGCAGCACCTTCGGCCCAAGTGGGTATACGTAGCAGCAGAGGGAAAGAACTCTCGGCTGTCACAGAAATCTGAACTGTCTCTTCAAAGGGATACTCGGTATTCACCTCAATTCGGACCGGTTTCCCATGGATCTGGGTCTCCACCAGGCAGGGAGCATAGGTGATAGCAGCAAGACCTCCCTGGGGGATTGCCATCCACAGGTGCGCGGCGAACTTCGGCCACCCCTGGTGCATGTTCGCGGTGCAACAGCCATAGTTGGGTTCGAGTCCGAAGATATTGGCATCGGGACCATTGTCGACATAAATCCGGTCCTCGGAGATCCGGCAAAGGACCTGATTGACCTGTTGGTCATATTGATGTGCCCACATGTCTTTCTTGAAAGTGGCGGGAAGCGCATTGAATGCGAGCAGTTCAAGACGGTCCCCCAAGGTGGCAAGCCCGAATGTGGAGATCAGCTGTTCCAGGGAAAACATCGTCTCCACCACAGTACACAACTCCGTTCCCTGGGAAGGATTCTTCCCCGCCAGGTGCTCATCACAGGTGAAGATCCCTGTGACCTGGCCATGATACCGGTCCAGAGGATTCCAGATCGAAAGCGCAGCTTGACGATCCGCACTATTGGCAGTTAAACGGTAAGTGACCGCTGGAGTCTTGAGGCCCATGCCATGATTGACTCCATGGGTGGATAAACTGCGCACCTCTTTTGTGACCTTACCGGTGAACTTGAGATTGGTGAGGTGTTCGGTCCAGTTGAAACCCAGCGATTGGACCTTTATCGCCAGCTGAATGAGTGTGGGATCCTGGGTTCTTTCATACAGCCAGAAGATGACCAGGTTCAGATCCATCCACCGGTAATACCCCCAATCAAAGAGTGGCTTCTCATCCAGAAGGAGGTTCAATCGGCGCAGGTGATTTCCCATGACCGGGATCACCCGGTCGTCTCCAGTGGCCTCGTAATACTGCGCCATGGCTTTTAAGAGTGGAAAGGTTGGCCAGGGATCATACTTCGCCGGTTCAGACTTGCGTTTCCCCATCTCCCAGTTCGGGCCCAGCCAGCCGTCCTCATAGGGATGAGTCAGGATGAAATCCATCCATCTGACCACCTTGGCTTTGAGTTCCGTGTCATCCAGGAGATACGCCAATGGCACCACCCCATCCAGCCAGTAGGGGGCACGTTCCCAGCCTTCCTTGTCACCCCCGATCCATCCACTGCTTTGGATATCCGGCCAGAACTCATCCAGGTGGCCACTGAGGCCATCGGCTTGAATTCGCAGTTGCCTTGCCAGCCAGCCTTCCGGATGAATGCTTCCAAGCCGTAGAGGGCTGAAGGCCCGTTCAGCAAGCTTCAGAGGTTCTGATGGAGAAACCATGGATGTCTGAGATCCTCCTTGTGCCGGTTGGACACAGGTTTCCGGGGTTGTACTGTCCACCCCTTGGGCATTCCCCAATGGAACAATCAAGACAAGTGATACGCCCAGAATCAACAGCCTGCTGGATGACATACCCCCTCCTCAATAATGCTCTCGGTTATAAATGGGATTCCATGGGGAATAGTACTTTTGTTTTCATCCAAGGGAGAGGGGGTTCCAACAGGAAAGGATGATTTCAACAGTTTGGATGGCTGGAACCGATTTGAGCGTTTGAAGGCGGGCCGGTATCAATCCGGCCCGCCTCTGCGAATCCTATGTTTTCCTACTTGGTTCTCTTGGTCGCTTTCAGAATCAGTTCGAGGACATCGACCGCCTGCTTGAGATTCGGTAAGGGTTCTTTCTTTTGAAGAATGCAGTCGGCAAAGTGCTCCACCTCGGTGCGGAAGCAGTTCGGCCCCTCCACATGGATGTGCGCCGGTTCCTGGAAACCGAGTGGCATGAAATACAAGTCCTTGTGCGAACCATAGAGCTGACCACGCGAGCCGATGAAGTGAATCTGATGGCCACCGACCGGGTTGGGGAAAGCCCATGAGGTCATGATCTGTCCGATCGCTCCATCCTTGAACTTCACCGACACAGCAGCGGTATCCTCGGCCTGAAGCTGTCCCAGGTAATTGCCAAGAGCCGCGGTGACCTCGACCGCAGGGCTGGAGGCCAGGTAAAGGAGGAGATAGCTCGGATGATAACCGGTGTCGATGAGCTCGCCGCCACCTTGCGTCTCGACATTGCCACGCCACCCCATGGCCTTACGCCCCCCCTTGGCCAGCATGTCGAGGTGGAAGCAATCCTGGGTGCGGATGTAAAAGACCTTGCCGATCAACCCATCCTCAACCAGTTGCTTGGCCTTCTGGACAATCGGATCGAAGAGCTGGTTGTGAGCACTCATGAAGACCACTCCAGCCTTCTTGATGGCGGCTGTGATTTCCGCCGCTTCCTTCATGTTCAGGCAAAGTGGCTTCTCACACAGGATGTGTTTCCTGAGCTTGGCGGCATCCAGAATCGCGGGACGGTGCAGGTGGTGCGGCAGACAGATATCCACCGCATCGATCTCCTCCGATGCCAGCATCTTCTTCCAATCCGTATACACCTTCGCACCGCCGGCCTTGGCAGCGCTGGCTTCAGCCGAAGCCTTGGTGACATCACAACAAGCTACCACCTCCACCTTTTCGGGGATTTCCAGATACCCATGCAAATGCGGCCAGTGGATTCCTCCACAGCCTATGAATGCGACCTTGATCTTCTTACCCATCACAGTCTCCTTTTACCTCATGGTCAAGCGCTTTCGTGGCGCTTTGAATGCATCGGATTGGCTGGCTCTTCGTGCAGGAAGGTTCCCCCCCAATCGATCCAATAATGGCGGAAGGATACCTCTATCAAGCACCCTTGAAAACAGGCTTCCCATGGCCAATGATCGAATTGCCCCTTCCGTGCGGGGTTCCCAGCCCATGTGAAGAGAGTCAGACTCTCTCCTGTAGGGCAGAGACAATGGAGCAAACAGGATGACACCTCAGGAAATCTTTGATCTTCTCAATCTTCAGTTCGAAAACCGTGGCCTTGAGTTCTTTGCGCAGACGGAGGTGGGGGGTGACCCTTTCATCAAGGTGCCAGGGGAGGTGCTGGTCGAGGTGGCCACCTTTGTGAAACAGGATCCACGTCTCGACTTCAAATTGTGCCACTGTGTCTCCGGAGTGGACTATGGCGATCATCTGACTTCAGTGATCCATCTCTACTCACTCAAGGAGCGTCACAAGCTGGTGCTCAAGACCGAGTGTCCCAGGGAGAATCCAGTGGTCCCATCAGTCTCGCATGTCTGGCGCGCCGCTGACTGGCATGAGCGTGAGGCTTACGACATGATGGGAATCATTTATGAAGGCCACCCCAACCTGAAAAGAATCCTGCTTTCCGAGGATTGGGAGGGTCATCCCCTGCGCAAGGACTATCCCATGCCGGATGATTCGATGTTCCCCTGGGAGGGGCAGCCCCTGCCGGAGAAGGTGGAAGCGGCTCCCGTGAGTCCCACGGCCCCAGGGAGCGAGGAAAAGGCTTTGGAACGGCCTCAATAGCGGATCACTCTCACCACCAGGAGGAAGGCATTGCCTCTGTACCTTCAGTCATTGGAAAAGGCCATCGA
Organism: uncultured bacterium; assembly: GCA_964481775.1. Classification (GTDB taxonomy): domain Bacteria; phylum Hinthialibacterota; class Hinthialibacteria; order OLB16; family OLB16; genus OLB16. The sequence continues at coordinate 45,179 of CAYZUX010000015.1, read as the reverse complement.
GTCTCTTGAAAAGGCGGTCCAGATTGCGCAGGACGAGGCATTCACCGGGAAGTTGGATGCTTCCCAACAAGAACTCATGGAATCGGGTGTCATCCAGCGTTTCGAGTTCACCTTCGAACTTGCCTGGAAGATGATACAGCGTTGGATTCGTATGAACCTGAGTCCTGAGTCCGCTGATACGCGAACAAAAAAAGACCTGTTCAGGGTTGCCGCCCAACAGGGATTAATCGCGGACCCGGAACAATGGTTCCAGTATCATGCAGCACGGAACGTGTCTTCCCACACTTATGATGAGGACTTAGCGGAATCAGTCTATAAAACAGCCATTCGTTTCACCGCTGATGTCAGATCACTCCTTAACGAGTTAAAGAACAGAAATGATTGACCTGGAACCACGTCACTTGGAGCAAGTGATCAAGCTGCTTCGTGAGCGGATTCCCGCTGGATACGAAGTTCGTGCCTATGGTTCTCGAGTGACTGGGGGCGCTCGACGTTTTTCGGATCTCGATCTTGCAGTGGCGGGACCACATCCCCTCAATCAGGAGACACTGGAATCCTTGAAAGATGCCTTCTCCGAGTCCGATCTGCCGATTCTGGTGGATATCCGGGACTGGGCCACTCTGAGCCCAGGTTTCCGCGAAGTGGTGGGGGGCCACTACGAGGTGATTCCGTTGTAATGCCGGGGCGGACAGGAGTCCGCCCCTATTCAGCCATTCGAATCAAGCAGCAGCCTTGTTGTTCTTCCTGACTGGTTCTTTGAAGAAGATCATGAAGAGAATGATCGAAATCAGCGCACCCGTGAAGGGAACCATCCACAACTTCGCCCAGTTGGTTATCTCGGCGGCGGTAGCCCAGTCCTTCGTATAACCCGCGAAAAGGCTTCCGAAGAACATCCCCAACCCCAAGGTCACCATCCCCAGGAAGCCCTGGGCGCTGGCACGAATATCCGCGGGGGCTTCTTCATCGACATAGATCTGAGAGGTGACGAAGAAGAAGTCATAGCAGATACCATGCAGCGGCAGAGCGATCAACGCGATTGGCCAAATCGAAAGAGTCGAGAAGACAAAGTAACGGATGCACCAGGCGGCCATTCCGATGGCGATGGTCCAGCGGATCCCCAGCCGGTAAACAAACCAGGGGAGGAAGGGCAGCAGCACCATTTCGGTGATCTGTCCGACTGTCTGGAGGGCCTGAGGATAGGGGGCATTGATGGCATGGAGGAATTGATTAGCCAACTGGTAATAAAAGGCCAGCACAATCGAGATCAGAAAGGACACCACAATGAAAATCGCGAAGCCGGGATCTTTCATCATGGTACAGGCCTTGGTAAAGATAAGCACATCTTCCTTCTTGTGGGTGGGCGGAGTGTGCGGCAGGAAGAAACAGTAAACACCCAGAATAAAACTCGCATAGGCGCCCAGCTGCATCGGCACAGCGGATACCTCGCTGAGTCCAAACAGTTTGAATCCAATGACCTGGCCGATCACGATCCAGCCAATGGTTCCGAAGACGCGCACACCGGGGAATTCCTGGTCAGGACGGCTCATATTGCGGAAACTGATCGAATTGGTCAGCACCAGAGTGGGCATGTAGCAAAGGAAGTGCAGCAGGATCATCGTGATCAGGTATCCAAACTGCCCCTCGCCTGCCAGAGAGGCCAGATACAGAAACACACCCCCCAGAATATGAAGTACACCCAGACACCGTTCAGTCGAGAAATACCGGTCCGCAACCATCCCGATAAAAAAAGGCGTGATGATGGCCGCAATCGCTGAGGTAGAGTAAATCCATCCTACCTGAGCACCCGTCAGATCGAGCACACCACCATCCGACTTGCCCCCAATATAGGCCGCGAGAGGCACCCACCATGCCCCCCAGATCACATACTGCAAGATCATCATTACCGACAACTTGATACGTAAACCCAAATCCATGGCAACCTCCTGGACAATTCAAAGATACAAGGAACAAAGTTCGGAAATGCTAGTCTTCCCGCCACTAAAGGGCAATCATAATGGACAAACGATCACTACTCACCGCTTTTTATAAACAAGAATCCGCGAACCTGGCCGATCGCTGATCCTGATTTCGGGTCCCTTCTCCATCAGCTCCTTGCCAGACACAATGACTTTTTCCGCTGTATCCACACAGAGCAGTTCATACAGAGCATCGGGAGCGAGGTTGCGTAGTTGGGGACGCATGGACTCATAGGGGCTTTCAGGACGGCGAAAGGCGAGCACCATCCCCTCCCCCATGTCGGGACGATCATACTGCCATGCCGCCCAGACATCATCGGTCAATGCATAGGTGACAAGGGGGTAGAAATCCCCCTCGAAATATTTACGGACCATTTCGAACTCACTTAAACGCGCACGCAGCCAATCCACCGCGAAGTGTTTGGAGGTATCCTGCTCGAAGTCATACATGATCATCACCATGCCCGGACCGAGCGCGCTCCGGAAAACATACGTGTCTTCGCGGTCGAAGGCCCCGGTGCTCAAGGGAACCCACATCCCCAGCCCCTGTGTCTGTCCCTGCATCGCGGTCACCCCGAAGCCCGGCCAGCACTGCACATCGCTACGCCATAGGGGGATGCTGCGCGAGATGGTTTCGAGATCGATACGTCTTCCTCCACTCGAGCAGTTGTCGATCAACAGGTTCGGGAAGCGTTCACGCAGCTCATCCCACATCGCATACATCCCGGAGATGTGCTTGATCTCGGCAATACCCACACGGTCAGCGGTGTCCATCGAATCCCAGAAGGGGCGCGGATCCATGTTGAAGTCCTGACGGTAACAGCCGATGCTGTTCTGTTGGATCAGATCGGCCAGGTAATCGGTCAGAAATTTTCGCGCGGCGGGATCGCCCAGGTTGAAGAGGTAGTTGTCCCCTAGCGGGCCCACAAGAAATTCCGGGTGCTCCTGGGTCCACTGGGTACCCTTGAAAACCCGCTCGGATTCCACCCAGATGAGCAATCCAACTCCGGCCTCCTTAAGGGCATCAGCGACTGGTTTCATTCCTTCGGGGAAATAACCCGGGTTGGGAAACCAGTCCCCCACCAGACGCCCCCAGGCGCTGTTAAAGACAGTCGCCCCGACCTTGGCTTCATCCACACCAAACCAGCCCGCATCCACCCACAGGTAATCGAGCGGCAGATCATTTTGCTTCCACCACAGGCCATGCTCGATGTGCTTGGCCGCGAAGTTGCCACCCCAGGTTGCCTGAGCCAGAGGGGCTTGAGCCCGTTTGCCGTTCACGGTGGGGGTGTGGTGGGCCAGGATGAATTGGCGTAACTGATTGTGACCCCGTAACGGATCCCCTTCCCAGAAGAGGACCATCATGCTTGGGCTGCGGACCTCCTCGCCGGGGAGCAGTTTGAAGCGAGTCTTCTTCATCCCAGCCTGAGCGCGCACCTCGGTGTCCGTGCGGAAGAAAGAAGCGGTCCAGTCGCCGGTCCAGCCAATTGCCAGCATGGCTCCTTTCCCCGCCATTTCAAGGTTGAAGAAGGGCAGTGCTCCACAGGAGGAGCGTCCTCCCTTCGATTCGATGCGCACTGGATTACCCTCACCCCGCCACTCGGCCTGGGGATTGCGCGCATCCGGTCCTAGCGGAGTCATGTGCGGTGCGAAGTCATCCAGGCGGCACTCGCTGCCATTGGCGTGATGAACACAGGCTGCCTTGTCACGTGTGAGGGCGAAACCTCCATCGAGTGGTAGGATGTTTTCGATGATGGGAGAGGTGACACTGCCGACATTCTTGAAGTAAAGCACCCATTCCACCGCCGGGAAGTCTGTGTATTCAATCGCCACGCAACGGACCGAAAGCGAGGGTGTCGCGGGATTGGTGTAAGTGATGGTGTATTCGGTTTGGCTGGCGTCTATCAGGCGCGAACTGCGTTCCATTTTCCAGCTGGGAAGGAATTCCCTGGAGGGTTTGCCATCATAGACGAATGAAAAGAGCTGGCCCGCCGCGCTGGCATCCAGCACGGGCGCGGCCCAAGTGTGCTTTGCGTTCATTTCACCCTCCGTAGGAATCGTGCAGAAAGCAGTGATGGGAAAAAGGACTCCCGCGGTTATTCCGAAGAGCATCTGTTGCAATCTGGTCATACGATCTGCCTCCAGCTCATCATGAGAGTCTTGCCGTCTTCAGAGCCAAGAACAAGGAAGGCAAGAGTTTATGTCCACTGAGCAGGACAGGCAACGGGAGGGGGAGAGCGATAAGAAATGGAGAAATCTCAATAATTTTGAGGATACAATACAAGATGAAGGACTAGTAACAAAGACATTTCAGGAGTATATTACCAAATGTGTGGTGATTGGTCATTGAAGGAGGCTTTCATGCTGCAATCCCACATCCCCGCCCTTTCCATTTCCTCAGATTCCCCCCCTAAGGTGGAATCCTGTATCCGTATACAAGGAATGTTCTTCAATGAAAGCTGGCCCAAGCAGGATGCCAGAATCCCAACAAGAGTGGGTACAACTCCATCACGCAACTCAGAGTCGGCTTCCCAGCCACCTTTACCACAGTCCTCTGAAATCACCTGCGGGTGAGAAAAGTTTGTTCTGTTTCGGATTTGTCAAATAAGTCCTCCAAAATGGAGGAATTGAGGAGGCAATCATGCTGACAACCAACGACTCTCCCTTTGGAGCACCCTTAATCATCAGCCTGGTAACATTCCTTGTGATAGTATTTCCTGCCCCTACGGCACAGATCCGTATCGATCTGGATCGAAATACCGAAGGGGTACAAGACACACTGACTCTACCCGCTGGACTGAACAATGTACCGATTAGTGGACAGGTAATTGTCAGGGATGCGACCTCTGTCAACTCCAATGTGATCCAGGTCTTTGTGGAGGGGGCTTGTGACCCCGCGATCCCTGTTATCGATACCACAGATGGCAGCAACTCCCTCTCCCCTTGTGATGTGACCGGAGGGGCGTTCGCTCCATACAGTTATATCCACCCCACCGATTTTATCTGGGTCAATCCATTTCCAGTTCCCTGGTTTTCGGATGAATTTCCACCGCCCGATGTATGCCTTCTCACCTTCGACCTGATGGCTGACTTTGCGGGATTGGCGTCAGACCAGATCCTGTTTCGCTACGAGACCAGCCGCAATAATCCCGCACTGGGAATCCAGATCGCAGGTTTGAATTACAGCTTCGGAGAGGGGGGAGAGAACCCACCGATCGAGGCGATCGGAGCCTCGATCATTCTCTCCGGTTCCAACATCACACCCTGCCCAACATTCTCACCCACACAGACTCCAACAGAATTCGGTCAACTCACATCAACAAGAACCCTGACTCCTTCGAGGACCACGACCCTTTCACCGACAGTCACCCTTTCTCCCACGATTACTTTCACTCCCACGATAACAAGAACCCCAACCTCATCGTTCACAGTCACCGAGACAGTAACTCCCAGCACGACTCCCACTCTCACCTTGTCTCCAACACCATCGGTTACCCCTACTCCTACTCCCTCGCTGGCTCCCTGTGATGACAGCGGCTTTTATCTCCTGACTGGATTCGGAGAACACGTCCCAGTGGGATCACCGCCTGTCATCGGGGGTAATGTTGCAGGTTCCGAACCCGGGAAGTTTTTCGATATGGAACCCGCACACGATCTTGATGGGAGCATCGACCTGGCGATCCTGGATGGGATGGGGACAGTCACCTTTGTGGGCAATCCAGGATCCACTCCCTCCCAAGACTTCCTCTTCCCTGTTTCGGATGAATTTCCGAAAGGCCGTGCGGTCGATGTAGAAGTTTCTCATACTGGCCAAGGCGCCTGGGTGCTCACTGATTTCGGTGGAATCTACCGGATGGGAGACACAAAGAATCCTGCGGATCCCAGCCTGGTTCCCGGATCAGACACCCTTCCACTTGGGTATGATGTCCTGTATGGCCCCATGCGTTCACGAGCCTATCCGAATCCAGGCGGAGCAAGCCTCCGTGCAGTGGGAATTGCTGTGCTGGATCTTGATCCCATGGACAGCCGTGCTGATGGGTACATCATCCTTGACAGCCAGGGGGCACACTACTCTTTCCTTGGCGATGGAACTCCAGTTCAACCCGGTACTTTCACAAGCTTCTCTCCCCATGATCCACTGAAGCTCCTGGCTGTTGGCCCAGCGGGCTACGGCTGGCCCTTTTTCCAGGGTATGGACATCGCGCGTGACATCGAACTCCTGCCGGTGAAAAAGGATGGCATCGCAGTCTTCGATGGTTGGGGAGGCATTCACCCGGTACCGGCACTCGATCCCACCAGTGTGGTCTATTACCTCCACAACTTTGACCGGAACCATCCCGGATCTCTGCTGACCACGGTGGGGATGCCCTACATCACGAAGGCATTTGACAATCCTGATACCACTCCGAATGAAGCCGATCCAGGAGCCTATGGAGCGGACGTGGCCTCGATCTTTGTGGATCTCGAGTTCTGCACAACCGGGGATGGCATCTACACACTGGACCGCTTTGGGGGTGTGTTCGCTTTTGGAAGCGCACGCTCCATTCCAGAGTCCACTTCAGCACCATTCCCGGGCGGTCCCTATTACTTCCCTTATATGTGGGCAGTGGATATAGAACCATTTGAAACGGTACCCGGAAGGTAAGGAGGCTTCTCTATCTTCCGGTGGGCAATCCACCGGGAGATTGCACATGAAAGAGTCGGGTCTGGCCTGCCTCGAAGGGGCAGGTCAGATTCCGGCCCTGGCCGCTCCAGCCATCAAACAGGTCTTTGACTGTGACTTCCTCAGGCCAAACCAAATCAACCTGTCCCTCTGAGGGAGAGGTGATCGAGACAAGATCCTTGCTGGCATGAACAAAGAAGCCTTCAGGGGCATACAGGTGGACTCCCGCCTGTTTGAGCCATGTTCTCAGCCAGGTTTCGTTGCTGGGAGGTGTACCTGTCCAAAGCAGTGACCCTCCGTCAGGCAGTGATCGGGAAGCCATCGCTCCCTTCCCGTCTTCATAGGATGCCATGGAATCCTTCTCCACAAAGAGCCGTGGCCGAACGATCCCGGAGTTTCCAAGGAGAGTTCCATCCGGAAGGGCTGTTTGACTGGTTCGTGTGGCATCCTCAATCTGAAGCGGAAACCCGGCCAAGTCTGCTGAGCGTTTTACATCCCACTCTCCCTTGATGGGATCGATGAGACCCACTGGGCCTACCAGCATAAAGGTACGTCCTCCCGCCTGAATGGCCGCCCGAAGCTTCTCGAAATCCCTAGGGCTTGCGGCGGCGGAACCGGTCACCACCACCACCTTGATCCGTTCGGGGAGCTTGTCGATGTCTGACAGCAACCACACCCCCAGCGGAGCACCTGTATGTGCGATCGATCGCAGGATGGATGGAATCCAGGCGCTGGGAATCCGTGTTTCGGGAGGGTACCAGGCAAAGCTGCGGTCATCGACCAGTACAGCCACTTCCTCGGTTCCGGTGATGTCATAGGAGGGGAGCGAGTTGCGCAGCCTGATCAGACGTCCAAATTCCTGGAGCAGCCCGGGATCATGATGCCAGCTGGTCCCCAATGAGAACCACTGGCGCTGGGTTCCATGGATCATATCCGCAGCCAGCTCCCGTCGATGCATGAGCAGTGTGCCTCTCCGAGGATTGCCGGGATCATATTCCGTGTACCAGATCAAGGGATGCAGAAATGAAAACAGATCGTTTTCGTTGAGGTAGAGTTTCCCCGCTGCGAGGATGCTCTCGGTGGCGGAGACATAGGGGTTGTAACCATCGAGAAGGAGACGGAAGTTGTGGAGTGGAATGCCCGCCAGGAAATCGATATTGGGATCATCCAGAACTGCCCTGAGGTCGAAGTTCCCGCTGAGATGCTGACGAGGTTCTCCGGCGAGCTGCACGACATAACCATAAAAACACCCCGCGAGGCTCCTCCCACCAGTTTCACGTTTGATCACCTTCGCAAAGTAACTGATCGTCTCCGCGGCCTTTGAGGAGCAGTATTGGGCATAGGCAGCGGCAGCTTTGCCGTCCTTGCCACCCGGGTAGAGATCATATCCCGGCTTCTGACGTTGCCTGGGATTGGGAATCGGAATGGGGAGGTTTCCTGTCTCTTTGAGCCAATCCTCGAAAGCGGCCTGGTTGCATTCGCTGTAGTCCGAGTAGAAACCATCATTGGAGGCCCAGGCAAACCACTCCTCGGTCACCTCGCCCGATTCAACAAATCCCAGCACCCGTTCGGCCCAAGGTTGCTGATGACAATGACGGATCAGTTGGATCAAGCCCTCAGTCTGGGCTTCACGCCACCCTTCTGCAGCAAGGGAAATCTGTCGGCGTCCGGTCTCCTCCCATTCCAGATCTCCCAGGCCGGTCCGGACCAGGGCGGCTCCCCCCTGTTTCGCGATCCAGAAGTCCGGCAGAGAAAGCGACACCCTCGGAAGGATGTAAGCATCCGGATTCGCGGCCAGAGATTGGAAAACCCACTCATCGAACTCAGAGAAGTCATAGGTTCCATCCGGCATGAGGATCGGAGAGGAGACATTGGGGTGGACATGACGTCCTGCATTGGCGGGAACACAGAAGACGGTCGCCCCCTGTGTCCCGAAATCATTGACATTGCCGGGCTGGAAGTCATAGGAGGCATACCCGTTCCAGGTGAAGGGCTTACCCTCCACAAAGAGGGAGGGGCGTCCCTGATGCAGCCGCCTTTCGGTCTTGGGAAAATCGGCTTGGCTTGAGTTTGTGATCCTCAACGCAGCCGATGCACCAGGGATTCGATATCCATCCGCAGCTGCCACCACCCGGTAGTCCCCCGATGGGAGATACCAGGGGATGGTGCGAGCCACCTTTGAGGTCCCTTTTTGAATAAGGGCATCCCGTTCCTCACCGTTCAGTCGTAAACGCCAGGCCACTGTTCCTCCCAACAGGAACTCCAGATCGTAAGTCCTGTCTTTTATATCGCCAGTGGCGGATAGGCCAACCAACAGAGGCTCTCCAGCCATGGCCTCCTTCGGGACTTCAAAACGAGTGATCTGGATCCCTTGCGCTGGAGGGAAGGCGATCTTCAGGCTGTCCAGGATGACCTCGTAATCGGTCTCATCCTGGATGCCCTGCAAGGCCACGGTGAGATTTCCCAGGGGGTAGTTGATTCCCCGGCCGATCTCCGGTTTTGAAGGGACCGCATCGCTCCAAAGGAATGTGAGCGTCCCCTTGAACCCCGGTTCAACCTCCTTGCCGGGACCGATAATCCAGGTTATGGCCCGATTTTCTTTCCCCGGTTGCCAGGAAACCTCATCGGCCAGGAAAGAGACTTTAAAAGCGTGTTGCGACTTGTTTTCGATCCAGAAAGAGGCGGCTTCCGGCGCCCTTCTCACACGGGTCGCTATCCCCAGAGCGGTCGGATCGGTGGAACCTTTCTTGCGGTTGAAACACCAGCGTGTGGCAGTTCCTCCCTCCACGGATACCATCTCGATATCATCCTTGTGGAAGGCTTGTGTACGCGCCATCAGACCGGGGACAATTTGGACTCCATCGAGGTGATCGAAACAGCGGAGCTCCTCGATGGGGGGACTCGAGTAGGCGTCATCAGGGTAGACGGTCATCTCTGCTTGAGCAAAGGAAAACAAGCAGGTCACAAGTATTCCCCCAAAAAAAACTCGTCTCAATATCATGAATCACCTTCCAAAGGCTATCGATAGACCTTCCACGGCGAATGAACTCGCTGCTCCTGAAGCGGGAATCTTTTCGCTGTTCAAGTCAAGTAAATTAAAGATACAGCCGGGTCAGTTCCCCTTTAAGGAACTCAAAGGCCTCTTCCACACTGTCTGTTCCCTTAAAGAGTCCAAGGTCCTCCCTGCTCACGACTCCCCACCTTACGAGGGAGTCGAAATTGATGACTTCATTCCAATAATCCATTCCGAAAAGGACGATCGGCACTTTCTTTTTAAGCTTCTTGGTCTGGACCAGGGTCAAAACCTCCAGCATCTCATCCAGAGTCCCGAAACCGCCTGGCATGATGACCATGGCCTTTGCAAGATAGACAAACCAGAACTTCCGCATGAAGAAGTAGTGGAATTCGAATGATAGAGCATCGGTCACAAAGGGATTGGGTTGCTGTTCGAAGGGGAGGCTGATGTTCAGGGCGACTGAAACTCCGCCGGCCTCGGATGCGCCCCGGTTGGCCGCCTCCATCATCCCCGGACCTCCACCCGAGCAGACCACAAAGCGCCGTTTCTTTCCGGGAAGCGACATCGACCACTTGGTGAGGCGGTGTGCCAGCTCCCTTGCCCCCTCGTAATACCCCGCCATTCTCAATGCCAGGAGCCCTTGTTCTTTCTCCCTCCGCAACTCTTTATCCAATGGGTGGTTCCCCAAACGCTTCTCCAACTCTTTCCAGCGAAGGTTGGCGACATCCAGAGGGAGTGAACGGGCGCTCCCGAAGAAGACCACCGTGTCACGGACCTTGTAGTCTCTGAACCGGCTGTCCGGTTCTAGATACTCAGCCAACACCCGGATCAGACGTGCATCCGGACTGTTCAGGAATTTCTCGTTTTTATAGGCCTTGGGTTGTTTTCTGCCTCCCATTGATCCTTTTTCCTCCTTGAACCCTTTTTATGCCTTAGTGACAGAATCCCCATGATTAAGATAACGTTGGATCGACTCTTTGAACGCAGATGCGATACGAGCTTCCCACTCATTCTCTACAGTATGGGCGGGCGGATTATGTGCTGATCGCACACACGCCAGCTCTTCAGCCAGCGTCTCCCACTCCATGCCAAAGAGGTCTTCCAGACATTCTCGCAGGATACGGGTCAACAAGGGGGACACGCCTGATGAGGAGATTGCAATAGCAAGCCCCCCACGTCTCACCAGGGAACCGGGATGCATATTTCCACCGGAACCACTTGTACAACCTTCTGCCCAAATGCCTCGTTCACGGGCCTTGGCGACGATGAATCGATTCAGAACGGAATCATCGGTACAAGCAAAAACAAGCCGTTGTCCCTCCAGGTCCTTTTCCTCAAAACATCGTTGACTGAGTTTCAACACCCCCTCGTTATACCAGTCGGAGAAACCGGGCAAAACATGAGGAGCAACAACATGGAGGCTTGGTTTACAGGGGATCAGTGATCCGACTCGACGGAAAGCCACTTTGCCCGCACCCACGACAAGGACCGGTTGATTCTCAAGATCCAACCATAGAGGAAAAAACAGGTGTGGTGCTGGGGGCATCAATGGCCCCCTTGTGAAGATTCCTGGATCCACTTGGCCAGACAGGCCCGCAGATCAGCCATGTCAAAAGGTTTTTCCAGATAATCGGTGGCCCCTTTGTGCATGGCCTCGACCGCATTCTGAACACTTCCGTAGGCGGTGACTACGATTACTGGAACCTTACGTCCATAAAGACGGCGTACAGCCTGGATCACTTCCAGACCCCCCACTTCAGGCATGTTCATATCTGTGATGACCGCATTTACAGACTCGCTCTCAAGGAATGAAAGTGCCTGACGTCCATCATGAGCCACCAGCACCTCATATCCAGCAGCCTCCAGGTTTGCCTGCAGGAGGATGAGGATGCGTTCTTCATCATCCACTATGAGAACCTTCAGTTTCTCTTCTGTCAAAAAAAGCTCCCTTCCCCTTCTCGCGTTGGGGACCTCAGACCGATTTCTGGTCCGAATCCACAGCTTCTTCCTCAACCGGCTCTCCATCTCCGGAAGATGCCGCACCTTCGGGGGCCAGACGGACGGTCAAAATGAAACAGGCACCTGTCGCCGGGGGTTTGACCACATCGATGGTGGCGTTATTGCGTGTCACCAGATGCTTGACAATTGCCAGTCCAAGCCCGATTCCATTCTCTTTTTTGCTAAAGAACGGTTCGAAGATCATCGGCAGATCGGCCTCGGGGATGCCAGGTCCATCATCCGTAATCCGTACCTGGAGATTGCCCTCTCCCGCAACACGGCTCTCGACCAGGATCGTACCCTGTCCCCGGCAGGCATCACGCGCATTCCGGAACAGGTTTGTAAAAACCTGAACCAACTGATCCCTGTTGAACCAGATCAAATCATGATCCGGATCAAGCTGGGTGACCAGTTCAATTTTCGGAGCCTGTTTGAGAGAACGCTCACTGGAATCCTGAACCGCCTTGGAGAGGCTGGTTGGATCACGGCTGGGTGCCAGACGCGGTTTAACCAGTCCCAGAAGGTCCTGGACCATGTTGTTGACCCGGTCGACCTCATCGATGATGTAATGTGAGAGTTTCCTGCCCACCGTACCCTCATCGGAGATTTCCTCAATCGTCTGGGCAGAGCCCCGGATAATAAACAATGGATTCCGGATCTCATGGGCCAGGTAGCTCGCCATTTTTCCGAGATTGGAAAGACGTTCCTGTTCGCGCAGCTGACGTCCCTGTCCCTCGATGGTGTTGAAGGCGCTCTTGAACAGACTGAAAAGGATGATGAAGGTCAACATGGTGACCACGAGGACGCGTTTCCAGATTGAATTGACCGACTTGACGGCGTTAGTGAGAAGTTCCCGCGGATTTTTCCGAAGCTCCAGAACCCCGGGAATCACATTCTCACCCGGTTTTGTTTTTTCAATCCTCTCGATCAATTTGGGATCCCTCAGGAGACCCACGGATTGGATCACCTGGTCTTTCCCAAAACGAATGGGGATCAAGATCCGAAGGTAACTGGTGGCTGTGGTTTCACCGACAATCAAATCCTGGTGCGCCAGGGCATTCCACATCCACATTAACCGCGACATCCTGGTCTCGAGCTTGGCACGGTCATGTCCCTGTAAAGCCTCCCCCAGCATCGGGTCATCAGGAATCGGTTTGCCGATAAGTTCGCTCCGGTTCGACCAGATCGCTTTCTCGTGGTCCCAGAGAATCTGGATGGGATATTCAGAAGGTCTGAGAGGATCCCGCATCTGGTCGCTGATCTCATTCAGAAGCTCTTGTGCCGCCACTGGATCAGAGGGAGTGGAATCAAAATAGGCGAGGGAGAATCGTTTATTGATATCGAGGTGAAGCGCTCCGGCCAGGTCGATACTCTGGAGACGTGTCACCGTATCGATGAGTTCATCGGAAAACCAATACCCAAAATACAGGCCCATTACAGCCAGCCAGACCAGGTTCAGGAAAACAAAACGTTGGATCAGGTTGAAACGGAAACTCATGATCCTGCGGTCTGACAGCGGGATTCAGAGGGATAAAAGGCGATCCTCACGGGTGCCTTGATCCCCAAGGGTGGGAGATCAGAAACGATTTTATGTAGCCAGGAATAGTTTTCAACCGCCAGGGTGAGAAAGGATTCAAGTCCAAGAACCGCTTCCCGGGTCAGCTTGAACTGGAGCGAGTGAGACAGATAGCGAAGACAGGTTGGACCATCCAGGCCCAGTCGTGAGGAGGCTTTCTCAGCCAGTTCACGCAAAGAGTCAGGGGTATGATGATCGGGGGCGGCCATGAGAAACTCCCTGACCGAACCAAGAGAAACTCCCTTACGAACAAGCCAGGCCGCATACACAAATGGGTGTCCCATCCAGGCTTCCCATGCTGCGCCAAGATCCTGTTGGTAGGGGGCTCCACCCGAGCGGAAGAGTCCTTCATCCCCAATGGCCAGTTGCGCATCGCACTTCAGGGCAGCGGGACTTCCAATCGGATAACGGGAAAAGACCGGATTTCGACACAGCCGGAGACGGTACCAGAGGGCTGCCAGGGTACAGGAAGTCAGAGAGGAGGGATCCAGGTTGACTGTTCTGGCCTCCTCAATCGGAACAGCACCGGTCAGTAACACACTGTTCACGGCCCCGCGTGAAACGACCCCCACACCCGGAAGAATTTTGTAATTCCCACGCAGGTACTCCACGCAGGAAACAAGTCCAATATCCAGGGATTCCTCCGCAAGCATCCGGGATAGTGTCGATGGTGGAACGAACGTGAAATCAGCACGATCGCTCAAGGCCTCATAGCCTTCAATCAACGGCCTGCCATTGAGGTATGGGATTGTTCCAACTTGTATTTTTCGTGTCATGGGAAGCGTGGACAGAAGGATACTACCAATGGGATCTGAGAGCGGGAAGAGAGTCTGGCCTCAATACATTCCTGCCGAATCTTTCAGTGACTCTCCTCATCCTGAAAAGGAACAACTTCCCGTTGCCCCTGTTGATTCTGGAGAAGGATTTCGACCTTTCTCTCGATAGCCTCAAGCCGTTCAGAGCAGAGTCTGGAAAGCTGAATACCTTCTTCGAAAAGTCCTGTCCGCTCCGTAAGGGAACCTTCACCAGCCTCAAGGCGCGTAACCACTTCACTCAAGCGTTCGAAAGCCTGTTCAAATGAGAGTTCTGTATCCGGTAAGGAATCCGGTGTTTTTTTCATGAAGAGTGAGTAACTCCTTCCCGTGATATGAAATCACGGGATGAATCCTAACGCAGAAAATCCAACAGGGAAGTCTGGAGGAGTTGGGCGCCGGCAGCCAGAGAAGCATTGAGAACGTTGGTGTGTGTGGACAATTCCGTGATCGTTTCAGCCAGGTCAGCATCCTCATTATTGGAAAGGAGCTCAGTCAGGTAGGTTTCGAAGGCCTCGAAACGGGTCAAAGAGGCTTCCACGCGGTTGGTACGTGCTCCAATGATGGAGCGATTGGTCAGCACGGTTGATATGTCAGTATCGAACCGGTCGAGAACTTCACTGAAGTCTTCGGCGGTCGCACTGGAGGATCGAAGGACCGAGATTAACTCCGACAAAGAGCGGAAGATATTCTGGCTTTCAATCTCATCGACGGTCCCCTCGGTTGTGATCCCAAGGTCAGCCGCACTGTCTCCCATGCGAGATTGATCAAAACCGAGTACTGCAGCCAGATCAGAGGCCCCAACATCCACCACAGAGAGACCTGCGCTGAAAAATAACGATTCCAGGTCCAGGGCGGTGCCATCGGAGTTGATGGAGGCCTTCACCCCATTCACTTGATTGATGGCCTCCAGAACATCGGCGACCGTAGCGGCATTACTGAGGTCGATTGTTGTAGTTGAGCCGTCATTGGTCACCTGAATCTGGCCCGTGGTGATCCCCAGGGAGGCAAGACTCGTATCCAATGTGACTGTACCTGAAGCCAGTGCGGTTGACCCGAAAATCTTCCGTAAGGAGGTTATCTCCAGGGAGTCGACTGACTCAGTGGCACTGAAAGACAGGCCTGTTCCGGTGCTGTTGATAAAGGCATCGACCGGGGCACCGCTTGCGGAGACCGCGGAAATCACATCTCCGACAGTCACCGCACCAGCCAAGTCGATATCATATTCATCATCTCCTACCGTAATCCGGATGGCATCTCCCGTGATACCCAGTGAGGCCAGAGTGGTGGCTGTGGTGATTCCCGCACCGATGTCTCCCCCCCTAATCCGGTGAAACATACCGAGGCTCTCAAGGACATTGGAAGTGCCATTGGCGAGAGTGACATCATGACTGGTTAGAGAGGTGATCACCAGTTTTCCGGATTCATCGATACTTGCCCGGGCCGTATCCACTGAACGATTGATCGAATCTCGTAGACTCTCCAGGGTATCCGTGGCGGGATCAAAGCTGATGGTGACTCCATCCACGGTAAAGGTACCCGCGACCATGCCGATGGGAGGTTCCGCCGCCGATAACTGAGGCGCAAGCAGAGTGTCAGGGGTAACGGCTACTCCAGAACGGATTTCGTTGAGCGAAGTGAAGAAAGCTTCAATGCCGGTCAAACCGATGGGCATGTAATCACCCTGGTTGATCTCGACCAGGCGTTGGCCAAAATCACCCCTGTAGATGACACCCTCCATGCCATTGACATTCCTGTAAGTCTGGAAAGGAACCTTCAAAGTTTCATCACCAGCGAAGATGTACCTTCCCTCGAAGTTGGAATTGGCTTGCTCAATCACCGTTCCAAGAATCTGTTCAATCTCGTCGGCGACCGCACTGGCCGAGGTTTGAGAAATTCCTCCATTGGCGCCCTGGAGGGCAAGCTGACGGGCACGCTGGAGCTGTTCATTAATGGTAGCGAGGGTCGACTCTGTCAGATCGAGATTGGTTTGCCCCAATGTCAGGTTCCGCTGATACCTGCGGTTCTCCATGATTTCCTGACGGAGGTTGAGTGATTCGACATAGGCGATTGGATTGTCTTGCACACGGCTGAATTGGCGTCCCGTGGAAAGAACATTCTGGAGAAAGGCCACCGTCTGGGTGTTTTTCTGGATATTGGCAAGCACCCTTTGCGAGATAATGTTATTGGTTACCCTCATCGTTTTCCTCCACCACGTTATGTGGTCACTCCCATTCCATTGATAACCCGGTCGATGAGGGAATCAACCGTGGTGATGTAGCGTGCCGCCGCGTTGAATGCCTGCTGGAACTTGATGAGGTTCACAGCCTCTTCATCAATAGAAACACCTGAGACAGATTCCTGCCGTTCTGTCAGGTCAGTCAGACTGGCTTGGGTTGTTTTTGCTTCAGAGGTATTCCTGCGTGCCCGAACACCAAGCTCGGAAAGTATACTTCTGTAGTAATCTCCGATGGTGGTCTTGTTATCCTCTGCCACCAGGGCATTCTGAAGACCCGCCATCTTGAGAGCCGCTCCATTATCTCCAGGGGCACCTGTTGAAGATGCCGCAATTCGCCGCAATCCCTGACTGGAGTCCATGATGAAACTGCTGACTGAGATCGTGCCAGCATCATTGCCTGAAAAAAAGGTGTTCATTCCCAAGGCCGCCAATACATGACTGGAGTCACCCTGGAAAGTAAATTGAAAGCCTCCATTGGAGGTGATCTGGAGCTGATTATCCGTAGTGACCACCGCCGAGATTGCACCTCCACCTGGTCCAGCCACGCCATCAATGGCATCGATCCGGGCCGCAATATCCGTCAGGCTGTCTACATTGGGGTCGAAAGCCACGGTATAGAGGTTTTGAACCTCCCCCTGGGAATCCACGACACGGATGACCAAACTCCCCGGCTGGGCCGGGAAATCAAGACCTAGATCCTGCAGTGCCGTGGTTGGACTCGAAATCGATGTCGTGGAGGTCAGCGAGGAGAAGGAATCCAGGCCGATCGATTCAGACTGGAGCCGGTTCACTTCCCGGATGACATTCCGGGCAAGTGTATCAATCTGTGTGATAACACCCGGGATGAGAGTATTTCGTGCTTCAATGAGCGACCCCAGTTTTCCGGTGTCAAAATCGCTCGTCAGGATCCGTGACCTTTCAATGGAATTGATGATCTGGTAAAGGCCGCTGGGATCCTCAGGATCCTTGACGACCTCAAACGGTGAAACTCGGTTTCCAATCACCACACCCGTACCGAATATCCGGACATCAATCTGACCATTGCCCTGCTCAGTGGTTGAGATCGGGACATACTCCGCAAGGGCGGTAAGAAGGCTATCTCGAGCATCTCTCAGGTCGTTGGCATTATTTTGAGGATTAGCCTCGATCCGGATGATCTCCTGATTGAGCGATCCGATCTGTTCAAGAATCGAGTTGATTTCGTTGATGGTGACGCCAATTTCATTATTCAAATTGGCGATCATGCTATCCAGACTGTCACTGATGGTATTCAAGCCTCGTGCCAGGGTGACCGCAGTTTCCCGTACCAACGCCCGCACAGCAATACTTTCCGGATTGGAAGCCAGCTCCTGGAATGCTCCGAAAAACCTGTTCAGGAGTGAGTTCAGGCCCGATTCCGCCGCGTTTTCCTCGGTCAGTTCCGCAGTCGGGTCCAGTGGATCCTGCAGGATTGTCTGCAGCTCATCGTAAATGTCGGTGTTCTTGTTGAGATAACCCATGTCGGTTGTTTTTGAACGCAGCTGAAAATCGATGAACTCGTTGCGCAACCGTTCGATGGTGTCGACCCGAACACCTGTGGAGATAGAACCCGGAGTGATACTGATCGGATCCGTGGTGACGAAATTGACCCGCTGCCTGGAATACCCTTCTGTACTGGCATTGGCAATGTTATTGCCTGTGACATTCAAACCGAGCTGTTGAGCCAGCAGCCCCCTGACACCTACTTCAAAAGTTCCGAAGAGAGTGACCATGATCTCTGATTCCTATCAGACTGTGCGGTCCATGATCCCTGGCCCTGCTTCCCGCCCCGGGGTCAGATTGCCGGCAGCGTTATACGCAATAGCCGGGAACTGAGTTCGCCTGAGGAGCTGCTCAACAAGGTCCCGGAGGTATCCGAGTGATCGTTCAATGATGCCCGAATTGGCAAACTGGAGCCGTCCGATTTCGACACACAACGAGGTAAGCTCCTTTGCAAGGGGACCGGCTTTTGCACGGGCTTCCGGGGAAAGCATGGGGGCCAGATCTCTCAACGACGGGTCCCTTTCACGGTTCCAATCCGGTTGGGCTAGCTGAAGTGCCACTCCCCGGCGTTCTTCTTCCAGGGCCGCCGCCTGAGTTAAACATCCTTCCAAGGCCTTGTTGGTCTCATCCAATGCTCGGGCCGAGAAACTCACCAATGCTCTGGTCTCAGCATGTTTGAGCATCTGGATTTCACGGTAAATCTGGAGTTCCTCATCCAGCAGATCCAATAGCCGTGTCTCAAGGGCTTTCATACCATACTCCCCATAGAAGACGAACTTTCCAGCTCATCTTAGATTTTATATCAATGCACTCTAACCGACAATATCTACTTTATTGCCAGAACCTCTTTTTTCACTTATCGGCAGAAAACTGTTGTTCTGATCCGGAATCCTATGAAAGACAGGCTCATCTCTTACTATTGCCTTCCATGCCGGACTGTTCTGATTCAGAGGATGAAGGGTAGACTCACCTTCTCTCAGGGGGAGCATGCGGGGTGGGGTGGACATGGGATTGATCTGTTCCTGTTGTCGAATGATTTCCTGGGAAATGAGTTCCCCGATCCCGGTTTGTGAAGCGGCGGCTATCTGATCGGCGAGTTTCTCATCAAACAGGTCTTTGTAGATTTCGCTGGCGGAAGACTCACCAAAGAGCTCATTCTTGGGAATCGACCTTCGCATGGTGGTGAGGAGCTGACGCAGGAGCATCGCCTCGAACTGTTGTCCCACTTCCTTGATTTCAGGGACGCTCATTTCCTTTCCGGAGGCAGCACGCGCTCCAATTTGCTCGAGGCGGCCGGTGTTGGTTGAGGATGTCAGGCCTTGGATTGCGGGAAATTCAGCTTCAGAGATTGCCATGGTCCTAGTTCTCCACAAAGATCAGTTGAGCATGGAGTGCTCCCATGCGGTCCAGGCCCTGCAGAATGGCAATGATGTCTCTGGGACTTGTTTCAAGCTCACCTCCACTGATCGCCCGGATCAGATTCCCCACCGTGTCTCCTTCTTCCAGCTGGACAAGTGTTTTGTCACCTTCGGAAACCATGGCTTCGGGAGGTTCACCTTCGATGTAGTCGTACTGGGGAACTTCCGGCTCAATTTTACCGCCGGTCTCATCCACGCTGGCCCTGCCCCCCTGGCTGACATAACGGCCTGGGGTGGCGGGTTTCACGAGAATGCGGAGATCTCCCTGGACGATATCGACGGCGGATAATTTGGCTTCACCTCCCGCAATGACAACGCCTGTTCTTTCACTGACCACCACCCGGGCTGGGAGATCAGTGTTGAGCTGCAGCTCCTCGATCTCACTGATGAGTTCCATCGGGGTATCATATTCATAGCGGGCCATCAGGGTTGACAAATCGATCTCAACAGTTCCCGGATCAAGCGCCAGTGCGGCTTTGCTCAGGTTAAAGCTCTCATTGATCGCCCGTTGAATGTTACGAGCCTGGATAAAATCGGGATTCTTGAGAATCAGGTTGACCTTACCGCTGTTGAGTCTTTCACGATCTTTTTCACGGAGGAAATTTGCATTCTTCTCGATGATCGCTCCATCGGTAACCAAGCCCACTGTGGGGTGGTTTTTCTGCTGTCCGCCACCACCACCGGCCGCTCCACCCCCTTGGGCAAATCCTCCCACCGACACAGGACCTTGGGCCATGGCATAGATCTGGCCATCCACCCCGAAAAGCGGAGTGGCGATCAGAGTTCCTCCGACCAGACTTTTTGCATCGAATTGTGAACTGACCGTAATATCGAGCCGTGATCCCGCTCGTACATAGGGAGGGAGTTCTGCAGTCACCACTACCAGGGCGCTGTTTTTAGGCTCAACTTTGGCCATGTTCATTTCCGGACCACGGCCATTGCGTGACATCAGTGCAAGGTAGTTCTTGATGGCTTGGGCGGTTTCCAGACGGGTTGAATCATCTCCCGTGGCATTCAAGCCGACTACCAGACCATAGCCCACCAGTTGGTTCCCACGTTCAAGTTCAGTCCGGGCGATGTCTTTGATCCTGACTCTGGCGGCATCCACTCTGCCCAGACTGGCCAGGAAGCAGATCAGAAAAAAGATTATGTTGGACCAGTGACCTCTCAGCATGAATGGTAGTCCTCAAAACAAGGGGATATAATCCAGAATTCGGTGGATGAGGCCGGGATTGGCTACATTTTCACCAGGACCTAGCCCTTCCCAACGGAGCTGGCTATCCGCAACCATGGTGCTTGGAATCGAATGTGAGACAGGATCCACATCCTCGGGATTGATAGTCCCACTCAAGACCCTGTTCTTGCGGTCACGCCCGATGATGCGTGCCTGACGGCCTTCGATGAGTAGACGCCCATCGGGCAGAATCTTTTTAACTGTACAGGCAATGTCGAGGGTCAGCTGGCTACGCCGATTTCCTCGAGTCTCTCCCTGGTAATCATCAGTTCCCTGGATTCCAGTGTTTGGGTAGTCGATGGCACCCCCATCTTTTCCAAACAACTTCTTGTCAAGACTCTTATTCCAGAAGCCTGCGACTGTGAAATCCACCTCGGACTCCGTAGTGTTTTCATACCGGATGTCTTCCTGGGACCGGAAGTTTTCCTTGATCTTGACAACTATGATGTCGCCAACCTTGAAATCGGGAGCGGGGAGGTCATCAAACGGGTTATTGAAACGGCTGTTTTCACACCAGAGAGAACCTTCATTGTAATTCGGACTGAGGACCTGGTGGAAAGCAGTATGATAGGGAGAGTACTTCTCCTGATCAGAATTGACCGAATAACCCGGAATTCCTTCCGGAGAGGTTTCTCCATGGAAGTTTTCACTCCACAGGGGGAGAGGAAATCCGAGCAACAGGATCAGGCCGATTATCCTAATGAATCTCAATGGTTCCATCGCTGGTCACCTTTCCGACAACCTCTTTCTTGGTCTTGCGAAGTTTCACTTTGACTTCCTGCCCTATGTAAAGAAGGTCTTCCATCAGGTTTCCATTCAGGGAGAGACGCACATTTCCGACCCTCTTTACAACTTGAACCGGTTCCCCCTTCTTGCTGATCGGAATCCATTCGATGTCCTCTTTGTTAATCGGATCGCCCTCATTGAGAGTGATCTTGAGCCTGGCTCCAACTGCTGCTGCAACTTCCTTTAAGGGTTCAGTCCTGTTTCTGTGGTCCTGGACCAGGACAGATCCCATGGTCACATCTTTCGCAGTCAGGATGGTTCCCTCCTGCAGGCTACGAGCCGCAACCAGTGCCTGCCTCCGTTCAGTGACTCGGACCGGAATGGTCTGTGTATCCACATCCTTACCATCAACCCGATAGGTGACCAGAACATTCCTGACGCCACTGCCGGGACGGTCCATGTCTGTTATTTCGATTTCCAGTTCACCCGGTGGAAGAGAGACAGGGCTGGGACGGTGAAGAAGAGCAAGATTGATCTCCTCGTTCCCCCCCCCTTCACGGACCCGAGCCTCAAATGCGGCATGGATCGCTTCCTCGATCTGTTCCATTGAGACTTCCTGGCTGGGTGTCTCGACAGCGATCCGGTCCGGCCCCTGAATGATAAAATCTCCACTGCCCATTCCCATCTTTCGCAGGGTTGCTTCGATACGGCGTGGATAAATGAAAGTGGTTTGACCGGGTGGAGGTGCCTCAGCCAGATCAACACCCTCAAGTTCTGCCAAAAGGACAGGATCCTGGCATTCTATCGCGCATACATCGCCCATCCGGATGAGTGAGCCAATGGATTCCACCGGTTTCCGAAGAGTCAGGGTGACTTTGGGACCATCCCCGGCAGGGATTTTCATGATGACCTGGCCGGTTTGAGCCTCCTCCTCTTGAAGACCCACATCGGCTCTGATGACTGGCGCGGAGGGATCATAACCCTCAGGAAGGATGGTCACCGCTCCAACACTGACCGGTAAAAACAGGATGAAGATCCAAATCCATCCAGCCCGCTGATTGTTCAGAGTGATCCCTTTCATGGACATCGTGTCATCTCAACCTTCATTACCTGCGGATATTATTGGCTGTCTGGAGCATCTCGTCGCAGGTCTTGACCACATTCGAGTTGACCTCATAGGCCCTCTGTCCAATGATCAGCTGGACCATTTCCTCAACTACGCTGACATTCGAGGACTCCAGGAAACCATTGTTGATTTGACCAAGCCCATCCTGACCTGGCGTTGATTCGATTGGTGGCCCTGAGGCAGTGGTTTCCGTAAACAGGTTCTGGCCCACCGCCTTCAGGCCTGCGGGATTGATAAAATCAGTGAGCAGGATCTGGCCGACCTCCTGGGTGTCGGTATTCCCGGCAATTTTAACTGACACAGTACCATCCTTACCCACCGAGATATCCGTGGCATCCTCAGGAATGGTGAGAGCGGGCTGAAGCAGATATCCATCCGAGGTCACAATCTGGCCATTCTCATCCAGGGTGAAAGACCCATCGCGGGTATAGACATCGGATCCATCGGCCAGTTGGACGCGGAAGAAACCATCTCCCTCGATTACCAGATCGAGGGGATTTTCTGTCAAACGGAAGTTGCCCTGGGAAAAGATTCTCTGGGTATCGGCCACACGGGTTCCATGACCCACCTGAATCCCACTGGGAACACGCGTGTTCTGGTCGGTACTGCTGCCGGCCGGTTTGATGGTCTGGTAAAGCAGATCCTGGAAATCCACACGGATCTTCTTGAATCCATTCGTGTTCACATTGGCCAGGTTGTTGGCGATTGTGTCGATCAGAAACTGCTGACCGGTCATTCCAGATGTAGCTGTAAATAAACCCCGTATCATGAGACCGTCTCCTTACTCATCAACCACTCCCGCTTCATCGCGGTGAGAACTGCAACTTATGTATTCCGTCCAACTTCGTTAACCGCTTTATTCAGAGTCTCATCAAGCACCGTGATGACCTTGGCCGCCGATTCATAATTACGGAAGGACTCAATCATCCGGGCCATTTCCTGGATCGTGTTCACATTACTGCGCTCCACCACACCCTGGTGAACCACAGAATCCTTGGCCGGTTTGACTTCCTGTTTCCAGCGATCCTCAACCTGGAAAGTGGCTCCGGATTCCGGAAGCAAAATGTTCCTGTCCGAAATCTCAACCATCCGGATTTTGTCGATGATCTGCCCGCCCACCACCACATTGCCTCGAAGATCAATCTCAAATTTCTGGTCGCTGGGAACAGTGATCGGACCTTTCTGTCCCATCAGTGGGTCGTCCTCCTGAGTGGTGATCGCTGCTGTCCCGGCGGGATCGACCTGAAGTTTGAACTGACTGTTGCGGGTATAGCGCTCCCCTCGCGGAGTCTGGATCACAAAAAAACCATCTCCATCGATGGTCAGATCGGTGGGAACTCCAGTTTCCTGAAGTGGACCGGGTTCGAAATTCATATAGGACCAATCCACTCCCACTCCGGTTCCCATCCTCCCGATGGTTTCGTTTTCCCGATTTCCCGCAGGGACGAAGGAGGAGGCCTGCGAGAAATAAAGTTCGGGGAAACTGCGGAAAACGATGGTCTTGCCTTTATGTCCGCTGACACCCGCATTGGAGATGTTGCTGGCAATGACATCCTGCTGACGGATGACAGCATCCAGATTAGTCGAGGCTGCATAGAGTCCTGAAATCATGATCCTGGTTCCCGGGGGGAGGTATAAAGCCACTCCTCCACTGAGCCATAAGGCAAGGTGGATGCCAATTTTCGCGGAAAGATGGGATTCGGAAGGATTCGGGACCCGTGAGCAAGAATCCCTTGCTTTTTCGTGGAAAAGAAAGAAAAAGTGGGAATCCTTCAATGCCTCCAGCGGTTAATTGGAGGAAACATCAGCAGCCATTTCCCAGGCCAGAGGGGAAAACTTTGCCGATGTGTGATCCTTGTGCCGGGTGTTGGTTGTTGTTAGTGCGGGGTTTCCTTGACTGCGTTACGGTTCCATTCAGGGATGCGAACCACCACATCACCGGTTCCAAGCAAACACGCCTGGCATCCCAAACGTGAGTTCATGGTAACACCGGGCGCTCGATCCAGCATATCGGCCTCATCTTCCTCATCGAAGGGCGACAGGTGTTCTTTGCCTTCGATGACATGGACATGGCAGGTGGAACAGGCGCACACCCCCCCGCAGGCATGTTCCAGATCGATCCCATAATGTAACGCGACATCCAGAAGCGAACCCGGCTCCCCATGGTCCCCATAGGGGAGTTCCTCCATGCGGACTGTCACCGTCTCATTCATGGGAAGAAAGGTGACCTTCACTTCGGCCACTGTGGCGGCAGCAGGGGGGTTTTGGGCTTGAGTACTCATGAACAGAACTCCGTGGTGTCAGGATCTCGATATCGTTGTTGACTTTCAGCCTACCATAAACCTCAGTATTCAACAGGGTTGACTCAGGGGACCACAGCCCTTTCCTCTCGTCCCTGCCGCGAGTATGGTTCCGGCACCATGAAGTACAACCTCGTAGCCTTTGACCTGGATGGCACTCTGCTGGATTCCCGCAAGCGTATCCGGAAGGATACCCTGGCGGCAATCACCGAGATTCAGACCTCCGGAGTGTTCATCACCTTTGTGACCGGGAGAAGTTATGCCTCCACGGTTCCCTATGCCCAACAACTCGGTCTCCAGATTCCTTTTGGGATCTACCATGGGGCACTGGTCAGGGACCTGCTCGGACTGGAGGTCCTGAAGCGAGCCATCCCACGTGGCGGAACCCGTGAGGCGATCCGGCTGGCAGTGGAGCATGGCTGTGTCCCGATGATGCTGGGGATCCACAGTGAGGGAAACCTGACCTTTTGCACCGAAGATGAGAACCACCCCGCTGTCCGGTATGTGGTCGAGGTCGAAAAGACCGAAAATCCAAGCCCGGAGATCCACTTTGTTCCACGCGGGGAGGTTCAACTCGATGCCTATGCGGTCTACATCATGGGGCCACCCGCTGGTATTACTGGATTCCTCGAGGGCTATGAGTCCCGCGGAGTTCGCCTGTTCAATGCTGAGAGGTTTCCGGTCAATACTGGGAAGGCAGATTCAGAGATGCAGAAGAGTTACGAGGTGGCCATGCTGACCCCTATCGGCGCGGACAAGCGGGTGGCTCTCGAGGCCATCGCCGACTCATTGGGAATCCCCATGACCGAGGTGCTGGCTTTCGGGGACTGGCACAATGATGTGCCCATGCTCGCGGCGGCGGGCGGGGCGGTGTTGATGGGCAATGCCCCTGCTACAGTGGCCGCCAAAATCAACCACCCCAATCTTTACCGCACAGGCTCCAACGATGGAGATGGGGTCGTGCAGGCGCTGGAGAGGTTTGGGTTGTTGTAAATTGAAATAAACCTTCGTAACCCATAATTTGCAAATAAATTCACTACTCCGTTGCCCCAGTCGGTGGGGCAAGCCCCACCCTACCGTCCCAGGTTCTCGAAAAGATACAGCCCCTCTTTACCCGGCGCGACAATATCCTTCCAGCCGTTGCCGTTGAGGTCCTCGACCCAGAAATAAATCCCCGCGCCGCTGCATTCGGAGGGGTCTCCATAGTCGAGGGT
Organism: uncultured bacterium; assembly: GCA_964481775.1. Classification (GTDB taxonomy): domain Bacteria; phylum Hinthialibacterota; class Hinthialibacteria; order OLB16; family OLB16; genus OLB16. The sequence goes on along the minus strand of CAYZUX010000015.1, from coordinate 19,360 downwards.
CACACGCTCGAATTTGCCGTGATCCATCTTGAAGTAATACAGTCCGATCGGGTCCTTCTCACCGGGGTCATTGCCGCAATGGGCGCGGTAACGCTGCCCGGTGATCAATTCGAGCTCGCCATCATTATCGATATCCACCAACTGCAAGTCATGGTACTGAGAACGGGTGGGGTCGATGTCATGCTTGATCCAACTGCGTTTCCCCTTGCTGTCCTTGCGCTGCTCATACCAGGCCAGGCCATAATTATGTGCCATGCCTACGATCAGATCGGGCAGGCCATCGCCATTGACATCGTGCACCAGGATCGGCACGCTCGCGCAGCCCAGGTCAAATTCGGGATGCCAGATCCACTCCTTGTGGAGCGGATCATCGGTTGCTTTGAGAAATCCTGTCGATAGAATGATCTCGCCGCGTCCATCCCCATCGATGTCGCCGAACCCAAGCCCATGCCCACTGGGGAAGTCGCAGATCTTGTGTTTGCTGAAGGCTTCCCTGCCCTTGCCATGCTCATCCTTCTGCAATTTGTAGAAGGCCTGGTAGACCCCCGGCGTGTTCGGGACAATTTCAATCTCGCCATCCCCATCGACATCCCAGAAGCGAATGGTTTCAATGCTGCCGGGACGGTCGATGTCATGCACCGCCCACTCGCACGGTTCGCCCTTGGGGTTTTCAATCCAACGCAGTGTCTCTCCCCACCAGCCGCCGGTAATGATATCGAGAAAACCATCGCCATTGACATCCATCGGGTAGTCGGAAAAATCATCGAAATAGTCTTCTACGGGTTGGATAGAACGGATTTTATGACGCTTGACAAAATCCGGCCCCTCGAACCAATACTCACCGGAAACAAGATCAAGGATCCCATCATTATTGACGTCAAAAACCGCCGCCGCCTCATAGGTGACATCACTGATACGCCGTTTACGGAATTTGAGCATGATGGGTCTCCTTTGGGTTTGGTTTTTATCCCCCCTCTTCGTATTGAAGAGGGGGGATTATTGATCTCAATGTACGCTTCTACTCGCTCTTCTGCTTCACCAGTAATGGCACCCCTTCGGGAGTCAGGATTCTCACGCAGAACTCCCAGGGCATCGCATTCTGATAGACCTTGAGCAGAACCTTATTGGTTCCCTTCTTCAAATGGACCTTGACCTTGTCACGGTCGACTGTCAGCCCGCCGGTCGTGAAATTATTCAGCACCAGTTCCCCATTGAACCAGACTTTCTCGCCATCATCGACACCCAGGCTGAGCACGGCATCGGCCTCATCCGCCGCCTCGAACTCGGTGTAGGCATAACCGAGACAGGCATTGCAGTTGGCAACTTCCTTCGGCAGGTCGACCTTACCGATGTCGTTGGTTCCCCTGACCTTCCTCCAGCCCACCTTTCCATCCCCGGAAGGATAGGTGGCAGCAAGGTCAATATCAGGCTCATTCACAAAGGTGGCATCCCACCCCTCTTGGGAGCCTCCCAGCGGGAAGGGACCGGTGACCCACCAGTTGGTGATGAAACCAACCATTTCGGCCACATTCATATCGGGACTGAGCCCCTGCAATCCGGTGGTGATAGCCTGAAGAGCCGGGCCGGAAGGATGAAGGTCCGCCATTTTCTTGTAAGCGTTAACCGCCTTGTCGCCCTGTCCAGCGGCCACCAGGGCTCCAGCCACCGCCTGGAGCGCAGAAATGGCCTGATCACGCAGCCCGGGATCATCCGCAGCGGCCATGGCCATCTCATAGCCCTCTGGAACAGGTGCACTGGTCAGGCCCTGCAAGGCTCTCGCCTTTAAGGCTGTATCTTGAGCTAATCCCCACACCTTGATGTAGATCCCAGCCGCTTCACCTTTGGCGCCACGAGCCGCAAGAGTATCACCCAGTTGGAAAAACGCCTCCATCGCGGTTCCCTTGTCTTCAGTGGAACCCTGTTGAACCACCTCGAAAAGCGGTGCCACACCGCCTGCCAGACCGGCGCTACCAAGAGCCTTAATACCTGTCAGACGAAGGTTGGCCTCCATGGACTGGGAGGCAGCAACCAAGGCTGGGAGAGTTTGTTCATCACTTCTGGAAGCCAGGACTGGCAGCAGTTTGATCTGAGTGGGGGCATCCAAGTCGGGAAGTTTGGCCACCAGACGGCGTGTGACAGCCGGCCCTTTGAGAGATTGAAGGGAGTGCAAAGCGATCAGGCTGGTGGGCGGCCCGGCTGTCTGGGCGGTTTCCATCAGCAAGGGGACATGGCGCTCATCTCCGATGTTTCCCAGTGCAGCCAGTGCGGCATCCTTGTAGGATCCCTGGCTGGTTCTGGCAATCTCCTCATAAGTTCTTACTGAGATTTCCCAGTTGCCACCTTTCTGGACAACTTTCTCAACCAGCCTGAGAAGGGCATCGGTGGCATCATTCTTGAGGTTGTCCTTGGCGTTGTCGCGGACTGATTTTGCGGTGGCCAGGTAGGAGGGATTGCCTGTCCAGGCGAGCGCACGGATCGCGGCAGGTTGCACCTCCGGCGCACCAGTTACCGCCAAACGTAAAATGGCATCCAGGCTCTCCCCATCCTGAAGCTCACCCAGAGAGTTGAGTAATGAAATTTGGAACTCGGTATCGGCGTTCGAAAGCTCGGACAGCAAAGCTGCCTGGGCTTCCTCGGTTCCAATCCGTTGCAGAGCAGTGCGCGCTTTCTCACGCAAGGCAGGTTCAGCGAGCATGGCCGCGAGAGGGGCAACGTCATATCCTGGCGGAACGAGGCGGTCGAGGAGCCGTAATCCGGTGACGCGCTCTTTTTCCGGACGTTCCTTGCTGACTAGCGGAATGAGCAGGTCAGTCAACTGTTTGCGTTCCCTGCCCCTTCCCGGAGCCGAGACATCATTAACCACCTGCAGGATGATGTCATAAGCGGCCTTGGCCAGAGCAGGATCATTTCCATTCATGATGGGAATCATCGCCGGCACAGCAACCAATCCATGGTTGGGCAACAGTTGGCGGGCGATAGCCTTGGTGGGGGCATCGCCTGATTGAAGATCATTGACCAGCGAACGGATGGCGGGATCGACATCCGCCGCGAATGAGACTGTCACCGCACAAAGCAAGGCGGCGGTCAGGATGAACTGGGGAAGTTTTGTTTTCATAATGGCCATGTTTCCTTTCACAGATGCCAGGGGGCACGGTAGGGGCGGTAGAGGTGGCGGTTGGCTTGCTCATCGCCTACGAATTTCTCGGCGGCTCCATCCCACACGAGGCGCCGTTTGAGGTCGACCGCGATGTTGCCCAGCAGACAGATCGAGGCGGCACGATGGCCTATTTCGACATCAGCGGCTGGCAGAGCGCGGGTTCTCATACACTCGAAGAAATTGGAGTGGTGCCCCTCCAGACAGATGAAGAACTCACCCTCGGATTTGTATTCGGGGTCGGTGCCGGGTCCAATGACATAGCTTTCACGATTCACGGTGAGCATACCACCCGTTCCCTGGAACAGGGTGCCATAGCCCTTGCCGGAATGGGTTTCATTGGGAGCCTGGATCCAGGACAAGGTGGCGCCTTTGAACTCATAGGTGACCTCGAGCATCTGCTGATCATCGCCGGGCAGTTCAAGCGGGCTGGTACCTACCCCGGTGATGCTGAGCGGGGCATCCTGCCCGAGTCCCCACAGGGAGATATCCATGAGGTGCACGCCCCAGTTGGTCATCTCGCCGCCGGCGTAATCATCGAAGGCCCGGAACTTTCCAAAACGTTGCGGACTGAAAGGGACATAGGGAGCAGGCCCGAGCCACATATCCCAATCCAGACCCTCGGGAGGATCCGTATAGGTTTCAGTCAGATTGGTCCAATGTTCGCCCACATTCGGCGAGACCCAGGCCCGTGAGGTGGTCACCTGCCCGATCCGTCCGCCACGCAGCTGGGCGATGGAGCGTTTGAAGACCTCCATGGAGCGCTGCTGGATCCCGTTCTGCACGATCCGTCCATAACGGCGTGCGGTTTCGACCACCTTACGTCCCTCGGCGATGGTGGTGGTGAGGGGTTTTTCGACATAGACATCCTTCCCGGCCTGGCAGGCATGGATGGCGATGAGACCATGCCAGTGGTCGGGAGTAGTCACGAAGACCGCATCGATGTCTTTGCGTTCGAGGATGCGCCGGTAGTCCTGATACCCCTCGCATCTCTTGCCGGTGCGTTTGGCGAACTCCTCATAACGCGGTTTGTAGACATCGCACACAGCCGCGACCTCGACATCGTTCCGTTTGACCAATGCCTGCATGTGCGCCGAGCCCATGCCGCCGCAACCAATCAGTCCCACGATGATCTTTTCGTTGGGAGAGATGGTGGCGTGGGCGGGACGGCACGCGAGTGGCGCCAGGGAGAGAGCCGCTGTGGTACGGCCCACCTGACGGAGGAAATCTCTACGTTTCATGGAAAGACACCTTTCTGAGTAAATGCCCCAAGGGCAGGAAGAAATCCGTTGAGGCTGGCATGTTCACACACGCTAGTGGAGTGTCAAGGGAAGGATTCCCAAGACTCGTCAGCCTGTTATTTCCTGCCCCACAACCCCATCCAGACTCCTGTCTCAGAGACAGTCCGCTCGCTCACTTCATACGAAATGATAAGCCTGGGTTTTCTAGCATTATCTGGTTCTGGGAGTAAATGGCACGGATTGCCATTCCTTGCGGGAGATTGCGGTAAGCTCCAAGACGAGTCATTCCATTCGAAATGCCAACCATTGAGTGTATGCTTGTTAGTGGAGGTATGTGCAGTGGCATTCAACTCCATTGAAATGGTGATCTCCAATCCCGCGGTTCCGGCGATTTTGGAAAAGGTGGAGTTTCTTTTGGACTCAGGAGCCATCCATGCGGTCGTGCCCACATTGATTCTCGAAAAGCTTGGCATCCAACCTTTCGCGGAACAGCCTTACCGGCTTATCGATGGGACACAGATCATGCGGAAAAAAGGTGTTGTATTACTCCGGTATGGTGAAAGGACCGGAGCCTCGGATGTGATCTTCGGTGAGGAGGGAGATCAAACACTAATTGGAGCCCTCGCGTTGGGGTCACTTGGGTTAGGATTACACCCTCTCACACGGGAGCTGATGGAGATCCCGATGATGATCGCGGGGGTGAGGATGGATGAGTTTTTCATCACCAAACCTTAACTGATCTTTTGCTTTCCCCTCCATGGAAAAACCACACACACCTAAGGCGCCCAGTGGAAAATGTCTCCCCGGCTGACCGTTCCATTCGTGGGATTGTACCTTCCGGCTGGATATTTGGTTTCTTCCAACCAGGCCACATCCTTGGAGGACCAGTAGCTGGCAATCTCGATGTTGTTGTCAGGGCCCGCCGAGTTGAACATATAGACCTGAGTTCCGTATTTCTTGGGTCCGCCCGTGTAAGTGTCCCCGCGATTGAAGATGTAGCAGAGGTAGAGGGGGTTATCCATGAAACCATGATTCTTGTTCTCATCAATCTCATGACGGAAAGGGTCCTGGGGAATCGGAGTCAGATACTTCACTGGCGTGGTGATTGGTATCAGGCGCTCATACCAGGGAACACTCCAGCGATTGGGGCCATGACGCGCTGCCTTGTAAAAGTTGGGATACTGTTTCTGATCGAGGGCATAGGCTTCGACTGCGATTCCCAGATGGCGCATATCCGCAGCGGCCCGCGCCACCTTCGCACGAATCTGGCTCTCCAGAAAGTTCGGGAGCGCAATAGCAATCAGGATCAAGATGATGGCGATCACGATCAGCAGTTCAATCAGGGTGAAACCACGTTTCATGTGATACACCTCCCGGCCACTCAGAGCTGGCTTGGTCCGCGATGGACATTCAGGAACGAGAATGTGACCTTCTCATAGGGTAGTCACAGTCCACTGATCCCTCAAGAGGATTCCGGATAGAGATGGAAGGAATATGAGAAATAGCGGATACAGGCCCCCCATATTCTTCCCGCTCTACAGGGTACACATACAAAAAGGGCCCCCCCTTGCGAGGAGGCCCCCATCACAGATAAGTGCAGTCCAGTTGATAATCTTACGCGTGAACCGCGCTGATTTCCATACACCTGCGAATTCCATCGGCCACCCGGTTGGCATTGGGAACAAAGGCATCCTCCAGGTTGGCCGCCATCGGCATGACTCCATCCGGTGCAGTAACCGCAACGAACGGAATCCTGAAGTCCACGGCCTGTTGCACACGGCTGAAGACGGTATGCACGATGTTGCCGGAATCGGTGCCCTGCGAGACACACACCAGACGGCGTGTCTTCTTGACCGACTCGACAATGGTATCGACATCCAGGGGAACCGTGGTACGCGGGTCGATCAGCTCCACGCTGATCCCTTCCCTCTCCAGGCGGCGCGCGGAGTTGAAGGCCACATGCAACATGCGCGAGTAAGCCCACACGGTCACATCGGTGCCCTCACGGACAATCGAGGCCAGGCCGAAGGGAATCGTGTAACGTTCCTCGGGCACATTCGCACCGAAAACAGCGCCGCCATAAAGCAGCTGATGCTCAAAGAAGATCACCGGGTCCTCGCTGTAGATCGCGGTATTGAGCAGACCCTTGGCATCGAAGGGGGTGGCCGGCACGCAGACATACAGCCCCGGCATGTTGGAGTACTTGGAAACCAGCTCCTGGCCATGCTGGCAGGAGTAACCCTTGCCGCCGCCGATGGTGGTACGCACCACCATGGTGCGCTTGGCTTTGCCGCCATACATGTAACGTGCCTTGGCAGCCTGGTTTTGAATCTGATCTTCAGCCTGAGCCAGGAAGTCGTTGTACATGATCTCACAAACCGGGATCACATTCTGGGTCATACTCGCACCCAGCGCGAAGCCGACAATCGCCCCCTCGGAGAGGGCCGTGTCAAAGTTTTTTTCTAGGCCATACTTCTCTGTCAGACCCGCTGTGACACCAAAGGCACCGCCATAAGGACCGACATCTTCACCGAAGGAGATCACGCGCGGGTCATTTTCAAAGGCCTGGGCGAGGGTCTCATTGATCGCATCCTTGATGGAAAGCTTCCGCTCGGTCTTGGCCTCGGAGTAGTGCTTGTAGCTTTTGAGTGTGTGATAGACCGGATCGAAGGTCTTGGCGTAAACATCATCCAGGATAGTTTCGATCGGTGGCTCGGGGGATTTCCAGGCGAACTGAACCGCTTCATCGATTTCGGCCTGTATGTCAGCCTTCACCTTTTCCAACTGCTCGCGGGTGTAGACACCGGCATCCAGCAACTGGGCTTCATACTTGCGGATCGAGTCCTGCTCCATCCAGATCCGCTCCTCCTCCTCACTGCGGTAGGTCTTGCAGGAGTCGGAGAGGGAGTGTCCCTTATAGCGCATAACCATCATGACCAGGAGCACAGGGCCATTGCCCTTGCGGGCATAGTCGACGGCACGGTCAAAGGCATCCCAACAGGCCAGGGCATCGGTTCCATCGACCACTTCACCTGGGATATTGTAGCCCCACGCACGCACCGCGCAGTTATCGATGTTCGAAACATCCTCCAAGCGGCCGGTCATGGCCGCGCCATTGTCCTCGACCACGAAAACACAGGGAACCTTCATCGCGGAGGCCATGTTCAGGGTCTCATTAAAGACACCCTCCTGAACCGCGCCATCACCGAAGAAGCTGACAACGACCTGGTCTTTCTTCGCGATCTTGACACCCATCGCCGCGCCGCCCGCGATGGAGATGCCACCCCCCACCACGGCGTTCGCACCCAGGTGGTTGCGCTCGAACTCAGCCACGTGCATCGAGCCGCCCTTGCCCTTGCAGCAGCCCGCCTCACGGCCAAACATTTCGGCCATCATGGCCTTGGTATCGGTGCCCTTGGCGATGGAGTGGCCATGGCCACGGTGGTTGGAGGTAATGTAGTCATCGGGACGAAGCACGATGGAGATGGGAGCCTCGGCAGCTTCCTGCCCGACGCACAGGTGGGTGGCGCCACGGTACTTTACCGAGGGGTCCTTGTAGGTTTCATTCTTAAGCTCGCCAATGGTTACATCGAAACTACGAATGCGGACCATCACCTCGTAGAGCTTTTTTGCCTGCTCTGGAGTCATCCTTCCTTCAGCGAGTATTTGTTTGAGGGGGGTGTGAAACTGGTACATCGGAATCGGAGGAGCATTCAGATAACCTGGCTCATTCCGATAGGGGCGTACATACGTCTTCGGCACAATGATACTCCTTTAGATCTACCTGGGAGAAAACCCTGGGCGTGTTCTTTTGGACAACCCAATAATTCTACCTGAAGAATCAGCTCAGTCAAGTAAACGCAATTGTCAACCGGTTTACCGGACCAAAAAGCACTTGAGACACGGTACCTAATACCAAGGGGGAGGTCCTGGTGTGTAGTTGGAGGGTGGAGGCCCTTTATCCGGTCCTTCCATCAGATAGGCTTTGAGCCCCCCTGAACTCATGACAAGTGGTTCATCGGGCAGGATCTGGAATGTGACGAACAGGTAGGGCCGTTTGCCATCATAATCAGGGGCCAGCTTGACCTCATGGGATTGGATAAAGAACAGGATTGTGCGACCCAGAAAGTCCACATAAGGATCATACTGACACACCACCGGCATATCTTTCCAATCCCCTCTTTCCAGATGACCGCAGAGGGCATGAATCCCCTCCAGCCCAAACTGGTTAACCTTTTTTTTCTGGATGTAGCGCCACTGATTGAGTGTGTGCCGGGTGACAATGGCGACAAGGACAATCGTCACTGTCACCCCCATCCTGGGATACCGCAACGTGAGGAAAGCGGCTGAGAGGCCAATCGCTGTCAGGAAAGCCCAGACCGCAGTGGTCGGCCAATCATACATTTTGACATACACCTGCAGTGAAGGAGCATTGGCGAAATACCCCTCCAGGTCACGCATGTGTTTCCAGAGATGGGGCCAGAGAAGCATGCCTGAAAGAATCAGGATCGTTATTGTGAGAAAGCGCTGATTAGTGCTAGGTGAACGGAATCCATTGAGTAAAGCCCAGGCACTCATGGGGAGCAGCGACAGATTACTGTAGAAAGCATAACGCAGGATCGGTTGGTCACTGCCTGCAGGCATATTCTTGGCGACATGGAAACTCACACTGATGAGAACCAGTATGGCGACAGAAAGGCATAACCAGGACGTGGCTCTGTGCCTTCTATCTTTTAATAGGCACCAGCCTCCCAGGAGTCCCAGAGGAAGGAGGATCAATCCCCCTTCCATCCAAAGAGCACAGGCATGGAGTGGCACCTGGAAGAAGGTGCCAAAGAGGGCAGCGATCAAAGTGGGGCGTTCATGCTCCCCAGTAAAATAGGCCAATGCCAATCCATTACGGCTGATGTACCCCAAACTGACCCAGACAGTTCCAGCCAGGAGAAACGCCACACCACTCGATAGAAGGACTGCCCGGAAGATTTGTCTGTCACGGCTGTTGATAATCACCACCACAAGAAGGATCGCTGGAGCCAGGAAAAGGCCTTGAGGACGTGATAGCATCAGAAGACCACAGGAAAGACCTAATGCCAGGATGTTCCAGCCATTGGCCCTCACCATTATTTCGCTTGAAAGCCAGAGAACAAACAGGAAGATCGGGACTGACACGGCCTCACTCATGATCCAGGAGGAGTAAATGCTGGAGGGATAGATAACAAAGAGCAGGGCTGCCAATAGCCCAGTCCTCTTTCCTCCCAGGCGCTGCCCCAACCTGTATACAGGGATAATCCCAAAAAAGTAGTAGACTGCACCCAGGGCCAGTTGGCTTTGGGCGATCTGGAGGTATCCCTTCAGCATGGCTGTGGGAAGCAACAGGAGGGGATACAAAGGAGACACCGGAAAGTGTTTAGCCAGCTGAAAGGAGTCAGAGGTCGTCATCCCCCAGAATAGATCTTTGTAGAAGATGGAATCCCACACCACGGGGACAAAAGGTTTCTTCCAAAAGGCAAAAAATGTATAAGACAAGACTGGAACCAGATACAGGAAGAACAACAAAATCGGACTATTACGGGAAAGCACCTTGAGATCTTTCATGAACCAATCACCGGGCAGATGCTCTTCCCCCATTTCATAATCACGGGGTTTGAGTTGCTCTCTTAGAGAACCAGATCTCCCCTGTTCCTCTCATTCGCAGAAAGGACATTGTTCCCAGTCTTTCTTGCTGTCAAGCGATCACAAGAGAGGCTGTCCTGCAGAAGGAAAGGGGGGACTGGTTTGATTCGCACCATAAAGGCAATATTCCACCGCGATGGGTGCACTCGACAGGATTCTCGATGTTTTCCGTGATACGGGCAGGCTGGGGAAGAATGTGGTCCACTGGGAAGTCCTTCCCCCACGTCCCGCCGAGTATGGACCCTGGCCGGAAGGATTGTCCCGCGAGTTGATTGACCTGCTCAAGCAGCGGGGCATCAACCACCTTTATTCACATCAATCCGATGCCATCAGGAGAAGCCTTGCCGGCGAACATGTCGTGGTAGTCACTCCAACTGCCAGCGGGAAGACGCTCTGCTATAACCTTCCGGTTCTTCAAAGAATCTGCAACAACCCCGAGGCACGTGCGCTCTATCTTTTCCCGACCAAGGCCCTCTCCCAGGACCAGATGCTGGAGGTGCATGGCCTGTCCGAAAAACTGGGACGCGACATCAAGGTTTTCACCTTTGATGGTGATACACCCCAAAGCGCCCGCAAGGCGATCCGTAACAGTGGGCATATCGTGGTCACCAATCCCGACATGCTTCACACCGGGATATTGCCTCACCATACCAATTGGATTCAGTTGTTTGAGAACCTGGAAACGATTGTTATCGATGAGGTTCACCAATACCGTGGAATCTACGGGAGCCACATGGCAAATGTTTTAAGGCGTTTGCGAAGAATCTGTGCTTTTTATGGTGTCTCTCCCCGATTCATCTGTTGCTCAGCCACCATTGCCAATCCCAAGGAGCTGGTGGAAAACCTGGTGGGAGAGGAGTTCTCACCAGTGGATAAGTCAGGCGCACCTTCGGGAGAACGCCATGTCATTTTCTACAACCCACCGGTGGTCAATGCCGAGCTGGGTATCCGTGCCTCCTCGGTGAAAGCCTCCAGCCGGATCGCTGCACGGCTGATTGTCGAAGGCGCCCAGACGATTGTCTTCGCTCGCAGCCGGAATCGTGTCGAGGTGATTACCACCTATCTGCGCCGAATCATGCGGCGTCTGCATGAGGACGCTAACAAAATCTGCGGATACCGTGGCGGTTACCTTCCCCTCGAACGCAGGGAGATTGAGAGGGGAGTCAAGTCCGGAAAGATCCGTGGGGTAGTCAGCACCAACGCCCTGGAATTGGGAATCGATATTGGGCAGCTTGAAGCGGCTGTCCTGTCGGGGTATCCCGGAACCATATCGAGTACCTGGCAGCAGGGGGGACGCGCCGGGCGCCGGGCCTCCACCAGTCTGATTGTAGTGGTCATGAACAGCTCGGCCATGGATCAATACCTGGCGAATCATCCCGGGTTTTTCTTTGGCTCGGCACCTGAACACGGGATCATCAATCCCGACAACCTTTTTATCCTCACCGCGCACATCAAGTGTGGCGCCTTTGAGCTGCCTTTCGACAAAGGTGAACGCTTCGGAACACTGGATATCCAACCGGTCCTCCAGTTTCTGGATGGAGAACGCATCCTGCGGGAGAAGGGTGGAAGGTACTACTACTCCTCAGACCGTTATCCCGCTGAAGAGGTCTCCCTGCGCACCGCCGACCCCTGCAACTTTGTGATCCTCAATCTCTCCAATAATAACCAGGTGTTGGGTGAGGTGGACTATGCCAGCGCCCCGGAAATGATCCATGAAGAAGCAGTCTACCTCCACCAGACACGGCCTTACCTGATCGAGAAACTGGACTGGGATGGGCGAAAAGCATATGCCCGCGAAGCCGATCTCGACTATTACACCGACGCGGTATCAAAAAGGGATATTCGTGTGCTGGCCTGCAACCTCGAACAGGAGGTTCCTATCAGGGAAGAGTCCAGTGGACTCACCGCCGCAGCCCCAGATCACCCCACCCCCCAGGCCCCCTCTCCCACAGGGAGAGGGGGAGGGTTCCTACCTGGATCGCAGGAAGAACTGGAGTATCAGCTCAATGAACCGCGTGAACGGCTTCTCTCGGGAAACACTCCGGATGTGGACAATGTGATCTATCTCCACCCTGAGGAAAACGAGCAACCTCAGCGGCTTGATTTGCTGGCAACCCATGCCTGGGGGGAGGTGTCTGTCACAACTCTGGTTTCCAAATACAAAAAGATCCGTTTCGAAACCCACGAGAATGTGGGATTTGGCGAGGTTCATTTACCGGAGATGGAACTCCAAACCGAGGCCTACTGGATCTCTTTCGAGGGATGGTTGGAGCCCTATCTTGCCTCCAAAGGTCTGAACCTCGGCGGTGCGGTCCAGGCACTCTCCTCGGCACTGGCTTCGGCGGCGCCACTCCACGTGATGTGCGATCCGCGGGATATCCGGAGCGTTCCGATGGTGAAGTCTCCCTTTGCCCAGAAGCCAACCCTGTACCTGTACGATTATTACCCCGGTGGTGTTGGAATCGCCAAGAAGGTGTACGAGATGCAGGACCGGATTTGGCGGTCGGTATTGGCTCTTATTCAGGAATGCCCTTGCGAAAAAGGTTGTCCTTCCTGTGTGGGACCTCCTGTCGATGTGGGCTCCAGCGGCAAACGAAGCGCCTTGATGATCCTAAATGAGCTGGTGGGAGTCTGATTTCCGGTGCCATTGTCCTCCATCCCCCTCTTCTGTAAGGAATTCATTCGTTCCTTCAAAACCACCGGAGCAGTCCTCCCGAGTGGAAAAGCACTCGCCAAAGCCCTGGTTTCACCTATTCAGGAGATATCTGGCCCCAGGATCATCCTGGAGGCCGGACCTGGAACAGGCGCAGTCACCACCCATCTGCTCAGATACCTTCGGGAAGAGGATCAGCTGATTCTATGCGAAATCAATCCTCAATTCGCTGACTACCTCACCAGACGATTGGAGGAGGATCCGCAATGGCAACCTTACAGGAACCGGGTTCAACTGATACGCGAAGATGTCCGCAAAGTAATCAGGAAGCATGAATATGACTTCATCCTCTCGGGACTCCCTCTCAATAATTTCACCCCCGCCGTGGTTGAGGAGATCCTGGGTGGTTTTCTGAATGCCCTAACCGGCAGGGGAGTCCATACGTTCTTTGAGTACATGCTTGTCAGGGAGATCCGGATGAGAGTGGGGACCCAGGGGGAGAAGGAGAGGATGTCCGGTATTCATCAAATTGTCCAGTCAAAATTAAAACAGATGGAATGGCGGCGATCTGTTATACTCTGGAATGTACCTCCCGCATGGGCCTACGCCGTGCGGAGATCGATGGAATCAGTTGTGAACCCTGCGGTGCCCAACCTCGCCGGTAAGTGACCGGAGTCACAGAAAACCAGTGTTCCTCCGGTACTCAGCATCCCTGGAAGAGAGCAACGACACAAGATGAGATTGCTTCGTTCCCTTCATCTACGCCGGAAGTTCCTTCTCATCACGGGAATCGCATTCCTTTTACCATTATCTTTCTTTGCCCTCTTCCTGTGGGTGTGCCTGATTTCCATTGGCGAAATTGAACAAAGGACGATGTCTGACAAGATTCTGGAAATGGAGTCGCTTGTCAGAAGACGGATTGGACACCTTGAAAGAGCAGCCAGGTCTATCCGGGAGGAGATCGGAGCCGGTATTGGAAACCCTCAGGAGCTTCTCCAAACCAAGAGGAGCCAGGTTCTGCAAAACTGGCTCAAAGATTTGAGCCTGCTTGATTTCGCAGTCCTGCGAAATGGAGACCAGGGCACACCATTGTTCGTACGTGGAGCCACACCCGGAGAATCAGATCTCAGTTCCAGCATTCTGAAGACCCTGGAAAAGCTGAGCAATTCCAAACCTGGATCCGGACTGATCCGGATCACCGACAAGACCTACCTGGTTCATCTGTCTCTTGACACAGATCCTGTCTCCGGGATGAACATTCTGGTAGGAATTGATTTTGATGAAGAACTGTTTCCAACTGTCTCCTTGGCGGATCAGGGACAATTCATGATCACCGAAATCCCTTTGGAGGAAGTTCCGGCAAGTCAGGAATCAGCCTGGCAGACAATCGATCCCAAAGGCACTGTCACCTTACACAGAGCGCTTCGAGGGTTGATCCCCGGAAGCTGGTTCGACCTCCAGTACACCTCGCAGGTGGCCTTATTCAATCAGCTTAGAACCCGCCTGGTCTGGTTTCCCATGTTCTTCCTGGGGGCGGTTCTCATCTCCAGCCTCATCGGGACCGCCTGGGCAACCACGCTGGTGTTGAGACCCCTGAAACGGATGGGAAAAACGATGGCTTCAGTGACTGGTCCCGAAGATTATTCCATCCGGGTCACAGAAAACAGCCAGGATGAGATTGGCGATCTTGCCACCAGTTTCAATCGCCTGATGGCACGTCTTGAGGAAGCCCAAAAAGAGCTGGAATCCGCCCAGATGGCCAGATTGGAAGGCGAGAAAGTTGCAACACTCCATGCAACTGTCATTACCCTGGCGCACCAGATCAACAACCCACTCGCAGCTTTGGTGGGGCAGGCCGAGCTCCTGCTATTGGATTCCAAAACCCCGGTAAAAATGAAGAAGTCACTCGAGGTTATCCGCGATATGGGATTGCGCATCGCGGAGGTGATCAAACAGCTCCAGGATGCCGATAAAATTCAAACGACAACTTATCTTCGCACTCAGAACATGCTTCAGATCGAGGTCCATCCTTCTCAGGAACACAAGGGACATGATGCGGGGGATAGGGGGACTCCACAAGCGGGGGAGGTCATCAGCGCAAATCAAATGTGAACAGATCACTTCCCTCCAACTCGAAAAGCAAACGAACTTCTTGCATCCCCAGGTCGCTCAGGGTCTTCCCTTTCCATGTGACCTCCTGTGAAAATCCAGATTGGTTCAGAGGGTCGCAATCCGCAAGAGACCAACCGTCCAGAGTCCTGTTCATATCCGACCGGATTTCACATCTGAGCCGCCCCTTGATCACAGCATTCACATAAAGATGGCGTGCTTCTGTCAGGAAAGGGCGTGTCAGAATCATGCCTGGTTCGGATGATATGGGCCGTAAGCCAATGAGCCGGTCCAGATCCGAGACAAGCAGTCCAATCGCCGCAGGATTGGTTTGATCGGTGTTATGCTCGAGGGCGAATCCTCCATAATAAAACCAGAGTTCTTTTTCACGTACCACGGGGTCATTGGCAAGGAAAACCATCCCTGCATCCCAGGCTCCCGGGGCACCCCGGTCTACAAAGGCGGGATGTGCCGGTATCGAGTCCCAGTGTTCTCCATCTCCACTCCAGGTGAGTTCCGGGTGAATGAAACCGCTGTCTTTGTCGTACAAGTAACGCGCACCGAAAAAGAGATCCCCGCGACGAAAGACCGTCATTCCATAGTACTCAGGAATTTCGGTTTCAGTTGGAACAAGGATCGTTCGTTCATGCGGCCAGTGCTTGAAATCCTGGCTGACAGTCAGTGAGATACGCCGTTTGTGGTACCCAGCATAGGCCCTTGGCCGACAGAATAGCAGCCAGCGATCGCGGATTTCGTCATAGACAAAGTTGTTCTGGGTATCACTGTGATAGGATATCGCGGGGGTTGGATAGAGGCGTGTGAAAGTCTTCCCATCCTCCGACGATGAGAGAAAGACTCCCCCCTTCTGGTTGTGCATCGCCAGGAAACGCCCTGGAAAGCGGTCCGGTTTCGGATTGAGGCAGACATCAATGTTCTGGGTTTTGTCTTCACCCAAACGGATACAATTGTTGTCACGACTCCCCTGGAAGTCAAACAACCCAAGAGGGGGTTTTCTCCAGTGAATTCCATCCTCTGATTCCACATAGCAGACGTTGTACGAGAAAGGGAGTTTGTTCTTGTAGGCATGGGGATCAAAGACTGAGTACCACATCCGGAAGAGGGTCTCGCTGGCATCATAAAGGACCGATCCTCCCAAGTGGGGGCCTGTCCCTTCCCAAGGGTGATCCTTGACAATCAATGGATTTCCGGGATGCCGTTGAGGCTGTACGGCGAATCTCTCAACCAGCCAACGATCCTCAACAACACGGTCATCGCATAGGAAGTAAGGGCCTGTAGCTGCAGTGACCCGGTATGAAAAGTCTTCACTGGCGGCTTCACCTGTTGAAACGAACAGAATCAGGAACAGCAGACCGGGACCTCCCTTGCCAAACATGACCTCACCTCCATCACTGCCCTTTTTCATCACTTTTTCCTCGACACAAACGATCCATATTAGGACGATGATATTTACTGATGAGCAGTCGAAAACTGACCGGAAGGATACTCCTACCCGGTATCTCTGCTACCTTTTTTTTCTGACTCTCAATCTTTCTGTAGTAAAATTCCGTTTGAAACCGTATTCTCTAAATAAAGGGGGATGCCGGATTTTCGGGGAGCGAAAACCATGCCTGAACAAAATGATCTGGAAAAGGTAGCATTGGTGGCAGAGAAGTTCCTGAATCCTGATGGATCGCTCTTGCCTATATTAAACGAAGATAAGACCGGACTGACCACCAGCCTGGCCAGTCTGCTCAGCCTGCCCGAATTCCGTGAGGAGAACAACCCGGATCTGCCTTTCAGCATCTCGGCCCGGTACCGGGGAAATACATGGGGTGACGCCATCCAGACCATCGGAATGGAGAACCTTCGGTACCACAGGGAAAGTGAATTCCTGGCTCAATGGATGGGGAGACTCACCGGGAAATCCACTGTTCACTGTTTTGAAAACTGTCTCACAACCGAGTATGAAAATCAGGATGAGGGAGTACTCCAGCTTCAGATCCTGAGAGACAAAGGGATGAACTGCCTGAGTATCGGGGATGATGGATTGTCTTCAAAAGGAAAGACCTTTGAAATCTGGGAGAAAGGGGTGCTCCTCCGGCGTACCGGCACGAGTCTCAGGGATACTCGAATTTCTGTATCCATTCCGGATGGAACGGCAGTGGTGGTTCGCTGTGGTACAAGTCCATGCGGAGTCGAAATCCTTCTCGCCGAGGGGGAATTCGGTCCAGATGAATGGAAAGCCCTTCTGGCCTGCCTCTGCCTTCAAGGACGCTTCAACAGGGCTTTGGAGATCATCAGGGACCACAGGGATGATTTTGCCAGTTCCTCTTCCCTGCTCTTACGCTTCCAGGCTTTCCTGACCGGAACTGCGGCGTTTACCAAATCCGAAGGTTATGTCCTTCGTCCACTACCTGTTGTCCGCTCATCACACAATCCGTCCCAGGAAGACCTCGCACTATGGGAATCTGTTCCAGAGGATTATCAGGTGACATGGCAATCAGGTTGGAACTATTTGGCGCAGAGGGATTTTCCATCCGCAACAAAGTCTTTTCTCTACCTCCGGGAGCTGGGTCTCAAGGAATGGGGGATACCCCTTGAGGTACGGCTGGTACGTCACCTGGAGTCCTTATCTTCCTCCAAGTCACCACTCAAATCCGAGGTGGAACTAAACGCCCGATTCTGGAAAGACATCTTCGAGGACGTGTTCTCACTTTCCTCTCATTGAGCACCACATCTCTTTCAGACTGGTAGCCTCTCTGAGGTTTTTCTTCCATTATCTCCGGTTACCGCTATACTCTCTGGGCGTTGGATTGATTTCACTTTTTTGATCCTGTGTCTCTACAAGGAAAACCAAGCGAAAATAGTTTGTTTTCTCTACCCAGATCCTGAGAGATACTCCCATGGATCAACAGAATCCCCCACATCACCGATGGCTTCACCTGACAGCAGAATGGAACAAAACAGGGATCTTGATCAGTCTTTCCTCCGGATCTGCGGTTGAGGAAACCCTTTCGAATCAAACAAACCTGTCACTGGATTCACTGCAGAAAGCCGCATGTGAACTGTCCGCCCTGCTTACCCGAGTCAATCTTCATGGAGACAGAAACGATTCACCTCAGCCGGACAAAACACTGGAAAGCCTGGGACGCTATTGGTTTGACCAGCTCTTCAGCCAGGGCCTCAAGCAACGGCTCAAGGAATCCGTGGTCGAAACTCTTATCCTTCATCTCAATCCGCTTTTGACCTTCTTCCCATGGGAACTTCTTCATGATGGCCAGGAATTCCTTGGATGCCGTTATTCGGTCGGGCGGATCGTACCAGACTGGCAGAATCCAGCAGATCGATCAGTTCCAGCTGAGCCGCTTGATTGCCTGGTCCTATCCAATCCGGCCAATAATCTGGAGGAGGCTTCCAAGGAGGGGGATCTTCTATCCCGATTACTGGAAAATGACCCGCGTCTCCAGGTGGAGTGGCTCAATTCCAGGATCACTTCAGACCAGCTGAAAGAGCGGCTTCCCCGGGCTTCGATCCTTCATTACTCGGGACATTCAACCTCCCCCTCCCAGGATCAATGGGGATGGCTTTTGGCCGATGGAGTGTATGACACCCGTGTCATGAATCAAGTTTTTGAAAAGGAATCGGCCCCCATCTTTGTGATGAACAATGGCTGTCACACAGCGGAAAGGGGTGTCAAACCAACCACCGGGTCACCTGGATTTGCCGAGGTATTCCTGAGGAATGGATGCAGGCATTACATCGGGGCCCTGAATGAAGTCATCGATGAAGGGAGCCGTTGTTTCGCATTGAGTTTATACCGACAGGTCCTGGCGGGAATTCCCGTGGGACTTGCCGTAAAGCAAGCACGGCTTGAGGTCCGCACGACCCGGGGTCCCCATGACCTGACCTGGGCACAATATGTTCTTTATGGCGATCCCTTGTCTGGACTTTATGGGCCTGATGTCACCGAAACCATAGTCTGTACCCTCTGTATTGTGGAACCTTGTGATGGAAATGGAACTCATGCTCAACGCTTTGATCGATATATCCGGGAAACACTCGCTGCCTTTCCCCATGCGGAAAAGTTGAAAAGTGAGGAGAATGGATGTTTACTCATTTTCTCCCGTCCCTCCGAAGCGGTACGCTTTGCTCTCCTGTTTTCAGCCAGATCCCGGATCTCCGATCCACTGGGTGATTCTCCACCTCCCTGCCGTCTCGCTATCCACGAGGGAGAAATGACCCTTCACCGTAACCGGTCCGGCGGCATAATTCGCCGTATCAGCGGCCAACCCTTCCAGCTCATTCAATTACTGCCCGGAATTGCCCTTCCCAATCAGATCCTCATGACCAAACCGGTCTTTGATGATGCCCGTGCACTGTTGAAAGAAAATGAAATTGGAGAGGACATCCATACCACCTGGCTTGATCATGGTCCCTATCGTTTTCAAAACTGGGAAGAACCTGTCGGCATCTGCGAGGTGGGTGAACAGGATTGGGCCCCGCTCAAAGCACCACCAGACTCCTCCGTTG
>CAYZUX010000014.1:0-54786 GCA_964481775.1 uncultured bacterium | reverse complement strand
CACTCAGTCCTTACAAGAACCCACTGGATACTTAGCAGCGGGGCAGGAACCCTACCCTACCCGTGACTGTTCCGACCAACATTGAATCGAGCGAGAACTGGACGGGGGGCGGGACCCGAACCCAACCCGCCGCTGAGCCGACCGCCATGGATCCCGGCGGTCAAGTGTAGCAGGGGGGGGACCGCAATCAACCCACAACCGATGGGTAGTCCGATCCAGCACAGCAGATAGTCGTCCTTAAATAAGGAGATCATGCCGGTGAGTTGGAGCTTTTCCCGTGGCTTCCCGCCTTCGCGGGAATGACGGGGTAGCGGGGATGGACCAGGAGATAGTCATTCCCGCGAAGGCGGGAAGCCACGGTCCGGCCTCATAGAGGGAACGGGCTTCCCCCTTGGCCTCACCCCCTCACGAACCCACCTTGAGGCTTCCATTTGGTACATTAGGAGGGTTATGATGGTCCAGTTTTGATATATTATCCAAAGTGTGTGGCTGGTTGGGGTGAAATGGGTGATCCCCATGTCCAGTCGACATACGAGTACTGTCTTGCGTGGTTGTGTCCACAAGGCGGATGCTGACATGTCTCGGCCGAGGGAGGAACGTGAGAATGTGTCTTAACGGTGTGGTGCGTGGGATCGGGCTAATCCTTGTGGGGCTGGTGTTCCTGCCGGTGGTGCCTCAGGCGGCTCTGGGCCAGGTGGATCCCAAGATTCAGGCCTTGTGTGGGGGGGATGAAGATCTGACCAAACTGGATTCCCACCTCCTTCAGATGACCCAGACACTCAAAACCACCAAGTCCACCCCGGAGGCGGTCTTCCTCAAAGCGGCGCCTCATGCGGTACGCGATTCGAATAAAATCCAATGCGTGATCGGTGTCACTGAACTCAGCGATGCCCTCATCCAGGCCTGTACCGATGCCGGTCTCCAGGTCCGTGGTAGCTACTCCTTCACTGGGGTCAACACCATCGTGGTGTGGTGTTCCGATCCGCGTGACCTTGCGGCCCTGGCTCACTGTCCCGATGTCAAAGGCATCGCCACCGAGTCTCCCTGGAAAACCCATATCGGACGTGTCACCAGCCAGGCGGATGCTTCCATCCAGGCTGACCAGGCCCGCAAAGAGCTGGAGGTTAACGGTTCCGGTGTCCGGGTCGGAGTTCTCAGCGACAGCTTAAATGACCAGCGTGGCGGGACCATCAGTCGTGGCTATCTCAGAAACTGCCGGGACCAGATCACCGGAGACCTGCCTTCCTCTATCCGCATGATTGATCCCGGCCCGGGCGGGGGATCCGATGAGGGCAATGGAATGGCGCAGCTGATCTATGACCTTGCTCCGGGATGCGATATTTCTTTCGCCTCTGCCGTTTCGGGGTACAATGAGTTTGCTTCGAACATCACCAAGCTCAGGACCGACAAAGAAGCCCCAGCCAATGTGCTGGTGGATGATGTCTACTACTTTGTTGAACCACTCTACCAGAATGGTCCGATTGCTATCGCGGCCAACAATGCAGTGGCAGCCGGTGTTCCCTATTACTCAAGCGCGGGCAACCAGGCCGATGATGCCCATGAGGCCATTTTCGAGGATGTCTCTCCCAACGATGACGAGGTGTATCCCCCCTCGGGTTTGGACCTTCATGATTTCGGCGCGGCCAAGGGATTCGCTTCAGATACTCACCTGACCATCAGCGCGCCCTATGGGTTCGCCTCCATCATCGCCATTCTCAAGTGGGATGAGCCTTACAATGGAACCTATGGCGGTGGGAATGGATCGGAGGCTGATCTCGACCTGTATGTGGTCCAGGACACAGCTCTCCCGCTGACCGATGAGAATATCCTGGCACAAAGTACCACGATCCAGGGACGTGAAGGGAATCCACGGGGCGAGGCTTACGAATGGCTCGGTGTCAATCTTTCCTCGGATACTGCCCAGACCTATCACATCGTGATCAACCACGCCAAGGGGCGTAAACCGGTCCTGTTCAACCTCTACGTGGAGGCTTCAACCGGCCTGGCTGATCCATTTGGAAACCCTGACTCCGAATACCTGGGTGACCGGACCATCTTTGGTCACGCGAATGCGGAAAATGCCATGGGAGTGGCAGCGGTTTACTATGAGGAAATCGACTCCGGTGGCCAATTTCAGACTCCCAGAACCACGATCAACGTGGAGTCCTTCTCCTCCAAAGGCGGAAACACACCTTTCTATTTCCCCGACCTGGGTTATCCACGGCGGACAACACCGGTGACAGTCTTCAAGCCTGACCTGGCTGCCCCGGATGGAACCGATACGACCTTCTTTGGCGGACAGGATTCGGATGGGACTGGCTATCCCAACTTTTTCGGAACTTCGGCTGCGGCCCCGCACCTCGCTGCGGTAGCGGCCCTGATGAAGAGCGCGAACCATACCTTGACCCCCAAACAGATCAATGACCGTCTCCGTGAAACAGCGGATGATATCGAGGCTCCCGGACGAGATGTCTTAGCGGGAGATGGTCTGGTCAATGCGCTGGCGGCCATGAGGGTGGTCTACCTGACACCCACTCCAACCCGCACCGTCACCAGAACCCCCACGATCACCAGGACACCGACCATTACCTCGACTCCCACTGTAACTCCCACCCCCACCCCCACCAATACACCCAGGGTGACTCGGAACATCGCAGCAGCCAATGCGGGTAAAGGCCCGGTGTATGCCACGGCTGGACGTATCACCGCCGCTCTGAAGGCCGATGCAATCGAAGCCTTCCAGGATGTTGCCGTGGCGAACAGCGCGGATGGGAGTGTTTCGATCCTGCTCAATGATGGCAATGGTCAATTCCCGGCTGCGGCCAGGACAGTGAGTGTCGGAGCTGGCACCAAACCTTCCTTTGTGGAACTGGAAGATCTTACAAATGATCACTTCAAGGATCTGTTGGTGGTGGCCTCCGGAACTGAGCAGGTCATGCTCTTCACCAATGACCAGGCGGGAGGGTTCCTGCCCACCCCGGCGATCCTGCCCCAACCTTTCGACAGCCCACTCTCGGCCTTCGTGGGCGACCTCAATGGCGATAGCCGGTTCGATCTTGCCATCCCCAATACTGAGGCGGATGACATTCCGATTATCCTGGCTGGCCCGGGTGGTGTCACCGATCCCGCGTCGCAGGTGTTGAACGTGGCGGTGGGAACCCCATCGGCGGGTAAACTCCCGACCTACATTGTGGGTGGCCACCTGAATCCCGACATGAACCTCGACCTGGTCACCCCCAACTGGGAAGATGGGACCATCTCAATTCTCCTGGGCAATGGGAATGGTACTTTCCAGCTCTCACAAATCCTCAAAGCAGGGGTGAATACACGGACTGCGGCTATCGCCGATATTGATGGCCTGGATGGCAACGATATCATTGTGGTCAACCAGGGTGCTCCCCAGCTCTCACCCCCCACTCCGGGAAACATTGTCATTTACCTGAACAACGGTGATGGCACCTTTACGGGTAAAAGAGTCCTTTCCCCAGGCAATGGCCCCATGGCGGTGGTCCCGATTGACTTTGATGGTGACAATGATATGGACCTTGCCTCCATCAATGGAGGGATTCCAGAACCCTTCTCATTCCCCGCAGTGGCAGGAGATCTGGCCCTGTTTTATAACAATGGCATCGGAACATTCCCCATCGTGGATCATTTTCCGCAGGTGGGCTCACGCCCCATTTCAGGAGCCCCTGCGCGTCTGGACAGCACGCAAGCCAATGACCTGGTCATTGCCAACCAGGTCGACAACAATGTCTACCTGGTCAATATTACCTTCCCACCGGTCCTGAAACTCTACGCCGACCTGAATCAGGACCTGGTCAATGACAGCATGGATCTATTCTCGCTGGCTCTGCTTTTCGGGAAACGCGATCCCAGGACACGTATCCTTGGCGACCTCAATGGAGATGATGGATTGACACAAAGCGATCTGGTGTCCTATCTCGCGGTAAGGCGCAATCCCATTCCAGGCTCCAGCGAAATCAAGTCGGTGGATGTTTCGGATGAAGTTCTTCCTGGAACCAGCCTTGAGCTGGCTGACAGGAATGGAGATGGTGTGGTGAATATCCATGATGTGTTGCTGGGTGCGGAATGAGTCCCATCCGCACGGCACTCATCAGTGTTTCCGATAAAACGGGGATCATCGAATTCGCCCGGTACCTCCACTCGCGTGGAGTTGAGATCCTCTCGACTGGGGGAACCCTCAAATCCCTCCGGGAGGCGGGGATTCCTGCCCGGCAGGTCTCCGAGCACACGGGGAGTCCGGAAATCCTTGATGGAAGGGTAAAAACCCTCCATCCGAAGATTCACGGGGGTATCCTGGGGCGCCGGGATCTTGATTCACACCGGAGCCAGATGGCGGAACATGGAATCACCCCCATCGATCTCGTGGTGGTCAACCTTTATCCTTTCGAGCAGGTCACTAAGGCAGCGGACTGTCCTCTTGATCACGCCATTGAGAACATTGATATTGGTGGACCCTCGATGCTTCGTTCCGCCGCCAAGAACTGTGATTCTGTCACAGTGGTCACCGATCCAGCCGATTACCTGATCGTCAGAAGTGAGATGGAGGCGAATGACGGCGGGGTGACTCTGGCAACTCGAAGGAAGCTTTCAGCAAAGGCCTTCACGAGAACTGCCGAATATGACCTGGCAATTTCGACTTACCTTACCCAGGCAATTGGTGAGGCTGAGACTTTTCCGCCAAAAACACACATCTCCCTAACCAAAATTGGAACCTTGCGGTACGGGGAAAATCCCCATCAAGCAGCCGCGTGGTATAAGAACACCGATGCCGCCGCCTGTTCTTTGCCCAATGCAAGGATCCTTGCCGGGAAGGAACTCTCCTATAACAACCTGCTTGATCTGGAGTCGGCGGTTCGTGCAGTACGCGATTTCCCCCTTCCCACGGTGGCGATTCTCAAGCACAACAACCCTTGTGGCCTTGCCTCGGCCCAGTCCCTTGCCCAGGCCTATGGCGATGCATATGACTGTGATCCCGTTTCGGCCTATGGAAGCATCATCAGCCTGAACCGTGTGATTGACATGGACACTGCTCAGCGTATCCATGAGAGTCCCTTTGTCGAAGCTGTGATTGCTCCAGGTTATGGACAAGGGATTCTCGATCTTCTCACCAGCAAGGCCTCCCGTCGATTTCTGGAACTCCCTGGATTGGATCAACCGCTAGTCAGGGGGAGCCTGGAAATCCGCCTGATTGAAGGCGGAGCTCTGATGCAAGACCGTGATGTGGTGACAGATGAGGAATATGCCTGGAAGGTTGTTACCAAGCGAGCGCCCACCCCTGAGGAAAAGGCATCACTCCTGTTTGCTTTTCGGGCAGTCAAGCAGGTCAAATCGAATGCCATCGTGCTGGTTCAGGGAACCCGGACAGTGGGGATCGGGGCCGGACAGATGAATCGTCTGGAATCTGTCCGGATTGCCTCCCGAAACGCCGGGGAGAAAGCGGTGGGAGCATCGCTGGGATCGGATGCGTTCTTCCCCTTCCGCGATGGCGTCGATGCGGCAATCGCAGCGGGTGTCACTTCAATCATCCAACCCGGTGGCTCCAAGCGGGATGAAGAAGTGATCGAAGCCGCCAATGAAGCCGACATAGCCATGGTCTTTACAGGGATTCGCCATTTCCGGCACTAGCGGGGGATGAGTCCTTTTTCTTGCTCAACCTCCCATCTCAGGGTATGCTCAACCCCGTCAGGTCCTTGAGGGAAAACCAAAATCCAAGTAAGGAGCATTGCCCATGTCACTGTCGAATGTGGATATTAAGAAGATCCTCGATCAAGCCGAAGCAGGCGCCAATTCCGAAACCTCGCTCTTGCGCGTAAACAACAAGGGGGAAAAACAGAAGACCCGGATGCACATGGTGGTGGTTGACCGTTCGGGTAGAATCGTAGGGCAACGATCCATGGAGGACGCCTGGTTGGGCAGCATCCATATCGCACGTGCCAAAGCCTTTACCGCGCTGGCCTTCAGCAGCAATGAAAATGCCCTCACCACCCGCTCCATAGGCGCATTGTCACAGCCTGGTGGCCCCTTGTGGCAGATTGGAAGCAGCAACTCTGGCGATGGTATCATCGAGTTTCCAGGAGGCATCCCCCTCTACAAGCAGGGTGTCCTGGTAGGCGCGATAGGTGTCAGCGGAGATGGTGTCGAAGAAGATGAAAACGTTGCTGAGGCAGGCTGTGCAGGATTTAAGGCTCCCAAGGCAATTCGTGTGGATACTGTGACTGGCGGTGCCGTCCCCTACACCAAGTAACCTAACCGGAAAACCATGCCCTACACACCTCACACTGCTCAGGATATCCGTGAAATGCTCGATGTTATCGGATTGAAGGACATCGATGACCTTTTCAATGAGATCCCGGTGTCTATTCGCAATCCGCAGATCAAGCTCCCCTCTCCTCTCTGTGAGGAAGAGGGGAGAGAAGATATAACAAGGCTGGCAAGGAATAACCGGACAACCCGGGACTGTCTTTCGTTCCTTGGGGGAGGCGCCTATGAGCGCATCCGTCCCAGCATCATTGACCGCCTGCTTTCACGCTCTGAGTTCTACACCTCTTACACCCCGTATCAGGCGGAAGTCAGTCAGGGAACCCTGCAATATATCTTCGAGTTCCAGTCCCTGATCACAGCCCTGACAGGTATGGAGGTGGCGAATGCTTCCATGTATGACGGCGCCTCAGCAATGGCTGAGGCTGCTCTCATGGCCCTGAGAATTACACGAAAGGATAAGATTCTTTACGCGGGGACCCTGCATCCCCGTTGGAAAGAGACTCTCAGAACCTACTTGACTGGGATGCCTGTTGAAGTGGTGGAAGTTCCCGCTAAAGATGGAGTGTTGGACTCCACATCTCTCTCCGAACAGCTCGACTCCCACACCGCGGCAGTGCTGATCCAACATCCAAATTTTTTTGGCTACCTGGAAAACCTGGATCAGGTCGCAGAGTTGAATCGTTCAATGGGAGCGATGTGGATTCAAGCCTCCGATCCTCTCGCACTGGCCTTGTTAAAGCCGCCAGGAGCTAGCGGTGCTGATGTGGCCGTTGGCGAACTTCAGTCACTGGGGATGCCACTCTCCTTTGGTGGTCCCTATGCCGGGTATTTTGCTGTCAGGTACAAGGATGTTCGTCAGATGCCGGGAAGGCTGGTGGGGAAGACAGTGGATGCCGAAGGGAATACGGGCTATGTGCTCACTCTCCAGACCCGTGAGCAACACATCCGCCGCGAGAAGGCGACGTCCAATATCTGCACCAACCAATCGCTGTGTGCACTGGCCGCCACCATCTACATGAGCCTCCTTGGCCCTGAGGGCCTTCGTGAAGTGGCCCAACAGAACACCGATAAAGCGCATTATCTCGCGGGCAAGCTGTTGGAAATCCCCGGCGTCAAAATGCTGTCGGAGGAACCTTTCTTCAATGAGTTCACCCTGGTCCTTGATCATCCAGCGGACACGGTTGTGGAAAGGTTGAGGGAACAGGATATTCAAGCCGGGATTGATGGCCCGTATTGGACTGGTGCCCGGGATCGCCTGATCGTCTGCGTAACTGAGACCAAGAGAAAAAAGGACCTTGACCGGATGGCGGAAGCATTTGCGCTGGCCATGAAATCCTGAAAGGGAAGGGAAGGATGCCAGAGCGCCGGAATGTACTTCTGATCCTGGCCGATCAGTTTCGCCATGATTGTCTGGGTGCAGCGGGAAATCCTGTGATCCGGACTCCCCATCTCGACTCGCTTGCAAGGGATGGTGCTCTTTTCACAAAGTGTTTCGCACAAACCAATCCTTGCGGACCCAGCCGGATGTGTCTCTTTACCGGAAGGTATCTCTGCTCAAATCGTGCCCTGACCAATGAGACTCCGCTCATCGATGCGGAAGAGAACCTCGCCATGCACCTGCAGGCGGGAGGATATAACCCTGCTTTGATTGGTTACAACGACTATGTCCGGGATCCGCGGACACTCCCCCATGGCCATCCCCAGAAAACGACTCCCTGCTATGACAATGTGCTTCCGGGATTTGACTGGGTGCTTTTCCATGATGAGTACACCAGCCCTGAGTACCTTCAATGGCTTCGGTCCAAAGGTTATCCAGAAACGATTCTTGACAGGATCAGGGTGAGTGAGCCGAATGTCCCGCCGGAAGGGCCTGGGGATCACTTGCCTCTTCATTTTCCGGCTCACTACAAGGCGGAAGACAGCGAGGCGCGTTTTGTCACCCAGACCGCCATGGACTGGATCTCGCCACGTGCTGGGAAAGGCTGGTTTCTGAGTCTCAACTACATCAAACCCCACTCACCCCGCGTTTGTCCCGCTCCATACCATTCGATGTATGCCCCTTCGGTAATGCCGGCTCCCATTCGGTATCCCGGTGAGCGTGAGAATGATCACCCTTACTACCGTCTCATGCAGAAGGAACACTGCTTGTTGGATGAGACGGAGTGGAGGGAAACTCGCGCCTGCTACTATGGAATGATCAGTGAATTGGATGCCTGTCTGGGTACGCTCTTCGGGTTCCTCAAACAAACAGGTGAATGGGACAATACCTTGATCATCTTCTCCTCGGACCATGGGGATTACATGGGAGACCACTACCTGATTGACAAAGCGCACTTCTTCGATGCCACCATGCGTGTGCCATTGATAATCCGGGATCCATCTGCCCGGGCGGACATGACGAGAGGTCAGAACTTGAATCATTTCGCTGAACTGGTGGATCTGGCGCCAACCATCCTGGAGTTCCTGGGGCAACCCATTCCAGATCGATTTCAAGGCAGGAGCCTGCTCAACATCGTTCGTGGAAATACAGAAAATCCCATCAGAACTGAGATCTTTTTTGAGGCCGACTTCCGGACCCGTCCTACAGTGGATGCCTCTGTCGATCCTGACCAGTGCCTGTTCTGGGTGGTGCGTGATGACCGGTATAAGTATATTCAGTTTGCCTCGGAATCCATGCCACCGATTCTTTTTGATCTCGGCCAGGATCCAGGAGAGTTTACAAATCTTGCCCAGTCTCCCTCTCACGCTGGAGTTGTGGCTGAGTACTGCCAGAAACTCCTCCGTTGGCGGATGAGGAACGAGGACCAGCGCATGGAACACTGGGCCTCTGTTCACCGCCGGAGATAGATCCGGGCGTTACACGAAAGCATCGGATTACGTTTTGATAGCGGACAAAAAAACCAAGTGCCGTCGAGGGCGGTACTATCCTTGTAGATCGAAAGATGGTTCTAAGGAGCTCTATCTCATGAGAAAAATAGTGGCTTTAACTTTCTGTATGGGGCTGATGATATCAGGTCTGCCAGCCACCCAGGCAGCGGATAATCCGCTTGATATCCTGCACCAGATCTCGGAAGGGCAGGCTCAGATTTATAATCGTGTTGGACCTTCGGTGGTTCGTTTGATTACCAGCCGAAGTCAGCCATCCAGGGAGGACATGGAAGATTCCCCAATGGCACCTTTCATGGATCCCAAGCTCTTTGAAGGCACTCCCTTCGAGTTTTATTTCCAGACTCCGGATGGCAAGAAATTCCACCAGAGGCCTGACAACAGGCGTAATCGTGGTTCCGATGACAGCGACGAAGAGGGCCGTCGTGGGGATTTCCAGGTCAATGGGATTGGATCGGGGATTGTATATCGAGTGGATGGGTCAGGTGCCTGGATTGTAACCAACAACCATGTGTTGGGCGATGCGGGGCGGGTTGATATTGAGTTCAAAGATGAGAATGCCATTACTGAATTCGATCTGATCTCGGACCCTGACAGTCCCAAAAGAAACACCTTTCTCGATAAGAAATCTGATTTGGGCCTTATCCATCTGACCAATGAGGTCATCGGTGACAGAAAACTGGTATCAGTTCCATTCGGTGATTCGGATGCGCTCAAAGTTGGACAGATGGTCTTCACGCTTGGATCCCCCTTGGCTCGGGACCAGACCTTCAGCCAGGGAATCATCAGTGCCAAGGACCGGAGCGGTGTCCTGCCGGGTGATCCTGAGAAAGAGATTCGCTACGAGGGTTTCCTGCAGACTACTGCCTTCATCAATGTGGGAAATAGTGGTGGCCCCTTGGTAAATGTGGATGGCCAGGTGGTGGGCATGTGTGTGGCCATCCAGACCGCTGGCGGTTTCTCCAATGGTTTTGTCGGGATTGGTTTCGCGATTCCTTCCAACCGTATCAAGGAGATCGCTGATGCCTTTATCTCCAAGGGCAAAGTGGTGCGTGGATATCTTGGTGTCGGGATTATGCCTCCGGGTAAATCCGATACAGAGTATTTCCATCAGCCTCCGAAAACAGGAGCTCTGGTCAAGGAAGTGTACAGCAATACACCAGCGGAACGTGGTGGTTTGAAGAAGAACGACATCATTTTGAGCTTCAATGGGACACCTGTTCAAAGTACGACTCACTTCCAGGATATGGTTGCCAGGGCCCCCGTGAACCAGTCGGCCAAGATAGAAGTCCTTCGCGGTGGTAATAAGGTTGAATTGAATGTTCCCGTGGAGGAGCAACCTGAAACCACACCCACCCGTCTTTCTGAGAGTGGTGGCGGCTTCAGTGAACTGGGTGCAAGTCTGCGCGACCCGGATGAGGAAGAAGCCAAATACTACCGTGATGCAGGTGGATTTGAGGGGGTTATTGTCAGTGAGGTGGATCCCGATGGTCCACTTGCAAGAAAAATTCCCAAGGGAGCATTGATCACAGCCATTGAGAAAACCAAGGTTACCTCGGTTGATCAGGTACGTGAAATCCTTGACAAAATCCTGGAAAAGAGCACCCGCCGTGAAGTTTTGGTGATGATCAACTTTGTGCCCAATTCCAGTGAGAATACCGAGGAGTTTGTCATCGTAAAATTGGATACGCCAGTTCAAAAGAATAAGTGAGGTTTTTAAGCAGGGGCCAATGAAACCGAAGGGGTGACATCGATGGATGTCACCCCTTCCCTGATTTTGTCGATGCCTTCGTTTGGAGTTCAACCTTCAGGTTGCCAAATCCCCTGAACCCTGAAGTGTAAACTCTGACCAGTGGTCAGAACCAGGTAGCCCGTCCCGCCTTTTCGCGGATTACCACCCGCTGGAGAAATTCGATTGCCTTTTCCAGGCCCTCTCGTGGTGTCATCAAGCTGTCCTCATGTTCAATCGAGAGTACATGATCATAACCACACAGCTTGAGGGTGGAAACAAATGTATTCCACCACTGTTCATCATGCCCATACCCGCAAGTACGGAAGACCCAGGAGCGTTCGAGCACATCGCCGTAGCTCTTCACATCTAGGGTTCCATTCCTGGACGCATTGATCGGATCCACACGTGTGTCCTTGGCGTGGACATAGTGAATTGCACCTTTCAGCTCGCGGGCCGCGGCGATGGGATCGATGCCCTGCCAGAAGAAGTGGCTGGGATCCAGGTTCGCGCCGATGGTGGTTCCACAGGCCTTCCTCAATTTGAGGACAGTCTCCGGATTGTAAACTACGAATCCCGGGTGAGCTTCAAAAGCCAGCTTGATGCCATGGTCACGGGCGAATTTGGCTTCCTGTGTCCAGAAGGGGATCACGACCTCATTCCATTGATAATCGAGGATCTCGAGGAAGTCGGGCGGCCAGGGGCAGGTTACCCAGTTCGGCATGGTGTCCTTGGGGCTGCCACCCGGGCAACCTGAGAAAAGGACGACCACTTTGACACCAATCTTCTCGGCCAATTCGATGGTCTTGCGTTGGACCTCAGTATGGGCCTTGGCAATATCCTTGTTGGGATGGAGGGGATTCCCATGACAGGAAAGACCCGAGATCCGGATCTTGCGTCGTTTGAACTCATCCTGCCAGTCCGCCAGTGCCTTTTTGTTGCTGAGCAGCTCCTCGAGAGGGCAATGGCTCTGGCCCGGATAATTTCCCGTTCCTATCTCCACCCAATCGATCCCTTTTGATTTGACATAATCCAATGAATCTCCAAGAGGGACTCCATTGGCCCCCAGGATGACAGTAAACACACCCACTTCCATAATCCCAGACCTCCCGCATCAGATAGGGGTTCATATGACGAACCGGATAGGATTAGACCACGCCGGTAGGGAGACTTCAACACCGTGGGGAAAGGTGAAGCATTCTCTGAACAGATCCAATTTGTTGAAAGTTGGATATTCTTTTTTGTATGACTCGGTTGACTCTTGACATTGCAGGTTTCCCTCTCTAAGTTCTCTCTGCTGAATGCTTTGGGGCCCAGATAGCTCAGTCGGTAGAGCGCGTCCTTGGTAAGGACGAGGTCACCGGTTCGATCCCGGTTCTGGGCTCCACTTTCATTTCTCTTCCTCGCTCGATAGCGATTCCGGCTTTAGTCTTCCTTTTTCCCCCCGATACTTGAATCCGGGACTTCCTGTCCTTCGGGTGATTTGTCATGTCTTCTTTGATGAAATGGTCGCTCTGTGCCTGTCCAGTGTTGTTTTCCTTTTTATTGTCTGGATGCAATCCCGCCGCATACCGAGCGGATGCTGACCGGGAGGCTTATTGCATCATCGGGCAAAAATCCATGGGGATCGAGGGTATTCCAGCCGGATTTAACATCGAGAGACCAAGGGGAGATTTTCGAAATGGGGATATCAATTCAGCGACCCTGGTTCTAACGATCACAGATTGCTTGAGGATCGCCACTGAAAACTCAAGAGAATACCGTTCCCGCATGGAAAGCCTGTATTCGGAGGCCCTTTCTCTTTCGCTGGAGCGCCACGAATTCGATCCGATCTACTTTGGACAGGGGAACTTCGAAATCAATAATGACGGTACCCGTCAAAGTATCTCCAATATCTTCAGTCTGGGTTTCAACCGGATGCTGGCAACCGGGGCCGACCTTTCCGTCGAAATGTCCACCAGCCTTTTTCGGGTGATTTCCGGGGGAGATCCGTCGGAAGTCGCCGCTTCGGCTTTGAGTGTCGGGGTGGTACAACCCCTGATGAGGGGGTATGGGCGTGCCGTCACGCTTGAGAACTTGACACAGGCTGAGCGTGACATGGTCTATGCCATCCGTGATTTTGTCCGTTTCCGGAAGGAATTTACTGTCAGAATCACCCAGAGCTATCTGGATCTTCTTGGTCAATTGGATCAAGTCCAGAATGCCAAGAGCAATCTGGACAGCCTGATAGTCCAGCGAGACATCGTTGAGAGCCGTGTGCTCGCGGGTTGGGTCAGCCCAACCGAGGCCGATCAGGCGGCTCAACAGGTGCTGGAAGCGAGGGATAGCTGGATTCGATCGATCGCCAACTATGAGCGGGGGCTTGATTCATTCAAACTCCAACTGGGGATCCCGACCGAAGTCCGTTTTGTTCAAAATCCGGGAGCACTTGAAAGAATCAAAGCTCAAGGGGTACGGAAATTAGATCTTCCCGTCGAGAAAGCGATTCAGGTTGCCCTAGAGAATCGTCTCGATTTGAGGAATACTAGGGAGAGGGTAGAAGATTACCGTCGCAAAATTCCGGTTGCGGAGGATTTGCTGAAACCGGGAATGGACCTTGTCTTGAGATATGGGGCTGATTCTGATGGCCCCAAGGCGATGTTCGATTTCGCTGATGGTGAAAAAAACTATGTGGCGGGTATCAACTACGACTTGCCCTTGGACCGTAAGGCAGAACGGAATATATACCGCCAAGCCTTTATCAATCTGGCGGCTGCGGAAAGGGATTACGAACTAGCGTTGGATACTACGGTGTTTGAGGTTCGCAATACCTTCAGGAATCTCAACCTCGCGGTAGACAGACACGCCATCCAGGTGAACAGCTTGGCACTTGCTATGAGGCGAGTGGAAAGAGATACCGATTTCCTGCAGGCGGGGCGTGCAACAACACGTGATGTTCTGGAGTCCCAGGATGCTTTACTTGGGGCTCAAAATGCGGTCACCAGCGCATTGATCGATTATTACAACAACCGTCTCGATCTGTTGTTGGCCATGGAGACCTTACAGGTCGACGAGAATGGGATGTGGAAAGAGGGGATCCAAAATGAATGGGAGTACGTCGACCAATAGAATAAAACAGCTGGTATCCATCCCCAGGGTCCTTGTTGGTATTGCTGCTCTGGCTTGTTGTTTTTTCCTCTGGGGGGTGTTCTCCGAAAAGCCCTCTTCTAAGCCTGTCGCTAACATTGCCACCTACGAGGTTCAACGTGGAAACCTGGTGGTGGATGCCCTCGAACCCGGAAGCATTGATTCTGCGGAGTCCCAGGTCATTCGCAGTAAAGTGGAAGGTAGAACGACTATCATCTCTATCGTTCCCGAGGGAACTACCATCACCGATGAGGATGTTGCCAATAAAAAGGTCCTTGTCCAACTCGACTCTTCTGATCTGCGAGACAAACTGACTCAACAGGAAATCACACTTCAAAGTGCCAAGGCAGCCTTAGCGGAGGCCTCACAATCTCTGGTGATTCAGACGAAGACCAATGAGAGCAACTTGACAGCGGGTAAACTCAAGATGGATTTTGGCCTCATGGATTTGAAGGCCTACCTTGGAGAATCACTGGCCATTGAGCTCCTGAACACAAAACCTGAGGATGTGTCCTACCAGCATCTCATTTCAAGCGCCAGCTTGGGTGGTGAAGCCAGCCAGGAGTGGCGCGAGCTGATCAATACCAAGAAGATCGAGGAAATCACTAAGATCATCGCCAAAGAGAAGCTGGGATGGACCCGGGAGCTTCACAAAAAAGGGTTCGTTTCCGATAACGATCTGAAGGCCGATGAGTTGGCCTATGAAAAAAGCATCGTTGCTGTCACCAAGGCCGAAACAGCCATCCACCTTTTCCGTGAATATAAGTTCCGTAAACAAGCGGAAAAACTGCGCTCGGACTATGATGAAGCTGTCATCGATATCGACCGCATCAAGGCCAAGAATATGTCAGAACTGGCCAAAGCCGAAGCGAAATTGGCTTCTGCTTCAGCCACATATCGGAGCCAGGCTGACCAGTTGAAAAAGGTCCAGGAGCAGATTGAGAACTGCATGATTTTCGCGACCCAACCGGGACTTGTAGTCTATGCTGGCAGCGATCAACCCTTCCGCAATGACCGTCAAATCATCGAGGGTGCCGAGGTTTTTGAGCGACAGGAAATTATCAAAATCCCCAATACCACCTCGATGGTTGTAAAAGCCAAAATCCACGAGTCTGTAATCGCACGGATACGCGAAGGCCAGAAAGCGTTTGTGACCGTGGAGGCTATCCCAGACCAGGTCTTCGATGGAGTGGTCAAGAAAGTGGCGGTATTGCCCGACTCACGGGACCGTTGGATGAGCCCGGATGTCAAGGTCTACCAGACAGACATTACCATCGCCAAGGGATCCGCCGATCTCAAGCCAGGTATGACTGCCCAGATCCGTATCATCATCAGTGAGCTGAAAGATGTTCTCTTTGTCCCGGTACAATGTGTCCAAAGCCGTGGAAGTGACAGTTACTGTCAGGTGGTTCATTCCGCAGGAATGGAGATACGAAAGGTTAAGACCGGAGATTACAACGACAAATTTGTGGAAATCAAAGAGGGCTTGAAGGAGGGGGAAAAGGTGGCAATGACTGCCTTTACCCTTCCGGAAGCAGAGGAGGCAGGTGCTCCGAAGGCACCCGGCAAGGAAAGAGAGAGGGATAAGGAATTCCCAGGAGAGCCACCGCAGGTACCCCAGCCTCCAGTTCCAGCTGGCGAGGGCGGTTCACCGCCACCTGGACCGGGACAGCAGCCCGGGCCATTGGCTCAACCAGCACCCGGTCTGGAAGGGGCTCCCCTGGCGTTTGAGGGAGATCGTCCTCGCCGTCCGCGTGGTGGGAGAGAACGAGGTCCGTTACCCGCATCTTCCGAAGGAGAAGGTTTACCCCCAATGGCCCAAGAGGGGGGTCATCCCCCTGTGGTTGGTGCTCCGGGTGTCGAGGCTGCCGCAATTCCGCCCGGCGAGGGAATGCAGTCCGCCCCCGGTGAAGGAGATCGTCCCCCTCGAGAACGCAGAAGAAGGCCTGAGGGCTTCTCGAGGCCGGGGAGTGGTTCCGAAGATGAACCACGGGGTGATAGTCAACGTTCTGACCGGGAAAGGCGCAGGCCCAGAGGAGTTGAGGGAGCAGAGGCGGCACCCCCGCGGCCGGATCCTTCAGGGGAGGGATTGAGCAGGCCTTCAACCGGAATGGTGGATACCGCCGCTCCTGCGGGTACCTCCCCCCAATAATGGAGCAAGGGGGGGACACCCATGTCAATCGTTCAGGCCATTAACCTGGAAAAGTGGTATCAGATGGGCGAGGAGCCAGTCGTTGCCCTCAGTGAGGTTAATCTCACTGTCAGTGAGGGCGAGTATGTCTCAATTATGGGGCCCTCTGGCTCTGGAAAGTCGACCTTTCTCAATCTCCTGGGTTGTCTTGATAAACCGACATCGGGCACATACCTCCTGGGGGGAGAGGATGTCTCCAAGCTGTCAGATAATGAGCTTTCTGAAATCCGTTGTGCACGCATCGGTTTCATCTTCCAGTCTTTCAACCTGATCTCCGAGCTGAGTGTTGTCGAAAACATCGAGGTCCCCCTTTTTTATCAGGGAGTTCATGAGCGTGAAAGCAGGGAACGTGCCGCCGAACTTGCCAGCCGGGTGGGATTGGGGCATCGTCTTGAACACCACCCCAGTGAATTGAGCGGTGGGGAACGGCAGCGTGTGGCGATCGCTCGCGCGCTTGCCAATGATCCCATTCTGATTCTTGCGGATGAGCCCACCGGCAATCTGGATTCCAAGTCCGGTGCTGAAATCCTCAGTATACTTGATTCGCTCCATGAAGCGGGAAAGACCATCATCATGGTAACCCATGATGAGAATGTGGCACGCAGGACCGAGGCGACAATCCGGTTCCGCGATGGAAAGGTGGTTTCGGATAATACACGGGTGGGGATGGGCTCCTGATGGTTGCTTTTGGAAAACGGCTCTTCATCCTTGGTATGATCAATATCTGGCGTCACCGGTTACGCTCCACACTCACGGTGCTGGGTATCGTGTTTGGAGTCTGCTCAGTGATTGCCATGCTGGCCATCGGCGAAGGGGCCAGCTACGAGGCCCAAGAGCAAATCCGTAAGTTGGGAAGCCAGAACATCATCCTAAAGAGTGTCAAGCCTCCCAGTAAGGAAACAGTCAATACAGAATCCAACATGTTGCGGGAGTATGGACTGAAATATGAAGATGCCGAACGGATTCGCGCGACCATTCCCGCGGTAGAAGTTCTGGTTCCCTCTCGAAATGTCCGAGCCAATGTGGTTTATCGTTCCAAGATGCTGGATGCCAATGTCATGGGGGTAGTCCCCTGGTATCCGGAGATTGCTAACCAGAAAGTTTCACCACGGGGACGGTTTATCAATGATATTGAAATGGATGATAAAAGAAACGTCTGTGTCCTGAGCGCGGAACTCGCGGAGAAACTGTTTGCATACCGGGATCCAATCGGAGAAGCAATTCAAGTGAAGCAGCAGTACTACCGGGTGGTTGGAGTGATGGAAAAATCTGGTTCTATCGCTACTAATCACGAAAACACGGGTGGAACTGTTCCTCTGAACCTTTATATCCCTTTGACTGCCGCACGATCCCGATTTGGGGACACCATCGTGAACCGCAGTTCGGGAAACTTCAGTATGGAAAAGGTTGAGCTGCACGAGATCATCGCCAAGGTCGGAGAGATTTCAGAGGTGATGCCCACTTCCGAAGTCATCCGTGACCTGATGAAACGTTTCCACAAGGATGTGGACTACGAGATTGTGGTTCCACTGGAGCTCCTCCGCCAGGCGGAACGTACCAAACGGATTTTCAATATTGTATTGGGATCGATCGCGGCAATTTCACTGCTGGTGGGCGGAATCGGCATCATGAACATTATGCTCGCCAGTGTCACCGAGAGGACACGTGAGATCGGTATCCGGCGGGCGTTGGGAGCCAAGCGGCGGGACATCATTGTGCAGTTCCTTACCGAAACTGTCATGCTGTCTGGAAGCGGTGGGATGATTGGCCTGGCGATCGGGATCCTGATCCCCTTCCTGATCACCTATTTTGCGGAAATGCAAACGATCATTCGCGCCTGGTCACTCATGGGAGCTTTTGGCATCTCCATCTTGATCGGGGTAGTTTTTGGAATCTATCCGGCATACAGAGCTGCCGCAATGGACCCCATCGCAGCCTTACGGCATGAATAGGGATGGCTATTTTTTACAGTTTCCTTGTCCTGGGAATCCTGAGTATCTCCTCGATGGGAGTGGCCGAGGATCTTTCTCTGCCATCCCAACCAGGCCGTCACAGGATTCAGGTAACCAGTACTCTGGATGGCTCGTCCCAAAGTGTTTACCTGGTATTACCTTCAGGATATGTGATTTCAGCTTCCGCCTTACCGCTTGTAGTGGTTCTCCACTCCTGGAGTAACAATTTCGAACAACGCCTTTCCGACTGGGAAAACGAGGCGGAGAAACGCGGTTGGCTCTATCTCTTTCCCGATTTCCGGGGAAGGAACGATAAGCCTGAGGCTTGTGGTTCGGTGCTTGCACAGACCGATATACTGGATGCAGTGGAATGGGTAAAACGGCATTACAAAGTGAACCCTCATCGAGTCTATCTCGGTGGAGTGTCCGGCGGTGGCCATATGACTATGCTCATGGCCGGATGTCACCCAGGCGTATGGACGGCAGCGAGTGCCTGGGTTGGAATCAGTGATCTTGTTGACTGGTATCAAACCCATTCCGGTGACAGGTATGGTGAAATGCTGCGTCAGTGCATGGGAGGACCTCCCGGAGCGAGCCAGGAAGTGGATGAGGAGTACCGCAAACGGTCACCCCTGACTTTTCTTGCCGGGAGCGTGGATGTTCCACTGGATCTGGCAGCAGGACGGCATGATGGACATCAAGGCTCGGTACCCATTGTTCATTCATTGAGAGCCTTTAATGAGATTGCGAGAGTCCTTGATCCCGTCAACGTGGTTCGTCAGGAAGAGATTGAACAGTTATCACGTCCTGATGGAAAACTGGAAAGCCCGCTGGCTTCAGACCTGGTCAGTGATACTTCGTTAGGACGGGAGATTTTCCTGCGCCGTACAGTGGGTCTTTCGAGGATCACGATTTTTGAAGGTGGGCATGAAGGGATTGCTTCAGCTGCATTCTCCTGGTTTGACAGCCACCCCGCTCGCTGATTCTTTTTCCACCAGGATCATCCAGTCCCTGTTGAAATTCTCACCTGGATATGGAAAGAGCCCTGGAGGGAAATGAACTCCCTTCTCCAGGGCTCATGGTAAATCAGTCCGTCAGCCCACGGAGATTACTTTTTGTTCTTGTCGAGGATTGCGTTCCACTCGTCGAGCTGGGCCTTGTTGGCATCGAAAAGGGCTGTGTAATCGCCTTTTATTTCGATGGATTCAATTTTATCTCCCTGTCGAATCGCATTGACCACATCCTGACCTTCTTTGACAACACCGAAAATGGTGTGCTTGCCATTCAAATGGGGAGTTGGTACATGGGTAATGAAGAACTGGCTGCCATTGGTGTTTGGGCCGGCATTCGCCATGGCCAGGTAGCCAGGCTTATCAAACTTCAACTCGGGTACACATTCATCTTTGAATTTATAACCCGGACCCCCACGGCCAGTGCCGGTTGGATCGCCACCCTGAATCATGAAGTTGGCGATGACACGGTGAAAGGTGAGGCCATCATAATACTTACGGAGAGAAAGATTGACAAAATTTGCAACGGTGAGGGGCGCCTTATCAGGGATGAGGTCGATGACGATGACCCCCTTGTTGGTTTTCATGGAAACTTGCAAATTGGTGCCCTCTGCTTTCTTGATTTCGGCTCCAGCCGCTGGTGCACCAGCTTCCTGGGCACTCGCGGATCCCATCCAGCTGATGGGAGATAACGCCACACCGAGTGCCAGGATGGCAATCAGCACAACATTTTGTTTGAACATACTTCTTTTAATGCCTCCATTCGTGGGAATTAATTGGAAGGGATCAACAGATCCCAGACAAATCGGCCGATTGTATCGGCCCACTGACATGGAACGCAACAGGGTATTGCGGGTAACGTTGCTCGAGTGGCAGATGTTCGTACCCTCAGACCTTTTATTTCTATGGTGTGCCATTTCGGCTCACTTTCCCACAAGGCTTTCCTCAGAAATCAATTATCTAGATGAGTCTGGCAGGATCCGTGATGCGCTATTACCAGTATTGTGAGCCGGTTAGGAATCATTCCAAGGTGAAATGCTCAGGGCGATTGGTTGGCACCTTATCTGCTTGTTTCTACCCGAGACTCGTGTCTCTTGGAGACCTCGTATGAAACGAACATATTTAGTGCTTGTCCTTGCCGTGGGGATGTCGCATCCCTCTCTTGCCAAGCCACTCGACTATGACCGGCACACGCCCATTGTTGATGTGGTGGCCAAGGTAACACCGTCTGTGGTCGCCATACGGACCGATGTCAAGAAAACCGTGGCTGTTAATCCATTAGATGCCATGTGGCTTGGATTCAGGGGGCTGGGAGATCGCCTCTACCAGGAACAGGTCTACACCTCCGCTGGCTCTGGAATCATCGTCGACCATGTAGGAACCGTAATCAGCAATGCTCATGTCGTAGCCGATGCCAACCGGCTGACCTGTACCACCTCGGATGGAGAAGCTCACAACCTCACCTTGATTGGGGTGGATAATGATTTCGATATCGCGGTACTGCAGATCGATCACGAGGGGCAGGCGGGAATGCCCTCCTACAGTCAGATCGATTGGGGAACCACGAATGACCTGATGATCGGTGAGACCGTTGTGGTCATCGGGAGCTCACTCTCCTTTGAAAACAGTGTCACCACCGGGATTGTCAGCGCCGTCGAACGTTCCATTAATGTAAGTGGAAGGGAAAAACCTTACTTCGGAATGATCCAGACGGATGCCGCCATCAACCGGGGGAATAGCGGGGGCCCCCTTGTGAACATCCGTGGGGAGTTGATCGGTGTCACAACCTTGATTGCTTCCGAAGGCGGTGGTTCTGATGGAATTGGGTTTGCCATTCCGGTGGAAAGGGTCCGCCAGGTCTATGGAGAGTTTGTGGAGGGGATTTTCTCTCTTGAAGAACGTCTCGGAATCAGCTACGTAAGTCAGACGGCCTTTGAAAACATTGACAACAGTCAGGCACGCCGTCTGGGTCTCACGAAGAACAAGGTTGAAGGACTGATTGCCGCCAGCCTCGATGAGAATGGATTGGCCTATCAATATGGACTTCGCAAAGGTGACCTGTTGATGGAGATTGATGGCATCGCGGTTCCTCACCTGAATCAGTTCCAACGTGCCCTGGAGGAACACCCTAATGGGAAACCTCTTGAACTGACTTACCTTCGTTATGACCCTAAAACCAGCAAGGTGGACCGTGAGACCATCAGTATTCCAACCGACAGGCTGGGCAGCATGGAGAAGATTGAACAGACCGATTCCTGGTTCGGGTTCGAAGCCTGTGGGATCACGAATGACATCGCGGACCGGCTGGGAGTCTCGATCGATGGGGGGGTTGTTATTGAGAAGGTCAGGCAAGGCTCTGAAGCAGGCAATGCCGGTCTCGCCCCCTCGGATCTCATCTTATCGATTAACCAGACCCCGATTCAAACCATTGGCGATTTCCGGAGGTTACGGCACACATTGCAGAAGGAGTCCTCTGTCGTTTTCCGTATCCGCCGTGGTAACAAGATGGGTGATGTCATTCTTGGTGAAAGCCAGCCACCCGCGAATCGACGCAGACTTGGGATGTAATGATGATGAGAACAGCTGATATCGGTCCACAATCCAAAGGCACTCCGGAACATGGAGAGGTCAAAAGCGCTGTGGAGATCGCTTTGGAAAAAGCTGCGAATATGGGAGATGAACCGATTGAGATCCAGACCGGTGAGGAAACGGTCACGATGACCTTTGAAGAGATCAAGGCCAAGGCTGCCTTGGCGGATGAGTATCTCAATCAGCTGAAATACAAACAGGCGGAGTTTGAAAACTACCGCAGGCGCACGATCAGAGAACGAGAAGAACTCCTCAGTGAAATGGTTCCCGTTTCCGATTTGTTCGAGATACTGGATCAGCTCGATCTTGCCCTCGCCAGCACCGGAGATGCCGAGGCAATTAAGGAAGGAGTGGCGGGAACACGCCGTGCCCTATGGTCGTTACTGGAACGAAAGGGAATTGAGAGAGTTCCAGGGGAAGGTGAGCCGTTTGATCCCAATCACCATGAGGCAGTAGCCAGCCACCCTCATGAAACTGTCCCATCTGGACAGGTGGCGATCGAGTATCAATCCGGTTTCAAGATCGGGAACAAGGTTTTGAGGCCCAGTAAAGTGGTGGTTTCGTCAGGACCACCCGCATAGATGCCTGTGAAAAGGCGGATTAGGAAATCAAAAGAAACACGCAGGAAGCGGATTCTGGAGAAGGAGGAAAGAAAATGGCAAAGGTTATTGGAATCGACCTTGGGACAACCAACTCGGTGGTTGCTGTCATCGAGGCAGGGGAACCCGTGGTGATTGCGAATGCGGAGGGAGGACGTACCACCCCATCAGTGGTAGCGTTTACCGATAGTGGTGAGCAGTTGGTGGGTGTGACCGCCAAGCGCCAGGCCATCACCAATCCCAAACGGACCATCTTCTCCATCAAGCGGTTCATGGGACGTCGTCTCTCCGAGGTACCAGAGGAAGTCACCAAGGTGCCTTACCGGGTGAAAGCTGATAATTCGGGCAATGCGGTCGTCGAGGTTGACAATAAAGAATATGCCCCACCTGTCATCTCCGCACGTATTCTGCAAAAGATGAAACAGACTGCCGAGGATTACCTGGGGCAGGAGGTCAAACAGGCAGTCATTACTGTTCCCGCCTACTTCAATGACGGCCAACGCCAGGCAACCAAGGACGCGGGGGCGATCGCGGGGCTGGAGGTATTGCGCATCATCAACGAACCCACCGCGGCGGCTTTGGCCTATGGCCTCGATAAAAAAAAGGATGAGAAGATTGCGGTCTATGATTTGGGCGGCGGAACCTTTGATATCTCCATCCTTGAGCTTGGCGATGGTGTTTTCGAGGTGAAAGCCACCAATGGCGATACCCACCTGGGTGGAGATGATTTTGACCAGGTGTTGATCGACTATATTGCTGATGAATTCAAACGAGAGCTTGGCCTTGATCTGCGTAAGGATCCGATGGCTTTGCAACGCCTCAAGGATGCGGCCGAAAAAGCCAAGTGCGAATTATCGGGGACCCTCGAAACCAGCATTGACATTCCTTTCATCACCGCGGATGCCTCGGGACCGAAACACCTCAACATGCGGTTGACCCGTGCCAAGCTGGAGCAGTTGATCGGACCGCTTGTGGAGCGCACCAAGATCCCCTGCCAGAATGCCTTGCGTGATGCCGGGTTCTCGCCCAGTGATATTGATGAGGTCATCCTGGTGGGTGGTTCCACCCGTATCCCGATGGTCCAGAAGCTGGTCAAGGATATTTTCGGCAAGGAGCCTCACAAGGGTGTGAACCCGGATGAGGTCGTGGCCGTCGGCGCGGCTATCCAGGGTGGTGTCCTCTCCAAGGAGGTCAAGGATGTTCTTCTCCTGGATGTTACCCCGCTTTCCTTGGGGATCGAGACTCTTGGTGATGTCTTCACCAAGCTGATCGAGCGGAACACCACGATTCCTACCCGCAAGAGCCAGATTTTTTCAACCGCGGCGGATAACCAACCAGCGGTGACAGTAAAAGTTTACCAGGGTGAGCGCGAAATCGCCTCACGCAACCGTCTTCTGGGCGAGTTCAACCTGGAAGGGATTCCCCCCGCGCCACGAGGTCTGCCTCAGATCGAGGTGACATTCGATATCGATGCCAATGGTATCGTCCATGTCTCCGCCAAGGATCTGGGTACCGGTAAGGAGCAGAAAGTGCGCATCGAGTCTTCGAGTGGGCTTTCTGACAGCGAAATCAAAAAGATGCAGCAGGATGCTGCTGCTCATGCCGAAGAAGACCGCAAGCACCGTGAAACAGTGGCCGCCAAGAATGAGGCGGACGCTCTGGCTTATAGTACAGAACGCTCGCTCAAGGAGCATGGTGATCAA
This sequence comes from uncultured bacterium, assembly GCA_964481775.1. Taxonomy (GTDB): domain Bacteria; phylum Hinthialibacterota; class Hinthialibacteria; order OLB16; family OLB16; genus OLB16. The sequence goes on along the minus strand of CAYZUX010000014.1, from coordinate 30,713 downwards.
CTGGATGCGGTGACCAAAGGACAGATCGAGACAGCCATCGAAGACTTGAAGAAGGCCCTTCAAGGCAACGATATTGAGCAAATCAAAGCCAAGAAGGCGGCCTTGGAACAAGTCTCTCATAAGCTGGCCGAGATCCTCTACAAGCAGGCCCAACAACAGGCTGCCGCAGGTGCTGCTGCTGGGAGTCCAGGTCCCTCACCATCCCCGGGAGGTGATGGCGGATTTGGAAAGGATGCCGAGGTGATGGATGCCGAGTTCAAAGAAGAGAACTGAAAACCGAGGGGGCATAGTCTTTCTTTGCCCCCTTTACACCTTACCCGTGTTATGGAGAGTATCTGACCATGCCAACCTATGAATATGAATGCAGTAAATGCGGGATCGTTTTCGAACACTACCAGAGCATCAAGGATGAGCCTCTCAAGACATGCATCCACCCGGATGGATGCAAGCATCCTGAATCCAGGGCCAAGGTAACACGCTTGCTGGGGACCGGTGCAGGGATCATCTTCAAAGGATCCGGGTTCTATTCCACAGATTACAGAAGTAAGGAATACAGGGAAGCCGCCAAGAGAGAATCCGGCAACGGGACATCATCGAACACACCCTCGACACCCTCCAATGGCAATGGAGCTGCATCGAGTCCCGGCACGAGTTCTACCTCCAGTGCCCCAGCCTCCAAGCAAGACTGAGGTGCGTTACCTCAAAGGAGTATTACCGTTTTTTGTAATTGGTTTGCTGCTCTTTGCTGCAGCAGGGTTCTCCCTGTACCAGCGAGCTGGAGAGTGGCTGAGAGAAGGGATCGGAGCTGAGAATGCAGGGCGGATTGATGAGGCTATTCAATCCTATGAATGGGCGATTCAGGCTTATACACCTGCCAGCTCCCCGGTCCGTGAGGCGATCCACCGCCTGGAACTGATTGCCGGAAATGCGGAACGTGGCGGGGATTATAAAACCGCCAGGAAAGCCTATCAGGCTATCGTCTCAGGGCTATCTGTAATCGAGCACTTTGCTCAGCCGTATTCCATGAATTTACAGGATGCCAGTCGAGATCTGGAAAGGATCGAGCGGGCGATGATGCCACCTCAAGCGGTGAGTTCGGATGTCCCGGGGGCAACTTCCATCCAGCCCGTAAGTCCGAATTGATGCCACGCAATTCCGCTTACACCATCCCTGTTTTTCTCTTCTCCTTCCTTGTCTTTATCCTCAATGACGAAGGTTTGGCCCAGAATGTTCCACTGGCGCTTCCTCAGGATGCAACCTCAGCTTCACAGGCTTTGCCTCCCCAGGAAGAAGTCCTTCCAGATCTCAACATCGAAACTACTGCTGGAATCCTGGAAGAAAAGCTTTATGTGGGAACTCCTTTTCACTACCAGATCACACTGTCCTGGGAAGGCAATTTGTCCTGGGTGTCGCTCAAACCTCCTGTCATCGAGTGGCCAAAGAGCATCCGTCAGCTCGATGTCAGCACCGGAGTCCGCAGTACCGCCGGAGCGAAGGGGCCGATTGGATCGAAATCTTTTAAGTACACCCTCGTTTCCGACAAGGCAGGCCAGGAGACGATTCCCTCAGTTCAGGTCGAGGTGACTCCACTGGGGAAATCCCCCCTTACTGTGGAGGCCCCGGAAACACGGCTGACAATCCAGGAGAAACCGGTCACTACTTCCGAGTGGGCAGGATCGTTCATGAAGAAGAACGGGATCCTTCTGGCCGGAGGAGCCTTTGTGATCCTGGCTGGACTTCTGGTTTTCGCGCTCTCGAAGTGGAAATCCAGACCACTCCCGGAGGCCCCGCCGGATCCATGGAGCACCTATGACTCTCAGGAGAAGAAACTCGAAGCCTTCCGGTTCGCCGGCGAGGGACGTGAATTTTACAGCCAGCTGGAAATGTTGATCCTCCAGGCTCTTTCCATTGCACGGGGCGCTCAAGTTGCGCAGCCCCTCTCGAAAGTCGTTGGAGAAGAGTGGATTCCTTCGGCTACACGGGAGTCCCTGGAGTATCTCGACCGCGAAATCACTGACAGGAAGTTCCGGCCTGACCGTCCGCTTCCTGAAGATATGGACTCGGCCTTGAAGTACTACAAGAACCTGGTCCGTTCACTCAAGGAGTTTACCGCCAAAGGGGGCAAGACAGTATGAGTGTCGATATTGCACAAGTCACTGAAAGGATTAAACAGGAAAGCACATTTGTGACCGCGTTGCTGGCCGAAATTGAAAAGGTCATTGTCGGCCAGCGCTATATGGTTGAAAGGCTTCTGATTGGTCTACTGACACGTGGCCACTGTCTCCTTGAGGGAGTTCCCGGACTGGCCAAGACACTGACTGTCACCTCGCTTGCAAAGACCATCCAGGCTTCTTTCAACCGGCTTCAGTTCACCCCGGACCTTCTTCCGGCAGATTTGACTGGAACCCTGGTCTTCAACCAGAAGACCGGCGAGTTCCATCCGCAGAAGGGACCTGTCTTCGCCAACATCATCCTGGCGGATGAAGTGAACCGTGCTCCCGCTAAGGTTCAGAGCGCCTTGCTCGAATCGATGCAAGAGCGCCAGGTGACGATCGGTGGAACCACCTACCCGCTGCCCGAACCTTTCCTTGTCCTGGCCACCCAGAATCCCATCGAGCAGGAGGGAACCTATCCGCTCCCCGAAGCCCAGGTCGACCGCTTCATGCTCAAGCTCAAGGTCGGCTACCCGACACGCGATGAGGAGCTGGTCATCCTCGACCGCATGACCAGCCACGAGGTGCCCGAGGTTTCGCCGGTGATCACCCTTGATCAGATCAACCGTGCCCAGAATGTGGTGCGTGATGTCTATATCGATGAAAAGGTCAAGCGTTATATCGTGGATATTGTCCATGCCACCCGCACCCCGCAGTTGTATGGGCTTGCGCTGGATGAGTACATCGGCTTCGGTGCCTCCCCGCGTGCCTCGATCTACCTGACCCTGGCGGCCAAGGCTCATGCTTTCATTCGTGGACGCGGCTATGTCACACCCGAGGATGTGAAGTCGATTGGCATGGATGTGCTGCGCCACCGCGTGATCCTCACCTACGAAGCCGAGGCCGAGGAAATGAAGCCGGAAGATGTGGTCCAGAAGGTATTTGATAAAGTGGAGGTGCCGTAAGGTAGAGGAAAAAGCAGGCCCTCACACTCTGGATATAAACCATGCTCCCCAAGGAACTCATCAAGAAAATCCGCCGCATTGAGATCAGTACCAACCGGCTCGTTAATGACGTCCTGGGTGGCGAATACCACTCCGTCTTCAAGGGACGCGGCATGGAGTTCGATGAGGTGCGCGAGTACATGATCGGCGATGATGTCCGCACCATCGACTGGAATGTTACCGCACGCACAGGAGTACCGCATGTCAAGCGTTTTGTCGAGGAACGTGAGCTCACGGTCATGCTGCTGGTGGATGCCTCCAGCTCCTCGCAGTTCGGGACTGCCTCGCTGATGAAGGGAGAGATGGCCGCAGAAATCTGCGCCCTGCTGGCTTTCTCGGCGATCAAGAACAACGACCGTGTCGGTTTGATCATCTTCACCGATCAAATCGAGCTCTATGTCCCCCCCAAAAAGGGGAAATCCCATGTCCTGCGCCTGATACGCGACCTGCTGTATTTCCGCGCCGCCGGTAAGGCCACCGACATCGGCGGAGCACTGCAGTTTCTCCAGCGGATTCAGAAACGCAAATCGGTGGTTTTCCTGGTATCCGACTTCATGACCGATGAGGACTATCACAAACCTCTCGCCATCGCCAACAAGCGTCATGACGTCATTTCCATCACCCTAGCTGATCCGCGTGAGAGCGACATGCCCCCGATTGGAATCCTAGAACTCGAAGATGCCGAGACCGGGGAGGAGATCGTGATCGACACCTCCGATCCCGAGGTTCGCCGTCTCTTTGCACGCTATGCCCAGATCGAAACCGAAACACGGAGCAAGACCTTCCGTTCGCTTTCGGTGGATTCCATTGCACTCAACACGGGTAAGGATTATGTCTTGCCGTTGATTAATTTCTTTAAACACCGCGCCAAGGAGATGTCCCGATGAAGCGCCAGGAATTGTTAACCTGGTTGGTTTTGATTCTTGTGGTAATCCTGCTCGGACTGGTAGGCAATCAGACTTTCAACCAGCGGAAATCAAAATCTGATCAGGGAGGCTCTCTGAATCCTGAAAAGATTCGCGATTATGCTGCCGCGCTTAAAGCCAACCAACTCTATGCCAAGGCGGCCGAGAACTACGACCTTTATCTCTCTCAGGCCAATCTCAGCGATCCTGAGAAGGCCAAGATCGATTTCAACACGGCAAATATGCTGCTGGACCAGGTTGGGGATGCCGAGGGCGCCCTCGCTCACTTCCTGCGTGTCACCGACCTCTACCAGGAGGTGGATCCCCAGATCGTCAAAGAGTCGCGAAAACTTGCTGCCGAATGCCTGGAAAAACTGGGTCGTGCGGGAGCTGCTGAGCATGCACTGGTGGAGGCCAGCAAGCTCAAGACCGAGGGAGCCACTGAGGAGGTTAAAGCCGAAGAAAAGGATGTTCTCGCTACGATTGGTGATCGAATCACGATTTCGCGCGCCGAGTTCGAGGAGGCCTGGAAGTCAGTACCCCAACAATCCCGTGACCAGCTGTATGGTGGTGAGACCGGACGTGAAAAGTTTCTTCAGGAAATGCTGTCGATGCGTCTCTTCGCGGAGGCCGCCAAGCGCAAGGGATTGGACCGTGACCCGGAGATCCAACGACGAAAGCGATCGGTCGAGGAGGGACTGCTGGCCTCCAAATTGTATCAGTCCGAGATCGCAGCCAAGGTGGAAATGTCCGAGCCGGACATGAAGCTCTTCTATGAAGCCCACAAGGACCACTACAAGGAACCTGCTTCGGTGGAGGTGGCCCATATCCTCACCACCGATTCTACTCGTTGCCTGGAGGCCAAAGCCGCCATCGAGAAAGGCTCCCCGTTTGCAGAGGTGGCCAGGCAGTTCTCCACGGATGCAAGGACCAAAGACAACGGCGGTAAGATAGGAAGACTCCAGCAGGCGCGTATCCCACTGGAGAAGAAGGAAGGCTTCGATCCCATGGACATTCCTATTCCCGGAATTGGAAAATCCAGGGAGTTTGTCTCCGCGGCCTTCGCAATTCCTGAGGTTGGGCAACTGGCCGGGCCGGTCAAAACTGAAAAAGGATTTCATCTCATTACTCTTCTTTCCAAGGCTCCGGAGACTGAGAAATCGTTTGAAGATTCAAGGAACCAGATCGACATGGAGTTCCGCCAGCAACGTGAAGAGCAACGCCGCGCGGAACTGGTGGCTGAGTTGATGAAAGCGCATCAGGTGCGGGTCTATGCAAACAGGCTGAAGGATTGAGGCGGGACGTGCGTCATTCAATTAAGCTCCTGATTTTCCTAACCTTTGCCTTCCCTTCGTGGGGGGAGGATGCTCCACCTGCGTCAGTTGAGGCAGAGGTGGACCGCACCGAGATCACGATTGGTGATCAGATTCACTACACCCTCACCGTGGATTATGCCAATGGAGTCGAGGTCAAGAAGCCGGAATGGGGCCAGGGGCTTGAAGGGTTTCAGATCCTTGACTTTCACCGTGGTGAACCCCAGAAGACTGGTGAACGCTGGAAAATAGTGGACACCTACACCCTGTCGACCTTTACTCCTGAGGATTACACCATTCCACCATTGATGATCCCCATCACCTTGCCCACCGGGGCAACCCAGGAGCTCACCACACAGCCGATCGCGATCAAGGTCAAAAGCATTCTTCCCGAGGATGAAAAAGAATTTGAACTGCGGGACTTGAAGGCTCCGGTTCCAGTATACTCGGGTATTCTGACTGAACGAGTGATCGCGGTGGTGGTGGGAGTACTTCTCCTGCTGGCACTGGCCTATGGAATCTGGAAGTGGCGTCATCGTCCTCCGGCTCTCTCTCTTCCCTCCGCCCCACAGCACCCTGAAGATGTTGTTGCTCTCGAGCGGTTGGCGGCACTGAAGGCCATGCTTGAGTCCTTGAATGACGATCCTCCTCAGGAGACCTGCCGGGCTTTCGGTCTGGAACTTTCCGAAGCCTTACGGGAATACCTCGAGCGTCGTTATTCTTTCGGCGCTCTCGAAATGACCACCGGGGAAATCCAGGCTGAGTTGCCGGGTATGATCGCCCGCAGCCAGCCTTTCATGCAGCCCAAAGGTCCCGATCTGAGTGGACCGGCCATCGAGGTCCTTGAAAAGACTGACTTATTGAAATTCGCCAAGGCGGTTTTGCCTAAGCCCGGCTTGTGTCAACTGGTGGATACCTCGATTGCAATCGTTGAGGGAACCAGGCGTGTGGACTTCATTCATTCCAGTCAGAGCGATCTCGAAAATGAGGATGTGGAACCGCGGAGGGAAGTCGCATGAGGTTTGCGGATCCTCTGATTCTCCTTTTGTTGTTCACTCTCCCCCTTCTGCTCTGGTACCGTGAGTGGGTCAGGAGGACCCGGCGTGGGGCACTCCGATTTTCCGACCTGGGAAGACTGCGCAAGATTCGCCCCTCAGCCTCGGTCAAGCTGCGCCACTCGGTGACCTTCCTGCGTCTGCTGGCACTGGCTTTGTTGATTATCGCGGCGGCACGCCCTCAGACCTCCGAACAGATTCTGCAAACCAACTACGCCGAGGGTGTCGATATCCTCATCGCCCTGGACTGCTCGGGAAGCATGCAGGCCATGGACCTTGATCTGCGCAAGAGGAATCGTCTCGATGTGGCCAAGGAACTGACAGCAGATTTTATCCGTAAGCGTCCCAGTGACAGAATCGGATTGGTGGTCTTTTCAGGAGATGCTTACACCCAGTGTCCGATGACACTGGACCATGATGTTCTTCTCGAGATCCTCAAGGGAGTCTCGCTCACCATGGGTGGAACCATCCCGGATGGGACTGCGATCGGGCTTGCTACAGCACGCTGTTTGAAGAGACTGGAAAACTCCAAGGCCAAGAGCCGTGTGATCGTATTACTCACGGATGGAATGAACAACGCGGGAGAGATAGATCCCCTGCAAGCCGCCAACATCGCCAAGATCCAGGGGGTCAAAATCTATTCGATAGGAACTGGCTCCCGTTCAGGCTCTGCACCTGTCTGGGTGGAGCACCCCTTCCTTGGGGGAGGCTGGCAGAATGTGCCCGTGGATCTTGACGAAAAATCGCTTACCGAGATGGCGAATATCACCAAGGGCAAGTATTTCCGTGCCGGTGACAAGAACGAACTTAAAGGCATCTTTGAAGAGATCGATCGTCTGGAACGTACCCAGTTTGAAGACCTTGGTGAACACCGTTACCGGGAGCTTTTTGGATTCTTTGCAGGCCTCGCGGTAGCATGTCTTCTTTTGGAAATCCTTCTCAGTCAGACTGTTTACAGGGTATTGCCATGAGGTTCGGATCGCCTAACCTGGTCATTCTCCTTTTGCTGATCCCGTTTGTGGTTGTGTTTCTGCGGGTACGTTGGAAGGCACGCCTGGCTGCTCTCAACCTGTTTGGAAATCCTGTTCTGGTGGATAAGCTGATCAGTGGGATTGATCGTGGACGCCAGATCGGGAAGCAGGTGTTGATTGTCGTGGCCATCTTTTTCCTCCTCATCTCGTTGACCAGGCCGCAATTCGGGATCCGTACCCGCGAGCTCCATCGTACTGGCCAGGATATCATTATTGCGCTGGACCTTTCGGAAAGCATGATGGCTGAGGATTTTCAGCCCAACCGTTTGAGCAAGGCCAAGCAGGAGATCAAGAGTTTCATGCGTCTCCTGGAGGGAGATCGTGTGGGCCTGGTGGCCTTCGCGGGAGAAGCCCAGGTTCTCTGTCCACTCACTCTTGACTATGGTGCTGCAGCGCTATTCCTGGATGAGGTGGATACCAAGTGGCTGCCCTCGCCTGGAACGAACCTTTCTGAGGCAATCGATGTGGCCGCACGGTGTTTTGTGGAACAGGAACAGAAATACAAGAACTTGATCCTGATCACTGATGGGGAGGGTCACGAAGGTGATCCGGTGGCAGTGGCGGAGAAAGTGGCCAAGCAAGGCGTCACCATATATGCCATCGGAATTGGAAAACCGGAGGGAGTTCCGATTCCAACAGTCGATGCAGATGGACGAAAGGTCTATAAGAAAGACAGCAAGGGAGAGGTTGTCACCACCAGGCTGGACATGGACACTCTCCAGAAAATCGCTTCAAAAACTGGTGGACGCTGGCATCAGGCAACGGGGGGCCAACTTGAACTGACTGATATCTATGATGAAATCCGCGAACAGGAGGACAAGGACCTGGAATCCAATGTAACCACAGTCTATGAGGACCGGTTCCAGATCCCCCTGGCCATCGGATTGATCCTGCTGATGGTGGAGCCTTGTCTTTCCGACCGCCGGAAGCGCCGCAATGGTAGAAGCCTGGAGATGGAGAACAGATAAACCTCATGCGGGAACTCACAAAACACTGTTTGGGATTCCTTTCTTACATGGGTGTTACCCTCTTACTTATCGGCATGATGGAAACTCCATCCCAATCCAATCCTTTTTTACGTGACATCGCCAAACCGGGGAATGAGGCCTATCAGGTCGAGGACTTCTCGCGCGCAACCCAGGAGTATCTGAAAGCGCAAGATCTGGAGCCTCTCTCCGCGGAACTGCGGTTCAATCTCGGTTCGTCCTACTTCAGGCAGGAAGAGTATGACAAAGCGATTGAGGAACTCACCGAAGCGGCCCGTGCTGATGACCCCAAAACAGCTGCCGCCGCTTACTACAACCTGGGGAATGCAAAATACAAGGGTGCCAAAAGGACCTTCGAGGCGGGCATGGTTGCGGGAGCAACCCAAAACCAGTCTCAAGAGGGAGACCCGGTTCATGTCTATGTGAAGAAACTCGAGGAATGTATTCAGGATTACCAGGAGACTTTGAAACGGACTCCTGATGACAACGATGCCAAGTACAACATCGAAATGATCCGGCGTGAGATCAAGAACCTGATGCGCCGCCAACAGCAGAATAACCAGCAACAGAACCAGCAACAGAATCAGGATCAGAAGGATCAGCAACAGAACCAGGACCAGCAGAACAAGGATCAACAGCAACAACAGGAACAAAAACAAGAGGAACAGAAACAGAACCAGGACCAACAGAATCAACAGGGAGAACAGTCCACACCGACCCCGCAATCCATGGCGCAGGTGGCTACTCCCAGTCCTACCGGCGGAGAAGGGGATAACCAATCAAAGGAGCAGCAGCAACCCACTGTTGAGCCGACCCAGATGCTCTCCATCAGCGAAGAGATGGCACGGAACCTACTGGATAATCTCCCGGAACAGCGCCCGAGAGTCCGTCCCAGGCAACGCCAGAAATCGGAGAAGGACTGGTGAAAGTCAACCTTCCCAAACCCTTTCGATGTGGTTCCATACTGCTTTGTATTTGTTTTCTGGCAGTTGCAGCACCCGATCCTGCTGCAGCGAAAGTCCTCTCGGTAAAGACTCTTGCTCCCCCCCGAGTTCTCGTGAATGACCCTTTCGATGTGGAAATTCATGTGACCGTCGATGTTGGTTCTCCTCCCGAACCGGAACTCTCGACCATTGCGGGAATGGCCTTGACCTTTAATGCGAATACACAGCGCACTGTGATGACTCCGGGAAAAATCACCAAAGTTTTTTCATACACGGGGCGTGTGACCCGTAAGGGAGTTTTTGAATTGGCGGGGATCAAGGCAGGAGGAGTTCCCGCGCCTCCAGTCCGTCTTGAAGCCGTGGATGCCAGCGATGTTGCCAGTACCGCTCCAGGAAAGAAACGTCCTCCTGTTTTCCTGGAAGCGGTGGTGGATAAAACAGAAGTTTGGCAAGGCGCTCAATTCACTTACGACCTTTACCTTTACCGGGGTCCTGTCAACTTTCTTGGTGCTCCCAGTGCCAACCTTGAGGAGATCCTCCAGCCTCTGGGAGCCCGCAAGGTGGACCCGCAGCTTCTTTCCAGGGCGAGTCAGACAGTCAATCTGGATGGGAACAAGTACGAACGGATTCTCGGCGCACGTTACGTGCTTTATCCCCTGGAACCGGGTGAGATCACCATCCCCTCTGTTCGTCTCCGGGCGCAGGTTCAAGCCAGCAGACGGCAAGGCTCAGGAGATCTTTTTGATCAGTTTTTTTCCTTTGCCAATGGACGTGATATCGAAGAAATCTGTGGAGGACCGGTGGTTTCGCAACCCATTAAGGTGACAGTCAAACCACTCCCCGAGGAAGGACGCCCAGCCAATTTCTCCGGTGCGGTTGGACAGAATTTCACTTTCACAGCCGATCTGAATAAACGTCAAGTCTCGGTAGGCGAAACCTTCAATCTGAAACTGACAATCAAAGGCAGCGGGAATCTCGATGCAGTCAAGCAGCCGGATCTCAAATTTCCAGAATGGATCGAGGTCTTTGAGTCAGACAGAAAAAACAATACCTTCTACCGCGATGACCGCTTTTTTGGTGAAGTCACCTATGACTATGTTTTGATCGCTCGTAAGGAAGGAAAGATCGTTCTTAATCCTGTGGAGTTTTCTTATTTCAGTTCGGGTGATGGCCGTTATGTCACTCTAAAGCAAGGCCCATTCAGCCTGGATGTGAAACCCGATGAAGGGCAGGCGATGACTTACCTGCAGGGAAAACGTAAACGGATTCGCGTGACTGGCGAGGATTTCCGTCATATCCGCACAGTGGGGGTTCGATTGGTGGATGAAGCCCTTCCTGCATACAAGTCCATGGCTTTTTGGACTGTCTTCTCAGGCCCCTGGTTTGTGTTACTGGGTGTTGTGGCCAAACGGCGGCGGGAGGATTATCTCGCACGCAACCCCGGTGTTTCCCGGAAGATACAGGCCAGGGGGAGTGTCAAAAGCCGCCTTGCACGGGCGGAAAAAATGCTTTCAGCAGATGGGAGCGACTTCTATGCCGAGCTGGAAGGCGCAATTCATGAACTCCTCTCCGCTCAACTCGGTTTTGCTACCCGTGGAATGACTCGTGGTCAACTACTTGAAGCTCACACCGGCAGGATGGGAAACAAGTTACTCCATATCACTCCCGACTTGCTCAACCGGCTGGCAGACACGCTTGATGAAATGGACCAGCTGCGTTTTGCCCCAGGCACAGACAATCCTGAACGGCGAAGGGCTTTATTGGATCGAGTACGGATCTTGCTGACCGAAGTAAGGAGGATCTCGTGAGGTTCTCTATTGTCTTTCTCGGGCTTTGGCCAGTTCTCTTCGGATTTTCGAGTGTACTCGCCCAGCCGCCGGATCCTGCCACAGGAGCGGAAACCATCTCTCATGGAGTTGATGATGTATTCATAATTGAGGATGACCACAAATCAGCCCCTGTGGAGTCAGGCCAAATCAGACCCACAGCTTCTCCCGTTCCCTCCAAGGAGAAGAACACTGTCGAAGTCGATGTGACCGGCAAGGGACCCACCCAAATCTTCCGGCTGGGTAATGAAGCCTATGAGAAGGATCAGTTCGAAGAGGCCATTGCTTATTATACCACTGTCATCGAACATGGGATAAGAAATGGGGACCTTTTCTTTAACCTGGCCAATGCTTACTTCAGGACCGGCGACTTTGGACACGCAATCCTTTTTTATGAGAAAGCCAGGAAACTCCGTCCGCGTGATCCAGATATCTCCCATAATCTCGACTATGCCAGAACATTTCTGATTGACAAGGAAATTCAGTCAGACCGTCTCCCCGGATCGCTGGAGACATTGCTGATACTTCATCGACGGACGACTCTAAATGAAACCCTATGGATATTGGCCTTTCTCAGTGTCTGTTTCGCGGTAATGCTGCTTATCAAGGCAATCGGATTGAAACTTGCGGAAAAGGTCCTGTTTGGATACCTGCGGGGAGTGGTTTTCGTCCTGCTTTTCCTTCAGATTATCTCTTCTGGCTGCAAGATCTGGATTGAGGAGCCTCGGCGCGAGGGAGTCATCCTAGTGGATTCAGTGAATGCCACTTCCTCTCCAAGCTCAGAGGAGCAGCTTCTCGAATTGAACTCAGGCACGCGAGTTCAAATTATCGACATTCGCAATGGTTATGCCCACATCCGTCTTCCCAATGGTGTTCCTGCGTTCATCCGTGACCAGGATATCGGCGAGGTTTGATCTCACCGGATACTCCTCAATAATGTGATTCCGAGCCAGTGCGACAGGTTCAGCTGGAATCCTCCATACTGTGGATTTTGATTATTCACTTATTCAATACACAGTAATCTTTTGGTGGACTTCCAGATATAAGTTTTGGCCAAGATTCCACAAGGAGCAAATTTCCTTTTATTTTTCTGTTGACACCATTATCTATTCGATGATAACTTCCTTACCCTTGTATGTTCAGATAAATACTGAATTGAAAACTGCTTTACCACAGGAAAGGATTATCACCCTACTCGACTCGTCTGAACATTGAACCCATTTCCTCTGCCAGGAGGCGATGCAAAATGTTCAAGTCCTCAAAGATTTGCAAACAGTATCTGGTTTTAGTGGTATCAATATCCATCCCCGCCCTCTGCGAAGCCCAGAGTAATCATAAGACACAAAGCGTTTCTCACCTCTTTCCGGAGCAGGATCACTCCGATCTCACGGAAAGCGATTGCGCCTCAAATATGAGAGTCTCTGACGAAATCACCGTAACCCTGGCCTCTGATGATCAGGCATCTCCAATGAGACACATTGCTGAACTTGCTTGTGAACAAGCCCGTAGTATTCACCAGGCAACCCCCGAGAATAAGGAAGTTATCATCAGATTTTCTCCCCATGAGGATGAAAAAGAGGAGTGGTTAGATCGTAAGGAATCCTTGATAGAGGAAAAGCTTCTTACACTAGATGAGCCGCAGTCAGGGGAGAAGGCATTTGTCCAGTCGAGCCTCACGGTGGTGAAATCTGCCTCGTCTTTGCAGGATCTGCAATACAGTCCCCAGACAGGAAAGGAGGATTTTGAGAGTGGGTTCCCCGGAACCTACTGGTTTGTGGGAGATACAAATGCTGCCGGGGGATCCGTTTACTGGAATGATGTCAACTGCTTTGCGGGGGCTGGTAGCTGGTCGGCTTGGTGTGCGGGTTCGATCACTCAGGCTCAATGTACAGTTTATCCCAATTCCATGGATGCATACATGTTCACGGAATGTGAATACGCAGGAAAGACATCGAATGGAAAGAATAAGTTCTATTTCGGAATCTGGCAGGAAGTACAGAGCTGTTGCGATTTTACTTCGGTCTCGGTTGTGGGTTATACTAGTTGTCCCGGATTCGCGCAGGTTGGCAATCCATCCGCTGAATTCTCAGGAAATATTACCGGGAATACGAATGGCTGGAAAGGATATTTTGTAACTCTTGGAAGTGACTTTGATACCGCACTTTATGTACGCATTTTCTTCTTTTTTCATTCCGATGCCAGCGAGGGTTACAAAGGAGCATATCTTGATGAGATCGAGTTCAACAATAAAGCCGATACTGCGATTTATCCAATATCAGGAGGTTTCTCATGTACTCAGAAACCTGACCTTGCCGTATCTTCGGTTTATTTCAGAACCCAACCTCAGAACCAGGGGGAAATTGTAGAGTCACCCAGCATCGGCTCATCGGTATACCCGCACATCAGTTATAGCTTCACTCCTCCCCAGGTCAGTGGGATCCTGTGGACCCTGGATATCGATGGAACACTTCTTTGTGGTTTGAATGGTTCACTCACTGCTCAAGACAACTATTTGGGTTGGTGTAATTCTCCATGGGTCGTTACCGCGGGTAACCATACGCTCAGGGGAATACTCGATCCAGCTGCAGCGATTCAGGAATCGAATGAGAACAACAATATCGCAACCAAAGCATTTACAGTGGGGGCTGGCAGTCCAGATATCCGGATTGCTCCAATCTCGTTGTCATTCTCGCAAGGATCCCAAAGTAAAAGTTCACAGTTGAATCAGACTATTGAGCCAGGTTCAGGAACTGCAGTTACCGCAAACGAAATAAAGCCTATCGACCTCACTGATCCAAATGCCGACCTTGGAATGATCCACCCTCATGAAATAACAGTTCGCTTCACTGATACGCTTGCAGGAAAAATACATGCGGAGAGAATCTCCGATTATTCCCTGTCCAGAACCACATGGTCCACTTTGCCTGGATCGGCCAGCCTGACTCCCCTTCCCCCTGAAGTCATTGCAGTTCGTCCATCAATATCAGGTTCTCAGAAGGCACAGAAAGTTCTGAAAGAAAATGCACCGGATATATCCACCCGGTTATCCCTGGCTATACCACTAACGGCCAACCAGACCGCCACCATCAGCAATGTTCTGGAAGACAAGGCCGAAAAAAATGGTCCATTAGGTGTTTTCTATCTGAAACTGGCCAAGGAAGCAGATCCGCGTGAAATCAGCATCGAGTTGATGCAGCGAAGCGATGTGGTCTATGCCCATCCATCTCCTATCTGCAAATTAATGGGGGTCCCAAATGATCCGTTATACAACCGGATGTGGAACCTTGACCGGATTGGAATGCCTGCAGCGTGGGATCATTCTGGAAATACGCCATCAGGAGTCCGTGTGTGTGTGATCGACAGTGGAGTCCGCATCACACACACAGAACTGCAACAGCGAACCGCGGATCCTGTTGATGTCTATCCCGATAATGGGGATGCCTATGGCGATGCAAATCCAGATAATGATGATACCAATGGACATGGAACCGCCTGTGCGGGAATCATTGGCGCAATCCGAGATAACTCCACCCTGGTCAGCGGCATAGCGCCAGTGACCATTATTCCCGTCAATGGTTATTTCGAATTTGAAAATCAGGTATCCATCCTGAACCATCCTGATGGTATTCGTTGGGGAGTGGATCATAACGCTTCGGTTATCAGCATGAGTTTCGGAGGACACCGTGCAGGTTCATTTGAAGATGAAATTTCCGCCATAAACTATGCACAACAACATGGCGTTGTCCTTTGTGCAGCGGCGGGAAATGAAAACCAGACGGCGGATGATGTCTATCCAGCCGCCATACCGTATTGTATCAGTGTTGGCGCGGTTGATAATAATGACGAACGGGTAACTGATCCTCCTTGGTGGTGGGGGAGTAATTATGGAAATACCGTGGATGTGTGTGCACCGGGACAGGGTAACGTCGGAGCCAACGGTGACTCGATTCTGTCGCTTGGGAAAGATACGGACACCTCCTATGTGAACGACTTTAATGGGACAAGTTCAGCAACTCCACAGGTGGCGGGACTCGCGGGACTGCTCAAGCATATAAAGCCATCACTGACTGCCTCAGAGATACGTGGAATCATCGAGAGCACGGCAGATGACCAGGTTGGGAAGCCATCCGAAGACACTCCGGGCTGGGATCCCTATCATGGTCATGGCCTGATTGATGTGAATGGGGCCGTTTCCAGTGCATTGGGACTGGGAAATACCAACCAGTTCACCATTTATAATGATGGTTATGCGACACTTAATGTAACGTCGATACAACCCCAGACTGCAGCTCCGTGGCTTTCCTGGGATCCCCTTCCACCATTCCAGATCGGGGCGGGAGAATCGCGTGTCGTTACCGTAACAGTGAACTTCGATCTCTTGTCTTCAGGACAGACTAATGTTCGTCTCCTGGTTGCCTCGGATGATCCTGATGAGAGCCCATACCCTGAAGGCGTGAATATTACCGCCACCAAAAATGCTGCTCTTCCAACCCTGACTGCGACACGTTCAAATACACCAACCTCCACGCCGATCCTGACCCCAACAAATACATTGACTGGACCCACCAGAACCCCAACTCCAACCTGGACTGGTATTCCCGCGACAACACCTACCCCCACCCAGACTCAGCCCTCAACCGGAATTGCACAGAGGGATC
Source organism: uncultured bacterium (assembly GCA_964481775.1). Taxonomy (GTDB): domain Bacteria; phylum Hinthialibacterota; class Hinthialibacteria; order OLB16; family OLB16; genus OLB16. Next base: position 14,838 of record CAYZUX010000014.1, on the reverse strand, counting down.
TTCCTCCCTGCTATATCGTTGGATCTCCTTTGACAGTCCTCATTAACCTGAACCTCAATCCGATTCCAGAGGTGGTACTTCTCGAAGATCAACCCCCTGCAGGGTGGAGTGTCTCCAACATATCCCATAATGGGATCTTTTCGGGCGGAAAAGTCAGATGGAGCTTCATCCAGGGGTTGGGTAATTACCCGCCACCTCCTCAGGTGACTTACCAGCTGACCCCTGCAGGTTCAGGTGGTGTTGTCTTCACTGGCACAATTGCAATCCCTGAGCAGAGTACCATCGGTGGTGACTCGACTCTTTCGGACCAGTGCCCATGCATGGCCTGTGACACCAACTGTGACTATTCTGTTTCGATCGGGGAGGCTGCTTCTTCCCTGGTCTGCTGGAAGAATGGAATCTGCCCAATCGGACAGGCAGCCTATTGTCTTTCCATCTGGATTCAGGGAGGGTGTTACGAATCCACAGGGGTAAACCAGTTCCATTCAATACCATGTGTATCCGGCAGTAGTTCCCAGCATGACCTGCTTGCCATTGCCAATGATGTTCCGCCCTTCGCCTCAAGAGATCTGCCAGACTGTTACGTTTTTGGTCAGCCTTTTGATGTCTTCATTGCCTTCGACCTGGGCGAACCTCTTCCGGGAGTGGTTCTCCTTGAGGATCAGGTCCCGGTGGGGTGGACTGTTTCGAATATCAGCAATGAAGGATCCTTTGCCTCTGGAAAAGTCCGATGGAGCTTTGTGGATGGCCTGGGGAACTATCCTCCCCCCTCCCAGGTGAGCTATTCGATCACTCCGGCTACTTCCAATGAAGTAACCTTCCAGGGAATCCTGGCCACACCCGAAGAATCCGGGGTAGTGGGGGATGCTTCGATTTCCCAATGCGCGGCATCGGTCGAAAACTGGGCTCAGTACTAAACTCGAATTTAAATGCCCGGGAGGGGTTCCTGCATGGAGCCCCTCCTTGGGCAGATAAAATAAGCCCAATTATTCCCACACCAGTTCCTGCAGAAAAACTCCCAGCAGGTCGTGTTCTCCCGGTTTTCCACCGGTCTTTGAGGCCACTGCGGCTACAGCCATGAAGTCCTGGCCATCCACTGTGACTATTTCCGGACAATGACCTGATTGTTCGCAAAGACGGGTTTCGACTGGATCGCCAAATGTGAAGGGATCCTTGGAGGCATACAGCGACATCCTTCCATAATCGAAGCCGCTCACCCAGAGGTAGTAGAGTCCATCGCGCTTGAGAACGAAGGGAGACTCAGCGGCCTGGTAGCCGGGGGGTGGTCCGATCACCGTGACCGGTTTATCCCAATGAATGAGATCCTTCGAGGTCCGAACTCGAATGACATCGGCTTCGTTCCCCTGTGATGGTAGAGGCCCATGGGCGGCATAATACATCAGATAGGCCCCCACCGTGTCATCCCAGAAAATGCATGCATCGCGGTCGGAGGGTTCCTCGAATACGATATTCCCATCACGCAGCTCCCCGCCGGTATAGGGTGTCCATTCCTCCAATCCTGGTGCTGCTGCTGTCAGGAGGCGTTCCGTAAATCCCACATCCTCCACCATGTGAGCATAGTAGAGCAGGGCTGTGGTTTCATCCTTCCAGATTGCGAATGGTGCCCACATATGCCTGGGGGCTGGGGTCTTCCCACTGACAATCTTGGGCAGGTGATGATAGGGGCCTGCGAGCTTGTCCGCCACCGCATGGAAAAGCGTGTCATCACGGCTATCTTCGCCCCCGATCCCAATACAGTGCCAACGCCCCAACTTGTCCTCGATCAGGCAGAAGTCGCTGTAGAACTCCTTGCCTGACCCGAGGATCCGGTTGGATTCTCCCCAAGGTCCAGCAGGGCGGGGAATTGGAATCTCACCAGATTGGACACCCGGCTTCGTTGACATAAGTATTGCTCCAAGCAAAAGCATGAACCGTAATTGATGGTGAATGAAGGACATGGTGGGTAAATGATGGCATGGATGCCCTCTTGGAGGGAGTTGGCTCAAGAGGACAAACCTGGATGGGGGGAGTGTTTCCGGTTAACGACTGTCTGGGGCAGGGAGGGTGGATTCCAGCGAAGGCAGGAACCCACCCCAACCATCTCATCCGTGTGGGTACTATGGGGTGAAGAGCGGTGGCAGAGACGCCGGATCTTCTCCCTCACGAAGAAACAGGATCTCGCGTTTGGACACCCCGAACATATAGAGCCGTGCTTGACGTCCACACAGTTTGTCAGTTTCCCTGGCCCTTGTGTCGACTCCAAGGATGGTCGGATACCAGCCGCCGCCTTCGATGATCCGTTCTGGTTCTGTCCAGGAATTGGGATTGGAGAGGTCCGTGCTGTAACTGATATAGACACCCTCCTGTGGCCAGCCTGGTTTGTAGCGGGTTCGGTTGAGCAGGATCACATAAGACTGAAGATGGGTGTTCCAGTGAATGGAGGGGCCCCAGAAGGCATCCGCATTCTCCTCCCGCCAGTTGATCTTGGCGGGGAAGATGGGAGAGATGTGCCCTCCGATACCGGGCTCATTCCATTCCCCCTTGTGGAATTTCCAGACCTTACCCGAGGGCTGGTCACGGTCTCTCCATGCCATCCGTGCAATGGAGACACCCTGTTCGGCCAGATCTCCGGCATAGGTTCCAAAGAAGAAGTACAGGTATTGGCTTTGGGAGTCGAGCATTACCGAAAAATCCCCATTCCCCCCAGCGAAGTATCCGTTCTTGGCGCTGCAATCGAGGGTCCCTTCAGGGGCTTCGAGCACAAATCCAAGCTCGGTCCAGGTGGCACCATTATCCATGGACTTCATGGCCCCAATCCGTGGTGCTGTCAGGGCCTCGGAGAACTGATTCTTACTTCCAGGGCAGAGGTCAGGTGGTTCATTGTGATACCAGGCATACAGGGTGCCATCGGATTCTTTCCAGGTGGCCTCGATCCATTGACCTCCCGCCACCGGGATATTCTTGTCGAGTTCGACCGACTGGGCTTTGCCCAAATGGAATTGGTCGGGGCCAAAACTACGGAAAGGGTGACCGGCGGAATTGAACAGGTAGAGCACATCTCCATCCCAGTGGGCCGGGCTGTTCGAGTCCGTTTGAGAGGGATACTTTATCTCCGGTGCATCGCGGATAACCACCTTCGGACCGGCGCAAACACCTTGCATACAGACCAATAGACTGAGAATTGAAGCCATCAGATACGGCACAGCGCAACCTCCTTTTGGATTATTGGCTTGTCAACCTGCCCAGCTGAATTGTCCAGGCTTCACCCAAAGACAGGGCAGGATACCCCAAACCTTTTCGAGTGTCCCCAGGATATTGTGTTCTTGTTTTCTTCAGCGGTGATGAGGTCGTTTTCCACCTTATTGTTGTGGGAGTCAAACTTCCTTGAGGCTCCTGGACTTTTTTGCGCTATCATCATTCACTCACAAGGAGGGATCGATCATGGGGATGAAACTCACACGCAGGGAGGCTCTCAAAATGGGGGCGGTGGGCGCTACAATGGCATTCGCGGGAAGCCGGGTCTTCGCAGCCCAACCAGGGCCACGTCCCAATATCCTCTTCCTGATGGCGGACCAGTACCGCGGGGATTGCCTGGGATGTGATGGCCACCCGGTCATCCAGACTCCGAACCTCGACCGCCTGGCTGCTGAGGGAGTCCGCTTCGCCCATGCCTATTCCTGTACGCCGACCTGTACGCCTGCCAGAGCAGCGCTCCTGACCGGTCTTGGACCATGGCGCAATGGGATGCTCGGATATGGAAAAGTCCCCGAGAAATATCTCTTCGAAATGCCGCAGGCCCTGCGCGATGGAGGTTATTACACGACAGGGATCGGGAAGATGCACTGGTCACCTCAGCGGAACACCCATGGCTTTCACATGACCTTGCTGGATGAGTCCGGACGTGCGCAGTCACCCGAATTCCGTAGTGATTACCGGGCCTGGTTCTACAGTCAGGCTCCCACCCATAGTCCGGATGCCACCGGGATTGGCTGGAATGATTACCGTTCGGCTGTCTATGCTCTCCCAGAGGAGCTGCATCCAACCACCTGGACTGCGAACACAGCCTGTCACTTCATCGAGTCCTACAACCATACGGAGCCGTTTTTCCTGAAGGTTTCTTTCGCCCGTCCTCACAGCCCCTATGACCCCCCCGCCCGGTGGATGGATGCCTACAGGGATGTCCCGATTCCCCCTGCGGCGATCGGCAACTGGGAATCAAAATATGCCCCTCGCAGTGATGACTCCTTCAATATCTGGCATGGAGACATGGGACAAGACCAGGTGCGAGCCTCACGCCAAGGATATTATGGTTCAGTTTCCTTTGTGGATGAGCAGATTGGACGGATCCTCCAGGCTCTTGCAAAACGCGGATGGTTGGAAAACACCCTGATCCTCTTCACCGCGGATCATGGTGACATGACCGGCGATCATCATCTCTGGAGGAAATCCTATGCTTATGAACCCTCGGCACGTATCCCGATGATCGTGCGTTGGCCTGAAAGCCTCCTGTCGGCCCCCAGAGGGCAGGTGCTTGAGGAACCGGTTGAACTCCGGGATGTTCTGCCCACCTTTCTGGAGGCGGGAGCAGTTGGCGGCGGTGAAAATCTGGAGGGGAAAAGTCTGCTTTCCTTGATCCGCGGCGAGAGGCACGGGTGGCGGGAGTATATCGACCTGGAACATGACATCTGTTATGCCCCACAAAACCATTGGAGCGCACTGACCGATGGCCACTCGAAATATATCTTCCATGCTTTTGATGGAAGCGAGCAGTTCTTTGACCTGGATCAGGATCCCAGGGAGTGCCGCGATCTCATTGCAGACTCCACCTGCAAGGACAGGATTCAATTCTGGAGGGAACGTTTGATCGCCCACCTGGAACCACGAGGTGAAGAGTTTGTTTCCCATGGAAAACTGGTCCCCCGTCCCAAATCGCGTCTCCACTCACCTCATTACCCGGAGGGGGAGAATAAAACCTGAGCTATTGCTTCGTTGATTTGGTTGTACAACGTTTCAGACCTCATCCCCCCACCCCCCTTCTCCCATAGGGCGAAGGGGGAGCCACAAGTCCCCTCGCCCCGCTGGAGAGGGGATTCAGGGGTGAGGTTTCTGTTGCTACATCACTCCAACAAGGCACTATGGAGGTCTTGAAGTGTTAGCAGCCGGTTGAAAACCCCGTTATTACGATGAAGTCGTGGATTCCCGCTTTCGCGCGAATGACGGTATAGACGAATTTGCTCATGAATCGTCATTCCCGCGAAAGCGGGAATCCGCGGTTACCCCTTTTTTTAACAAGCTGTTTGCTCATTTTTCTCTAAGGGGATCCATTTCGAGACAGGATTTTACTATTCCTTTTTCAGAAGACTCTCACTCTTTTTTGAGGGTGATCATCAAGCATAGAGGGTAATGCTGTAATTGTATTTATATGTATGGCCACACCACAATGGATATAATCCCATATAAATTACTTTTTTTTGAAAATCGCACTTGACAAGCGGATTATTAAGGTGCATTGTAATTGCAGAATTGTCAATGACGGGTTTCGGATAACGCCCTGTCGCTCCTTTGCTGGTTTTTGCAAAACAGAACCATTCAGCTTCTGACCCGCCTGTAAGCCTGAATCGGAAGGAGAATTACGATGAAACCTGCCTTCTCAGCATTTTCAAAAGGATGTTTCCTGACCGCCACTTTTTTCTTTTTCCTGGGGAATAACCTTGAGTTTGCTCAAGCTGTCTATCCTCCACCTGGCTTCGACAAAATGGGGGCTGATGTCGAGATGTTGCTGGATGTGGGAGGACAAAAACAAACACTCAAAGCCTCCGGTTTCGCAGTTGTTCAACGGTCAGCTGCGGTCATTGGTCCCATCACTGATACAATCCCCATTGAGCTCGTATCCTTGAACTCGACCGGATCCTCTCCGTTAGGGAGTCTGAGACTCAGAGAATCCCCCTCTCGTCCCAGTACCGGTCAACTTCGCCAACGCCTCCCCGGCACTGAGTTCATGGTGGATAGCTTCTTCGACATCTTTGTTGAACTCGACCTCGGGGGAAATCTTCCAGCAGTCCAGAATGAGGTACCCGTTCACCTCGATGATGTGAGCGATACGGAAAGTATCCCCTTCACCCGTCTTAAGCCTGATGCAGGCCCATCAACCCCTCAGGAAACTTACAATCCATTCGATTCGGGTCCTGTGGAGATTCCACTCCTCGGACCCGATGGAACACCGACAGGAGTCACATTACTCTCCTGCCGCCTGATCTTCTGGCCCTGGGTGGAGTGTTATCTCACGAACTGCAACCTTCTCTATATTCCGATAAAACCGGAGGGACCTCCACGGCCTTTACAGTTGACAGGAAACTCCCGGGTTATTCGCAGCTCTTGTTTTTTTGAAAACTCCCTTACCACCGAGCTCCATGCTGCCACTCTGACTGGCCAAGACGCTCAAGGGACGGTGATATTGAGAGAATCACCCACCAGAGGCTCGCCTGGACATTTGGTCTCTCCAAGTGGTGACTTCCCTGCCGAAAGTTTCTTCGATGTCTTTACAGAAATCACGCTCCAAAGTTCAGTCCCAGGTACACCAAATCAGAATCTGTTCAACAGACAGGCCGCTATTCTGCAATCTGGACCTGTTGAGGGGCTGCCTTTTGAAGGAGTTGTCCACAATCTGACAAATGCTCCCATTCCACTTTTTGACATGGCTGATCCATCAGGAGAACCTGTTGCACTCATCCAACAGATGAACTACACCTTTGTCCGGCCAATCCCCTGGTGGTGGCCGTGGTGGAGCATTTATATTATCAAGTTGACTCCGATTGGTTTCCCCATCCCCTTCATTCCTTTTGGTCTCTCCTCGATCAGCAATCCGAGCTTTCCACCCCAAACCGGGCAAACCGACACCAGGGGAAGTCTCGACTTCCTTGACCTCCCACTCGGTCATTACAATGTCAAGGAGAATTTACCACCAGGGTATGAAGCGCTTACCCCTCTCGAACAGCAGGCGGACCTGGGAAGCATCGATTATGCCCCCGGTTTCTACCGAGGTTTCGGAGGAGAATATTCCTGCCCAGGAACCGACACGATCCAGTTGGGCTTGGGATGTGAAATTGAGCATCCGGAGTTCGGAGTGGCGAACCTGACCTTCAATGGTACCGCGGAGATCCACCGTGGAAATACAGCAGTGGATGGGTCAGACTTTCTGGTTTGGCAGAGGCACCTTGGCAATCTGGATATGACTGCCCCCAATCCATGGGGGCCCGGCATGTTTCACCTGCGCACCTCCAGCGTAGGTGAAAGTACCGGCATGATTCGTGAACAGGTTCAGGGCCACTATTATCCCGCCGATAGCTTCTTCGATATTTTTGTCGAGCTACAACTTCCCTCGGGCTTAAACGTAAGGAACTACTCGCCCATCCATCTCAGCAAGAGTGGTATCACCCAGGACCCACCGATCGGGGAGGTGCACACTGATGACGGCACAGATACGGAAATGAAAACGAGCCCTACCGGGCCCACTGTCGTGCGGTTGAGGAGAATCTGGTGGATTCCAATCCCCTGGTATGAGTTCATCCTCATTTTCATCAATGAACCACCCAAGCCGACACCCACACCAACGGCCACGGCAACCTCTACATCCACTCCCACTCCGAGTCCCACTCGCACCAACACCGCGACTCCTTCGCCAACGCGAACTCCGACTGGAACTGCTACACGGACCGGGACTGGCACCGCGACTCGTACTCACACCGTGACCTTCACCCGGACCCGGACAGCGACCTCAACGAGCACCTCACCTCCGCCGACCGCCACTCCCACGAGGACAAGGACCTCCACCAATACGTTGCCGCCACCCACTGCGACATTCACCTTGACAAGAACGTTTACACGTGTTCCGACACCCACGAATACTCCGCCTCCGCCTACACCGACCTTCACACGGACGCGGACATCCACTTCGACTCACACACCGCCGCCACCTACCCCCACTTTCACAAGGACACGTACTGCGACGGCCACTCACACCTGGACTGTGACACCCACTCCCACAGAGACACCCAAGTACTACCTGAAGTGGTCTCAGCCACCCGTCCTCAACAAGGACTATTTCCCCAATGACCCGGCCGTACCTTTCCCGGATTGCTTCCGTGGCTGGGATGAGTTCTCGATTTATGATCCGTCTCCCTTTGCTGGAATCGCTTTGCCTGATGCCCCGCATATCATGGCCGATGACTTCCTGTGCAGCGACCACCGTCCGATCACTGACATCCACTGGTGGGGCTCCTACATCGACTGGCTGGGAACAGAACCCCCGCCGAATAATGTCGTGGGCTTCCACATTGGCATCTGGACTGATGTTCCGAAGAGTCCCACACAAGACTGGAGTCATCCCGGCGAGATGATCTGCGAGTGGCGTGTGAGCCGGGACAAGGTCAATGAACATTATGTGGGTTGCGATTTCATCGAGGGGAAACCCATGGACTCGTGTTTCCGCTATGACTTTGTGATCCCTCAGGACCAGTGGTGTTACCAGCCCGAACAGCAAGCCGTTCTGTGGGTCAGTATCTCTGCTGCCTACAGCACTCCTCAGGCCCCGAACTACTTCTGGGGATGGAAGACACGGCCGCACTTCTTCAACGACTTCGCGGTCAAGATATTCGTTCCACTGGCGCCTACAATCGGATCCATTTTCCAGCAGGGGCAACCCCTTACTGGACCTGATGGTTCGATCGAGTGGGATATGGCCTTCGAGATTACCACCAACGAGGAGATCCCAACGCCGACTCCCACCAAGCAGGTGACTCCGACCGCAACCGCAACCCGGACCTCCACCTTTACACCAAGGCCAACAGCCACTCCAACCCAAACACCTCCCTTCTACCTGAAGTGGTCGCAACCACCGCTTTACAACACGGCCTCACCACAGCCGAACTGTTTCTGGGGCTGGGATGATTTCTCGATTTACAATCCAGAGGGGTTAACTGGTTTCCCCAGCCAGCCACATTACATGGCTGATGATTTCCTGTGCGAGGACAACCGGCCAATTACTGATATTCACTGGTGGGGCTCCTACATCGGCTGGAAAGAGACAGTGCCTCCTCCCAACAACCTCGTGGGCTTCCATATCGGTATCTGGACCGATGTGCCCAAGACTGCCGCTCAACCCTTCAGTCATCCGGGCCAGATGGTGTGGCAGTGGATCGCTCCCATCGAAAAACTGAATGAGAAATATGTGGGCTGTGACTACTTCCCCGAGAAGCCCGATGACTCCTGCTTCCACTATGACTTCCAGATTCCCCCTGCGGAATGGTTCTACCAGCCAGAACAGTCGAAGATTTATTGGATCAGTATTGCCGCCATATATGGTCCCGAACAGATCCAGCCAACCTATTACTGGGGTTGGAAGACACGTCGGCTCTACTTCAACGACGTAGCGTTCATGGTATTCAGTCCAATGGCTCCGACGGTGGGATCAGTGACCTTGACAGGTCAACCCCTCAGCAGTCCTCTCGGCGGACAATGGGACATGACCTTCGAACTGACCACCAACCAGGCCGGGCCAACGCCGACGCCCACTCAAACACCTGTGGGTGGTGGTGCTGACAGCGATGGTGATGGAGTGGCCGACAGCATCGAGGATCAGGGCCCGAATGGCGGCGATAGCAACCAGGACGGTGTCCCCGATAAGTTCCAGCCCAATGTGGTTTCTGTTCCCAATGCAAATGATGGCGGATTCCTGACCCTGATCGTACCGCCCGGTAACGTTCTCGCCGGGGTGCATGCGGTCGATCCTTCCACTCTCCCCGATCCTCCACCAGGAGAGAGCTTCCCATTTGGGCTGATAGGTTTCGAGAACCTCGCGGATATGCCTTCCGCCAAAGCGGTTGCTGGAGTTGAGGTTGGAGGTGGCGCGACTGTCGAGATCATGCTTCCATCAGGGACCCAGATCGATTCCTACTACAAGTATGGAAGAACCGCATCCGATCCTACGCCACACTGGTATGAGTTCCTGTTTGATGGAGAAACAGGAGCAGTCCTCACTCCCGGAAAGGTGACCCTGTATTTCAAGGATGGCGCACGGGGTGATGACGACCTGCTGATGAATGGCGTGATCAAGGATCCAGGCGGACCTTCCGGAGGCCTGGTGCATGTTCAAAACTGGAAAGAGTATTAAGGCGACTCCCGGTTTCAACCGGAGCTGGATATGGAAGCGTGCATGGAACTAAAAAGAACTTGAGCACGGGATTCCAGAATGAGCGGTACCCCAGCGGCAGGCGGGGTACCGCTCACCAGCTTGGTGAGACATCTCGAAAAAATCTTTTTGAACTGAAAAACACATTTATTCCTTCGAAAACAAATCCCATGGAAATGCCGTCCACACTACTGCCTTACCTGCTAGGCCTGATTTTTCTCCTTATCGCTTTGCTGTATTCATCAGTGGGGCAGGGAGGCGCCTCGGGTTACCTTGCAGTCATGGCCTTGGCGGGTCTCTCGCCTTCCGTGATGAGGCCTGCAGCACTTTCGTTGAATGTCGTGGTCACTCTCCTCGGAACATTCCTGTATTGGAGAGCCGGCCTTATCCGATGGAAACTGCTTTTCCTACTGGTCCTTCCATCGGCCCCGGCAGCATTTCTTGGGGCGATGGTCAACCTCCCTGAAGGGATTTACCGGGAATTGATTGGATTGGTGCTCCTGTATGCAGCCTGGAAAACCCTTTGTTGGGGAGCGAAGGATAGAGCCCATCTCCATCCCCCTGATATCCCGCTATCGTTGGCTGTTATGACAGGAGCGGGGATTGGATTTCTCTCAGGCCTGACGGGGGTCGGGGGAGGGATTTTCCTGACTCCACTCCTGATCCTGGCCGGGTGGACTGATACCCGCCATGCAGCGGGGATATCCTCGGCGTTTATCCTCATCAATTCCATCGCGGGACTGATGGGATTGGGAGTTTCAGACTCAATTTTAACCTGGCCGTTGTTGGGCTGGATGCTCTCTGTCTGTATGGGGGCTTTCATTGGGAGTCTGCTTGGTGCGAATCGACTCTCTCCATTAATTCAGTCCCGCCTTTTGGCGCTCGTTTTATTTATTGCCGGGATTAAAATGCTTTTGTATTAGGGAATGATTCAACAGGCATGGCGGATTCGGGTTTTCTGACCAATGGATCTACAGCTCAGCCGGTCTTGCAGGGGCTTGTCCTGGCTGGAGGTAAAAGCACCCGCATGGGCCGGAGTAAACATCAGATTGATTATCATGGAATGCCACAGTTCAAGTATTGTGTCAATCTACTCTCTTCATTCAACATCCCTGTATTTGTTTCATTACGGGCGGGGCAGAGTAGAGACCTGGGTATTCATGGTGTTGCGGTGATTGAAGATCTGGTGGAGAACTCTGGACCAATGGGGGCTATCCTGTCGGCTTTTGCGTTTGCTCCTACAGCAGCCTGGCTTGTTATGGCATGTGATATGCCGTTTGTCACACGGGAAACCATTCTCGATCTGATCAACTCGCGTGATCCGCTGGTTCCTGTAACTGCATTCCTATCAGCCAATCAACAAATGGAGCCTTTACTTGCGATCTACGAACCGAGCAGCCGATCACTCCTTCAGGATTGCATGGATCGGGGTGAGAGGTCTTTAAGAGCAGCCTTTGGTTTAATGGATTACCATGGTATTTGTGCGGAACGAGCTGATGAACTGACCAATATCAATACCCCTGAGGAGTATCTGGCTGCCAGGGAACGTTTGAAGTGTTGAAAAGAGAATTAATCATTTCTCTTTACCTCGACCTTGATGACTGTCTCGTAAGTGCTTTTAATCGTGACTGTGGAGGGGATACGGCATGACACGAGATTGAACTCAATGGTAACATGTTCAACGGGTTTGGGATGACAGAAAGGAATGATCTGGCTGGTGTTCTTGGCAGCCTGGATAGCACCCCACAGGCCACCTGAGGGGGGGCGCCCTTTAATATTTTACCCTCATGTATGATTGATGGAGTTGATTCAGAAACACACAGCGACGATACCTCTGTAGCTGTCCTGAGCATCCTGTACTTTCCAGAAGTATCAAACACATTCATCCCCCTATCATGACCATGGGTTCACGGACAGAAATATGAAGCCGTTCCATGGGATCGTGACGTTCAGGTTTCTGCTCAATCCAGAGCCGTAAAAGGCTTTCCAATCTGTCATCACCGGCGCCAGATCGTATCTCATCCCTGAGGTTCCCTTCTACAGGACCAAAAAGACATGTTTTTATTCCTCCATCCGATGTGAGCCTCAAACGGTTACAGCTTTTGCAGAACTGGTTGCTCATCGAAGCAATAAATCCGACTGTTCCTTTTATCCCGGGAATCTGGTATTCGTTGGCAATCTGTTTGGAATTGTGAGATGGAATGATGGGGATAAGCTCGTATCTATCCTGTATTCGCTTGCGAATCTCGATGGAAGGAACCAGCAAGCCTGGTTTCCAATCATTCGCGAGAAAGGGCATGAATTCAATGAACCGGATATTGATTCCCAACGACAAGGAAAATCGAACAAAATCAAGTATTTCGTCGTCATTAACACCACCTATAACGACCATATTCAACTTGACGGAATCAAAGGACTCCTGCAAAGCAATTTTAATTCCATGCAAAACCTCGTAAAGTCTGTCTTGACCAGTGATCCGATGAAACCGTTCAGGTTTTAATGAGTCAAGGCTGATATTGAGAGATGCCAGACCTGCATCACGTAACCTCTTGGCAAGTTCTCCGAGGAGAACCCCATTGGTTGTCAAGCAAACCCGCTCTACCCCAGAGATCGAAGAAAGTATTTTTATCAGTTTATCCAAGTCTTTACGGACAAGCGGTTCCCCGCCTGTTAAGCGAATTTTCCTAATTCCCATCTCCGCGAATAACCGGACAATACGAATAATTTCTTCAAAGGTTAACAGCGAGGATTGCTCTGAAAAAGGAATCCCGTTGCGAGGCATGCAATATAAACAACGAAAATTGCACCTGTCGGTTACTGAAACTCTGAGATAGGTGTGGTGACGTCCGTAACGGTCAATGAGAGGAGCCCGCGGGTGTTTCATGATCGTCTCCTCTTGTTGGGTCAAGCCAGGCAGGCTCTTCTCCTTCGTAATACTCCTTTTTCCAGATGGGGACACGTTTCTTGATTTCATCAATGATATAACGGCATGCCTCAAAGGCGGCTTCACGGTGACTGGCTGAGACCCCGATCCAGACCGCAAGCTCACCGATCACCAAGGTTCCGGTTCTGTGAACACAGGTCGCCCTTTGAACTTCGAAACGACTCAGAGCCTCTTCGATGATCCGGTTTCCTTCAAGGGTTGCCAGGGTTTGGTAGGCTTCATATTCAAGAAGTAACACTTTTTTCCTTTCGTTAACATTCCTTACCCATCCCTCGAATGTGACAAGCGCGCCTGAATTCTCTTCGACAAAACCAAGTCTGAGTTTGTCAGGATCAAGAATCGTGTCTGTAATCAGAAATCTCATTATCCACCTGCGACTGGCATCATAAATACTACTTTATCGCCATCATGAAGAGGGGTATCAAAATGGCGGAAGTCGTCATTGACAGCAACAGAAAGGGCTGCCTTGGGGAATTGAAAACTCAGCTTGGTTCTGATTTCCTCGAAAAGATCACTGACTGTTTCAGCGTTTGTTGTCAAAGATTCAACTGACATCCCACGCCTTTCACGAATCAGGCCAAAATAAACTAATGTGACACATTTCATGGTTCAGAACTTCATTCCGGTTAAATGCTGTTCGCGTATACTTTGTCGCGTTCAAAGACAGGTTCCTCAATAGTGATACGTACCACCTCAGCTCCCAGTTTATTGTATCCAAGAACAGTGTCGTTATAGATTTCCTGAACTTTGGATGATCCATCTGGCATTGTTACTGGGACTTCAGCGACTTTGTCACCTTTGATGATGCTATACCGGAATAGAATCTGCTGACTGGAACGGAAAAGCTGCAGGACTGCCAGGAGTTCACGGTCTGGACATGAGTATTGTTCAATTGAATGGATAACTCCCGGTCCGAACATCTGCTCAAGATAGGGACGAGGAACCCATCGTGGAGGAATATAATAGCCATTGGGTTCAGTTCCAAACTGGGGATAAAGGGGAAGAGCTACTTTACGTTCCCGTATAAGGTAATAAAGAGGATTGGATGGCTCTTGAGCCCATTGTCCATCTTCAGAGATACGAACCAGTCCCTGCAGGCGGATCCGTCCGGGGCAAGCAGTCATGCACCTTGTTTCACAAGGTTCCCCATTCGGGCTCAATTCCTGGTCTTTGCCTTCGATACGTGGGTAACATGCCACACACTTCTCACTCGTCCCTGTATTTGGACGGTTGATTGATTTTTTGTAGGGGCAAGCTTCTACGCATTTCCTGTATCCACGGCAACGCGATTGATCAATCAAAACGATTCCATCCTCGGGACGTTTGTAAATCGCTTGACGGGGACATGAAGCAAGGCATGCGGGGTAAGTACAATGGTTACACAGGCGAGCGAGATAAAAGAACCAGACTTTGTGCTCAGGTAATGTGGCCCCAGCCAGTGGTAAGGATCCCCTCTGAGCGTGGTCCTCATAGATATTTGGAGCAGCCCATTCATCGGAAGTGGGTTGATATCCAATGGCGGCCTTTGGTCCATCGGGACCCGCATAACCTTCTGCTGCTTCAAAGATGCTTTTCCCGTGGAATTGACCATACGGAGATGAGGCAGTAACGCTTTCTCCTGATTTCCAAATCTGCCCATCAGGATTGGCCTCCTCAAGAAGAGCGAGCAGCTTGGAGTCCCAATGTCTCGGATATCCGCCAAAGGGTT
>CAYZUX010000013.1:0-55244 GCA_964481775.1 uncultured bacterium | reverse complement strand
CTCAGTCTACCGTTCCTTCAAAGACGTGACCGAGTTCATGTCCGAACTTTCAACCCTGTTGGAACTCGGCCCCGAGGCCAGAGGGAAGACGAAAAGAAAAAAGGACTCTAAAGGGAAGAAGCAGGAAAGGTAATCTCAGTCTGGTCCTGTAGGATGGCCCTGGAAAATCAGCCCAGGGCCATCCCGGCTCGATCCTCAATACAGATCCCAATCTCCCACGCTTGTCAGGTTCACCAGGAAAAACCGCGCCGCTGTGGAAACAGCGTAGCCAGAGGGGGCCTGTGATTTGGGCGATCCGGAGCAGTCATTGGCATTGGTGGTCCCCACTCCATTTTCGGTAAACCAGGTAACGCAGGCTACCTCGTTGCTAATCGCCACCTTCACCTGGCCATTCAGAATCTGATTTTCCGCGGTATCGGCAGTGGGATCACCCAGAGAAGAAACATAGAAGCTTCCCGTGGCGGGAGTCCCATTCGACTTGAAAACACGCGCTACTGGGGCACCTGGACCGGTTGTTTCCGCACCATTCCTGCGCCAGCCGATAATGAAGCTACCCTGAGCGTTGGCGTAGATGTCGATGGTCCGTTCGTTAACCGCGGCAGTAGCGGGGAAAGTGTAATCATCATCGGCCACGATGATCGGCAATGGGGTGACATCAGTCAGTCCGGGATTCACCTGGAAACGCAGGACAGCCGGGCGGTCGATTCCATTGGAATTGGCCTGGTAGCGTGCTACGACAAACAGAATCCGGCTGGAAGCTGAAATCGCATTTCTGGCGTTAACCGAAATGGAATCGGCTGCATTGGGAAGCAGTCCATCCGTGTTTTCATACAGGGATTTGTAATCATAGATCTGCTTGATGCGGGTTCCATCATTGCGAAAGAACGCCAACGACCCGTTATTGTTATCAGCCCTCATGGCAAACCATCCCTCGCCCGCATCCGCCTGTTGACTGGTCGAGTTCTGGAATGTGAAACCACCCTCTGGGTTGACGAAGGTGGGGGTCGTACTCACCACGAAAGTGGCTGCAGCGGCATCAGTCACTGTATGAAGGTTACACTGGTGGCTGGTCCCAGCATTAAGCAACGGCACAAGGCCATTATCGACATAATACTCCGCAACCCCCTTCAGGCCGGATCCGCTGCCTTGACGGCTCAAGTCACAGATGTAGTGAAGGGAATTCCCATTGGAAAGGATCGCACACCCAGCCGCCTGACTCTGATGGTTAGCGGCGGGGAACCAGGGAGACAAGGTATGGGAGGCTGCCGAAGGAATGTTCCTGCCCGGGGACAGATTGCTCACCTTGGTGACATCGCGGGAGAAACGCTGACTCAGGTAGTGATCATAAAGGTAATAAGGTCCCAGATCCGAGGCCAGATAGCTGAAGGCCGCCACGGTGGCTCCTGGGAAAGTGACCAGTTCGCTGGTGTTGTTGTTGAAAAAGACCGTGCTGAGCAGGAACTGCCCGGTGGAGGGATCTCCATCGATGTTGGCTTTGAAAGAAAAACCATCCGCTGCCCCATAGTTCGCAATGGCGGCCGCCCCGATAAATTGTGCCCCAGTATCATCCACCATGGCATCACGAGCCCCGAGTTCCACCCCATTGCTGGAGATCACCGCCACCTTGGGGCCACACTGGTTGTCATTGGAGACACCAAAGACCACGAACTCCTCTCTTTGGGTCTCCGTGTCGGCTCCAATGGCCGAGATGTCATAATTGTTGAAGTCATTATTGACGGGGAGAAAGTCAGGCCAGATATCGAAGTTGGCCGATAGGGGTGTGGCTCCAGCTCCAATGGGATCCGTACTCTGTGCCATTGTCAGAGCAGGCATTAACAGACCCAACACCAGGATTATCAAGACTTTTGAAAAGCAACTCATGCAAACTCTACCTCCTTCATGAATTGGGTGGAATCAATCGGTCCATCCCATGGGGAGGGAAGTGACAGACCCCATTATCGTCTTCGTGGTTACGGTCTTTGAACCGTATGCCCCCCATCGTGAACCAGCCGGTACCATTTTTCAAGCAAGGACCTTCTTTTTGGGGCTGGTCTTCCGGATGTTTTTATGCGAAAGATAGCCCCCCTGATAATCCGGTGACTCTGCTCAAGGAGGTATAGCGATGGAAACAAGAATCTTCAACTTTTCCGCAGGACCAGCGGTACTGCCGGTTAAAGCACTCGAGGAAGCCCAGCGTGACCTGGTTGCCCTGCCTGGCGTGGGCATGTCGATCATGGAAATCAGCCACCGGTCTAAACCGGCCGATGAAGTTTTCGCGGCCACCGACGCTAACCTTCGCAAACTCCTTGGTTTGCCCAGCCATTACAAGATCCTTTTCCTGCAGGGGGGAGCCAGTATGCAGTTCTCCATGGTCCCCATGAACCTGCTGCGCGGGGAAGGCAAGTCAGCGGACTACATCCTGACCGGTTCGTGGGGAGATAAGGCCATCAAGGAGGCCAAAAAGGAAGGCTCACCACGGGTAGCCTGGACCGGCAAGGGTGACAACTATGTCCGCGTACCAAATAATTCCGAGCTCGAAATCGACCCCAAAGCAGTCTATGTCCACTACACCTCTAACGAAACCATTCAGGGCGTGGAGTTCCAAACCGAACCCGAGACTGGAAATGTGCCCCTCGTCTGTGATGCCTCATCGGATATCCTCTCTCGACCCATTCAAATCGAGAAATACGGCCTGATCTATGCCGGTGCCCAGAAGAATGTCGGCCCCGCGGGCCTGACCCTGGTGATTATCAGAGAGGACATGATCGAGCGTTGTGGGGAAAATCTTCCCTCGACACTTTCTTACCGTGTTCATGCCGAGAATAACTCGGTCTACAACACCCCACCCGTTTTCGCCATCTACATGACCCTGTTGGTAACCAAGTGGCTCCTCGAAGACATCGGAGGGTTGGCCAGGATGGAGGAGATCAACCGTCGTAAAGCAGGTTTGCTTTATGAGGCCATCGACTCAAGTGGAGGCTTCTACCGTCCACATGCTCAGAAAGAATGCCGTTCCATCATGAATGTCACCTGGCGTTTACCCTCCGAGGAACTCGAAAAAGATTTCGTCTCCGAAGCCAAGAAACAAGGAATGGATGGACTCAAAGGACACCGTTCGGTGGGCGGGATCCGCGCTTCGATTTATAACGCCATGCCGGAGGAGGGTGTCCGAGCATTGCGGGATTTCATGCTGGATTTCCAGAAACGCCGGGGTTGATTGGGACTAAGACACGTGGTGGAGTAGCGAATTCATTCGCATAGGTTATCCGATGCGAATGAATTCGCTACTCCACCACCATATCTACCTCCAACTTCTTTTCTTCTTCCGTGGATTCTGTAATCCCGGAACGAAATGAGAGATAATCCCCCCATGTTCGTTGAGCGTCTGATTCCTCATGGTTTTGTTGTTCAGTTGCATTCACCTGCACAAGCACTTCAGGAAAGGGCCCTGAAAGAGCTCTACCTGGCCCTGTCTGATCGCTTCCGTTATCCCCAGTTTGAACTGCTTCCCGGTGGGGGGGGTGCTTTGCTCAAAGAGGGTGATCAAAGAACCTGTGAGATCTATCCGGATCGGCTGGTCATCAAGGAACAGCCCACGCAGGTCAATTTTGATGAGTTCCTGGATCAGGTGGTTCCGATTACCACCGAGGTCAAACAGCGGATTGGATGTCCCATCTGGATCTTCCAGCAAGGCATTCTACGGTACCTGCTTCCTTTTGAAGGGCCTGTCATGCCTTTGATCCGCAGAAACCTGTTCGCTTTGGATGATAGTGATCTGGAAAAGTTCGGCCGTCCGATCCTGGGGCTCTGCTTGCGTGTGGAGTTTCCCCCCCTTCCCGAAGATCCGACCCAGGTTCAACTGCGGATTGAACCCTTTTTTCGAGAACCGAGGATGCTCTTCCTGGAGTTGAGTTCACGGTACCTGCAGCCCTTGCAGAACCCGGGAGAGTTTGCGGTCAAACTCAGATCTTCGTATGAGTTCCTGAAGAACAAATCTTGTGACTTTTTACAGGGGATCTTTAGCCGCCAGCAGGAGTGATAGACTGGTTCATGATCCCGGGGGAAGCGCCGAGCGCTCCCCCGAGATCATTAGGTTTTGATCCTGGTGTTTACCTGAGCTTGGGTGGCAGACGGTGGAGGAAATATTCGCGATCCACGACAAGTCCGAAGTCCATTGAAGGTTTGTAGACGGAACGCATGGCTGATCCCGATCTGACACCAATCCAGAAAGGATCGCCGCCGAACTGGAAAATGTCTCCATAGCTGCGAGTCCCATTGGTGGGCGAGTAGGAATCCACCGACCCGTCATCCGGCAGTCCATAGTGTGGATTTGCTGAAACAATCTGATTTTCCAGCTGATCTGGCCCATCCGTGAAAATAGCCCATGTTGCCAGGCACTGAATACACTTCGATCCAGCTCCGTTAATGATTCCACCTGTTTCATAAACGAATGGTCCCCTTCCATCACTCCCCCGGTCTGCGGAGAATGGATCCTCCGGGATTCTGGACATGTACTTGATCGGTGATGTCAGCCAGAGCAGGCCACGTGAGAACCTGGTCCTCTGGTAAGGATCATGCTCACTCTCCGCCGGGTAGGTTTTGAAATCCAGGAAGTATGAATCGAGAGCGGTGGTAATGGAGCGGATTTCACCTTTGCACTTGGCGACTTTGGCCCTCATCTGAGCTTCAAGGAAATTGGGGAGTGCGATGGAGATGAGGATCAGGATAATGGCGATAACGATCAGAAGCTCAATCAGGGTAAATCCTCTACGTGTCATGATTGGCTGGATCCATCCCCCGTGTCTGGGTATGAAATTGGTTAAAAAAGCATCCTTCATCGAATAGCCCTCCTCCTCTTGTTCCTGGCATATGGGTTGTGGGATGAAAGTGTTTCCGGAGGTATCGCTTTCCCCCATCCATTCTGCTCTTAGCATGTTTCCGTAAAATATTCAAGTCAATTGTTGATTTTCTTCATCCAGAAACGACATGCATAGCGCCCTGTCTTAATCGTTTGAGTGACATAGGAAAAAATGAGGATAATGAAGAAGCAGCTCATTGAAAGGCTTTTCGTTTACCTTGTGGCAGGTGCGGCAGCGGGGTATAGTCAGTCAATCTGTGATCCTGAAGGAGGGCATTCCTATGCGTGGCCCGTGGGTTTTGAGTCTCTTTGTCATTTTCCTTTCTTTGTTCTGTTCTTTCAGCGTGGCACAAGAGAGACCAGTAATGGGTTCACTCATGGACCAGTTTCAAGCCTCCGTGATCCCCAAGGATGAGTGGTATGAACTGTATGTGGGGGGATTAGTCACTGAACAGGATGGAGTCACTCCAATTGCGGGGGCTTTGGTGACTGCGACCTACCTGGATGATGAAGGTATTGGAAACATTGCTTACTATGATTTCACGGCAGATCCTCCACACTATACTCCCAATTTCGGGACAGAAAGCCACTGTACCACCGGGCCTGATGGAGTCATCCACCTGCGTATTGATGTGGATGCTAATAATGTTTTCTGGGATGCCGACTTCAATATCTGTGTCACCCGTGAGGGGTACCAGAGCCAGTGTCTCTCAGTTGGATTTGACAACAGCGACAATGAGGAAAACCGTTTCTTTTTCCTGGTTCCGGATCAGGCCGGGACACCCACTTTTACTCCCACGCTTGTCCCGACTGAGACTCCCACATTCACAACCATCCCGACCGCCACGGCAACCACCATCCCTGTAGGCGAACCGACCGCTGTTCACCCCGAACTGGATGTCGATGGGGATGGGAGAATCGGCCCTGGAGACCTGCTGCTCCTACTGGCGGATTGGATGAGGCCGATCAACTGATTCATTCCCTCTGAGTCTGTCAGGGGGGAATATGGGCCTTGTGGAAAACAGGTGTTACCGTAATGGGCACCACATCTTTGCGGAGTCCTTTCAAGGGCTCCATCCTCAGGATCATTGCCCAGTTCTGTTGAGGGGTTGTTTGCCATTCGTGCTTTTATCAATAGATCATTTTTCAGGAGGGATGGAGTATGCACACTCGTTCTGCTTTCTTTCAGAAGTCTTCCACACATCGACTGCCGTTGGGGAGTTCGTCCTCTGTTGTCCCTATTAGTTGTACTCAGGATAGGTTTTTCATTTTCTTCCGGCTTCTATTTTTGTTGACGTTTACTTTATGGATGATGGGCAGGTCCCAGGCTCAACCGGTCACGATCGATGACTGGATGGTGGACCAGGCCCAGTTGTCAGTCACTTTCCCGCCAGCGGGTGCTTCTCTTTCTTCGGTGGTGACCGGTCCCAGTATCATCGGTTTCGAACGCGATTTGCTTGTGAATCTCACGGGAGGAACCATCAATGGATACAGCCTCCGGGCGGGTGTGGGGGATGGATTTTTCTCTCTGTCCCAGGATGCAACTATCAAAGGCGGCGCTCGTGTGGAATGGGATGGTTTTGACAATGATCCCTCAACCATCAATCCAACAGGTCTTGGGGGTGTCGATCTGACCTCCGGTTGGACTCAGGATGCCCTGCTTCTGCGGTCCTTTTTCAATGACCTTCCCACTGATGTGGTCCTGCGGGTCTATTCTGGTGCGGGGAATGTGTCGGTTTTCAACTTCACCCTTCCAGGTCCGTCAGAAGGCAATTATGCCATCCCTTTCAATGATTTCAGTGTCGAATCTGGCGCAGGTGCCAACTTCACGGATGTGGGTGCCATCTCCCTGTCGGCAGGATCAGGCTCCACCTCTCCGGACCTGGTTCTTTTACCCCTCGGGACTACCTCAATCCTCACTGCCACATTGATCGATAATCTGTGGGCAGATATAGACAGTGATGGAATCGTGGATGCGGGAGATATCATCCGTTACACAGCCGTTATTACGAACCCGGTGGATGATTATGGGACAACGGCACGGGATGTGACCTTTGATTGTAGTGTCGATCCCAATACGGCCCTCCTTGCCGGAACTGTCACCACCTCCCATGGATCTGTCATTCAGGGTAACGGGAGTGGGGATTCCTCGGTATCCATCAACCTCTATGACCTTCCTGATGGAAGCGAGGCCACGATGACGTTCCAGGTGCGTGTCCAATCACCTCTTGCCATGGGCATCTCCCAGGTCACCTGCCAGGGTTTTGTTTCAAGTGATCAGCTCAACAACCTCCCCACCGATGATCCCTCAGAGGGGGGATGGAGTGATCCTACAGTAACCCCGGTTACCGCTACTCCCAATGTGACCGCTACGATGGTGGACTCGCTTCTCGTGGATCTGGATGGAGATGGATTGACGGATGAGGGTGATACTCTCCGCTATACCGTGGTTCTCACGAATACTGGTGACCGTAACGCCGGGGGGATTCTTTTCTCATCGAGTATTGATCCCTTCACAACTCTTGTCCTTGGTTCTGTCTCCACAACCCAGGGAACAGTCACCAGTGGGAACACTGTGGGTGATACCACTGTTGCGGTCGATGTGGGGACCATCGCCGGACTTGGTGGTTCCCTGACAATCCAATTCTCGGTCAAGGTCAAAGATCCCGTCCCCATGAATGTAACCCGGGTGGAGAGCCAAGGCTCCGTGACCGGGAGCAATATCGTTTCATTGAAAACTGATGACCCGGATACACCCGCTCCACAAGATCCTACGGTCACCCCGCTGGACTTCGATCCGCTCATTACCGCCACCTTGACCGACATCCTGTTCATGGATCTGGATGGTGACCTGTTGGCTGATGAGGGAGACACTCTCAGGTACCTGCTGGAGATCACCAACACCGGCCGTGAATCAGCAAGTAATGTCCAATTCACAACCGGAGTCAGTCCCGATACCGCTTTGCTGGTCGGGTCCGTGACCACCACTCAAGGCCATATCCTGAGTGGTGAAACTGTTGGCGATGTCACGGTGACAGTGAACCTGGAAACTCTTCCCGCCAATGAGGGTGTCGCGTGGGTCGCTTTTCTGGTCAAGATTAACAACCCTGTTCCGTTGACCACCTTCCAGGTGGCTTGCCAGGGACTTGTCACCAGCAACAACTACCCGGACCTGCTGACTGATGACCCTGAAACTGTACCACCAGCTGATCCGACAGTGACAGTCCTCGATTTTGAACCCCTCATCCATGTCACCTTGACAGCGGACCTGCTGACTGACCAGAACTCCAATGGCATGGCTGATCCGGGCGACTCGGTCCTCTACACGGCATGGATCACCAACACCGGAAGAGAAACCGCCCAGGGAGTGGAATTCAGCAGTGGTGTGGATCCTCACACCACTCTGGTGGTGGGTTCTGTCACCACCAGCCAGGGCTCGGTGACAGAGGGGAATGATCCTGGTCATACTGCGGTGAGTGTCTTCGTGGGAAGCGTGGCGGGCCTGGTGGGGAGTATCACCATCGAATTTGTGGCCAGGATCGATGACTTGCTGCCACCTGATGTCCTGGAGATTGTGTGCCAGGGGCTGGTGACAGGCCAGGTATTCCCGGATACCCCCACAGATGACCCCACTACTCCCCAGGAGGGGGATGCGACAGCGGTTCAGGTCTTTCAACCACCGGTGGCAAACTGTGCCAGGACCATCAGCAGGGTGCTGACCCAGGGCTGTTCAGTCCTGGTCACCGGCCAGGAGGTTGATAATGGATCCTTTGATCCTGATGGGGGTAACCTGACATTTACTTTGGAACCCGCCGGTCCTTTCTCCCCGGGAGCCACCCAGGTCACCCTCACTGTTACCGATGATGAGAATCAGTCATCTTCCTGTGTGGCCACTATCATCGTGGAGGATGGCGCTCCTCCCACGGCAGTCTGCAAGGATGTGACCGTGTTTCTGGATGAGTCCGGGAGTGTCATCCTTTCTCCGCAGCAGGTGGATGGTGGCAGTTCCGACAACTGCTCAATCCATAGCATGACTGTCACTCCACCAATCTTTGGTTGTGGCGACATTGGCCCCAACCAGGTCGTGCTGACCGTGATGGACCCCAGTTTCCAGATCGATCAGTGCACGGCCACTGTGACTGTGCTGGATGCATCCGCTCCGGAGGTCACATGCAGGGATATCGAAGTATTCCTGGGGCCTGATGGGACTGTCAGCATCACTCCCGAGCAGGTTCTTGCCAGCGCAACAGACAATTGTGGTGAACCACTTACGTTTTCGGTCGAGCCGGATTCTTTCACCTGTGATCAGGATGGTCCCAATACAGTCACTTTGACTGTCTCTGATGGCAGTGGCAATGTGGCTCAGTGTTCCGCGGTGGTGACCGTCTTAGACCATACACCACCTGCATTTGAGTGTATCCCCTCGGAAACCGTTGTGGCGGGACCCGCTGGAACCGCACCAGTTCCAGATTACCTGTCCACCATCATTGCCAGTGATAACTGTACCCCCCCCGACCAGTTCCTGATCGTCCAGGATCCATCACCCACAACTCCTGTAGGGGTTGGTATCACCATCATCACGATCACGGTGGCTGACAATGCTAACAACATCTCCAGCTGTACCGCTGAACTTACCGTGCTGGCTCCAACCCCGACACCGAGTCTTACTTTCACACCTTCTTTTACACCCACACCCACGCTGACCACGACCCAATCCTTCACACCGTCCATCACTCAGACTCGGACATCGACACCAACGCGCAGCTTCACACAGACCCGGACTTTCACACAGTCACGCACCTACACCGCAACTCCCACCGCCTCGGGAACCCCCACCTTCACCCCCACGAACTCCCCTACTCCGACCATCACCAATACGCCGGGGTGTGACAGTGGCCTCTACATGCTGATCACCACCGGGCAGATCATCCGGGCCGGGAATCCTCCACTTGTTCAGGGGGAGCTGTTCTATGAGAAAGACTTTGCTCTTGACATGGAGCGGGCAATCGCCAATGAGGGTATCCCGGGAACAGAAGATCTGGTGGTGATGGATGGCGCTGGTGTAGTAACTTTTATGGATCATCCGGCGGATAACATCCCGACTGACTTCCTTTTCCCATCCAGTCCCGAGTTTCCGCTTGGCCGTGCGGTGGATATCGAGATGTCCGGCAGTAGCGAGGGATTCTGGCTCCTGACTGACTTTGGTGGCATCTACCGTGCGGGTGATACCAAGGAACCGGGGGATCCTTCCCTGGTTCCGGGAACCGATATCCTTCTCCCGCTTGGATATGATGTTCCTTTTGGTTTCCTGAGATCACCGGAATTGCCGAATCCAGGTGGATCGTCCTT
Organism: uncultured bacterium; assembly: GCA_964481775.1. Lineage (GTDB taxonomy): Bacteria > Hinthialibacterota > Hinthialibacteria > OLB16 > OLB16 > OLB16. The sequence goes on along the minus strand of CAYZUX010000013.1, from coordinate 45,037 downwards.
ACGGGCGGTGGCGCTTGTGGTGGTGGATGCATTTGCTCCCTTCAATCGTGCTGAGGGATATATTGTCTTTGATAGCATGGGAGCCCGCTATCAGATCCACTCCGGAGGTGGACTGATTCCCTCGGGAACCTATACGGGTCTCCCGGATAACGATCCACGAAAACTGCTCGAGCCTGCTCCAAATGGATATGTTTATCCCATGTTCCCCGGACGGGATATCTGCCGGGATGCTGAGATCCATCCCTCCCGGGAAGGACTGGTTGTGTTTGATGGTTGGGGTGGTATCCATCCTGTGCCAGTCGATCAGGTCTCAAACCCGGTCTACTTCACCCACAATGATGATCCCCTCAACCCGGGCAGCCTGATAACCACAACCGGAATGCCCTATGTGGTGGCTGGTTTTGATGATCCGGAAACCCCTGATGATGATGAGTCCGACAGCGGCCTCTTCGGAATTGATGTGTACTCGATCTTCACGGACTTTGATTTCTCCGCGGGCTGTCCGGATGGTTTCTATACGCTCGACAAGTTTGGAGCTGTCTTTGTTTTCGGAAGCGCGCGCGTCAAGCCTGATGATCTCTCGCCGGCCTGGCCGCTTCAGCTGATCTCCAGTCAGAATGCCATCGACATGGAGCTCTACCGTTATGATGAAACCGGAGAAGAATAATAGTGTGTGAGAAGGCAGGGTGCCCCGAAGCGGGGCACCCATGTTCCTGATCAACATCCTTTCGAACTTGGGGGCCTCATCCATGCTTGATTACGAGAAGCTGGGAGTCTTCTACCTCGGGCGTGAATACAACCTGGCCGAATCCAGACCCGGAGATGGTCTAGTGCTTTATGACTCACGGGATCTGGTCACCCATGCAGTCTGTGTGGGCATGACCGGGAGTGGAAAAACAGGGCTCTGTATCGGCCTTCTCGAAGAAGCCGCCATCGATTCGATCCCGGCGATCGTGATCGATCCCAAGGGGGATCTTTCCAACCTTCTCCTGACCTTCCCCACCCTTTCGCCTGAAGAGTTTCTGCCTTGGGTGAATGAGGAGGATGCCCGCAGGAAAGGGATGACCCCGGCCCAGTTTGCGGAAGCGCAAGCCAACTTGTGGAAAAAAGGTTTGGGGGAATGGGGGCAGGATGCCGACCGTATTCGCCGTCTGCGTGAAACCGCCGAGTTTGCCGTTTACACACCCGGAAGCAGTGCCGGGATACCCGTTTCAATCCTCAAATCATTTACCTGTCCGGATGCCACCCTCAGGCAGGACCGGGATTTCCTGAATGACCGGATCTCCTCGACAACCACCAGCCTCCTGGCGTTGCTGGGGATCGATGCCGACCCTGTCCGTAGCCGAGAGCATGTCCTCCTTTCCAATCTCTTCTCCCGGGCTTGGGAGCAGGGAACTGATCTCGATCTGGCTTCCCTCATCCAGCAGATTCAATCTCCACCGATTTCAAGAGTGGGAGTCATGGACCTGGAGGCCTTCTACCCGGCCTCGGAGCGCTTTGCCCTGGCCATGAGGATCAATGGCCTGCTGGCCTCTCCGGGTTTCTCCAGCTGGATGGAGGGTGAGCCTCTCGACACCGGTTCAGTCCTTTACACACATGAAGGAAAGCCCCGCATTGGCATCTTTTCGATTGCGCATCTCGGTGAAGCGGAACGCATGTTCTTTGTGACCACTTTATTGCATGAAGTGCTTGGTTGGATGCGCCGTCAACCCGGAACCACCAGCCTGCGTGCCATTCTCTACATGGATGAAATCGCCGGGTACTGCCCACCTGTCGCCAGTGTTCCCTCCAAAGGCCCCTTGCTGACCCTCATGAAGCAGGCCCGCGCCTTTGGACTGGGCGTCGTTCTCGCCACCCAGAATCCTGTCGACCTGGACTATAAAGGTCTCTCCAATGCCGGCACCTGGTTCATTGGACGTCTCCAGACTGACCGGGATAAAGCCCGTGTTATCGAGGGGCTTGAGGGAGCTTCTGCGGCATCCGGTGGGGAGTTTGACCGAAAGTCGATTGAGGAAATCCTCTCCAGACTGACCAGCCGTGTCTTCCTAATGAAGAATGTCCATGAAGACCACCCGGTGGTCTTCGAAACACGCTGGGTCATGTCCTATCTGCGGGGCCCCCTGACTCGTGAGCAGATCCAGACTCTCATGCGGGAGAAGAAGGGGACACAGTCTGCTGAAGCCAGCACCACGTCCCCCGTTGGCCCCTCCTCACGGTCTGTAACAACCTCCACTGCGGGTACTGCTTCCCGACAACCGCCGGTCCTGCCGCCTGGTGTTGACCAGTTATTCGCACCCATACGTGTTCCTCAGCCGGACGGGGCTACGTTGATTTACAAACCTGCCCTTTATGGTTCAGCACAGGTTCCATACTCGGATACCAAAATGGGAGTTGATTGTGAAAGTTCCTACTCAGGCGTGGTTTTTTTTGGAGAGGGACCGGTAGCGGTGAATTGGCGCAGTGCTTCGTCCACATCCCTTACCGAGGAGGATCTCGGCAAAGAGCCGGTGTCAGATGGTACCTTCGCCACGTTGCCATCGGTGGCCTCGATGGCCAAATCATACACCGCGTGGCGCAGGGATTTTGTGGATGCTGTTGTGAGTGGGCAGGCCCTGGAGATTCTGAGCTGTCCAGCCTTAAAGATGTTTTCTCAGCCAGGTGAATCAGAACGCGAGTTCAGTCTGCGCCTGCAGCTTCTGGCCCGTGAGAAGCGGGATGAGGAGGTTGAAAAACTTCGTCAGAAATTCGCCCCTAAGATGGCGGCTCTCCAGGAACGCCTCCGTAAAGCGGAACAGGGCCTCGAAGTTCAGAAAAGCCAGGCCCGCGAAGCGAAAATGACCTCTGCTTTCTCAATGGCCTCCACACTTCTCTCTGCCGTGCTGGGAAGGAAAAGTATCTCGGTCAGCACTCTGACAAGGGGATCTTCCGCGGCGCGGAGCATCGGCCGCAGTATGAGAGAATCAGGAGATGTGCAACGTGCCGGGGAGACCATGGAGATGATCCAGAAACAGCTCGAAGAGCTGGAAAGTGAGTTCACCGAAGAGTCCGTGCGCATTTCGACTGAGACCAGTTTTTTCTCTGAAAAGCTGGAAAAGGTTTCCGTCAAACCCAAAAAAACACAGGTGAAGGTACGGCTTGTGACCCTGGTCTGGCTGCCTTTCTGGGCAGAGCCGGGGGGAGGGGAACTGGCTGCCTGGGAGTGAATGCAGGGTATCATTTTCAGCAATTCCGGTTTCATGGTTCGTAGTAAGGATAGGTGTCGTTTCTTTAGATGAGTTGAGATTGAGGTGATCGCGGATGCGTATCTTTGCCGCTGGTCTGTTAGCGCTCCTCCCCTCGCTGGCGGGGTTTGCCGTAGAACAACCCCGTGGTGTGCAGGTGGTCCCATTGGCGGAAACCCAACCGCAGTACGCTGGACTCAAACAACAGAGCTTCGGAGTCTTCGTGGGAGTTGATCAGTTTGAAGACTCCTCGGTGGTACCGCTTCGATTCTGTTCCAGAGATGCCCGGGAAGTCTGCGATTGCTTTGTCAAGGAACTGGGTTATCTCCCGGCGGAGAATGCACGTCTCCTGGTGACCGGTGAAAAAGAGACTGGCAGGCCGTCCTATGTGAACATTGTGGATGCCATCCAGTGGGCTGCTGACTCGGCGGGTCCCGAGGGATGCATCGTCATCCAGATTTCCACTCATGGTATCGAGGGCTATGTCCTGGCAGAGGACAGCCGCCGCCGTTCATTGAATGCCACCGCTCTCTCGCTTTCCTGGATTGAGCAGACTCTCCTGAATTCGCGTTGTAAACGCCGTCTGCTCATCTTTGATGCCTGCCGTGAGAAGGTTTCACGCGATGGTGAACGTGGGATCGGCGGATCCATGACGGGGGATTTCGCCTCGGCCTTTGCACAGGCGGAAGGATTCCTGACCCTGAAATCGTGCAGCTCTGGTCAATACAGCTACGAGATGGAAGAGGCGGGTCATGGGGCTTTTACCCATTTTCTTCTGGAGGGGTTGCGAGGTGGAGCGCCCTCCAATGAGGCCGGTCTGATCACTGTAGGGAATCTGGGCCCCTGGATTCGTGAGCAGGTGGAACGTTGGAGCAGTCTGAAACCGGGAGGAATCCAGGTTCCGCTGTTTACCTTGGCGGAAGCGACAGGGGATCTCCCGCTTGCGATCAGCCGCGGATACCTGAAACAACAAAATCAGGAATTGAAGGAAGAAATACTGCGTGATCTCGCCCGGATGCTGGCGGATGGGAAACTCACCAGCGACCAGTTTGATCAGGCAAAGACAGCTGTCGACAATGGTTCACCACAGGCCATGAAAGTGATCGAGGATCTGGTACAGGGACGCATCGCGCCCGATTACCTGAAAGTGGTCCTGCCCGGTGTCCTCAAAGCTCCGCATGAGGAAGTCCTGGCGATCTTGCGAAAGGCGTTCAACCTGTACACCGGTTTGGGCGGTGAAATCGATCTGGATCAGGCCAGGAAGCTTTTCATCGATGCGGCAGAGACTGGTGACCCTGTCGGTAGGATGTGGAAAGCCCGTCTGGAGTTTCTGGGGAAGTGTCACTTTCCCAAAAACGAAGACAAAGCGCAACGTGAAGCCCGGGAGGTGATTTCAGAAATTGAATCTCTGGCAGACAAAAATGAACCGGAAGCTGTCTTCCTTTTGGGGAGTGCCAGGGAGGAAGGCTTGGGATTACCGGTTGACTTGCCGGGAGCGGTGAAGTGGTACCAGAAAGCCACAGAGTATGGAAATCCGGTTGCCATGCAGAGGCTCGGTTTGATGTATGAAGGTGGACGAGGGGTGGAGAAAGATGCGAAAAAAGCGGCTCAGCTATACCAGATGGGAGCGGACCTTGAGTACCCATTGGCGATGAAATGCCTGGGTGTGATGTATGAGCATGGAAATGGAGTGGAGAAAGATGAGTTGAAAGCAGCGGAATGGTACCGCAAAGGGGCTGAGGCAGGAGAACCCGCCTCGATGTGTAACCTGGGTGTGATGTATTCGCATGGAAAGGGTGTGCCGCGAGATGATGTGAAAGCGGTCGAATGGTATCGCAAGGGAGTTGATAAGGGTCATGCCCTGTGCATGTGTAACCTGGGTGTCATGTATGAGAATGGTACCGGGGTGGAAAAGGATGAAAAGCAGGCAGTGGAGTGGTATCGCAAAAGTGCCGATGCGGGTGAACCGCTGGCCATGAAGTGCCTGGGAATCATGTATGAGAATGGCCGGGGGGTAGAGAAAGATGATCAGCAGGCGGTGGAATGGTATCGGAAAGGAGCTTTGGCGGGCAATCCCGCTGCTATGAAATGCCTGGGGATAATGTATGAGCAGGGACGGGGAGTGGCCAGGGATGAGAAGCAGGCGGTGGAATGGTATCTCAAGGGAGCCGAAGCCGGAGAGCCAACGGCCATGCACAACCTGGCTGTCGCCTATGCCAATGGGATGGCCATTGAAAAAAATGACTGGAAAGCAGTGGAGTGGTATCGGAAGGCGGCTGAAGGGGGAGAATCCTTGGCCATGTGCAATCTGGGTTTTATGTATGAAAGCGGGCGCGGTGTGGAAAAGGACCTGGTGAAGGCAGCCGAATGGTATCGTAAGGGGGCCGAGGCTGGAGATCCCACCGCCATGGGGAATCTCGGGAACATGTACGAGAATGGCAAAGGAGTTCCAAAGGACCTCAAGAAAGCGGTGGAGTGGTATCAAAAAGCTGCTGGGAAAGGGAATGAACGAGCGCGCGGTGATCTCCAGCGCCTGCGTTCACGTTGATACCTGTTTCCATCCTGACCAATCCAACAGACTCTAGTGCTTCGTTGATTTGGTTGTGCAACGTTTCAGACCTCATCCCCCCACCCCCCTTCTCCCATAGGGCGAAGGGGGAGCCACAAGTCCCCTCGCCCCGCGGGAGAGGGGATATAGGGGTGAGGTTTTTGTTGCCGCATCACTCCAACAAGGTACTAGATTTCCGGATGGATTCCCGCTTCTTCCAGCTTTTTTCGCAGGAGTGGCTTGAGCCGGGAAAACCTTACTGTGGCATGGCTTGTGGTAATCCCGGTCATCCTGGAGATTTCCTTGAAGGTGAGCCCTCTGAGACGCAAAAGTACAAGGCTACGGTCGGTGGCACTCAGTTTTTCTTCTTCAACCCACTCATCCAGGCTCTTCTGGAGCAACCCGGCTACCTGATTCCGGTACAAACGGTCTGTCACTGTGAAGGCAGCATCGACGAGATGGGGGTATTGATCTCCAGTGTTTGATTGGTCCTCGATCAGAGCAACTTTTTTCAGATTGAACCGGTGAAAACTCGAACGGTAGAAGGTCAAAACGATGTGTGCGGTGACTACGGACAGGAAACCACGTAACGAACACCGTTCGGGATTCCAGGTTCGCAGAACTTTGAAATCGTCCTTGATCAATGCATGACAGATTTCCTGCCGGACCTCTTCCATATCCTCTGCTGACAACTTGAACCTTCCGGCAATTTTCAAGACAAAGCTCCCGTGTATTTCCCAGAAGGTTTTCCACCCCTCCTCGGGCGAAGCCAGTACCTGGTCCCGTATCGCCCGATCGTCTGCTGAATCAAGCTTCCCGTTTTCGGTCATATGGACCACTGAATCATTTCCGCTATTGCCATGAGATCCTACTCAGGTAAACCCCTCCCTGAAGTCGTCTTCCATAGTAAATCAGCATTTGAAAGATAGCCACTGGAGTTTACCGATGCCCTATTGAATAGAATTTCACAGATCCGGTCCTACGGGGGGTGTCTATTGGGTAAATGTTTCATCTCTTCGCTGCTGCCCCTTTGAATTCCGTCTATCCCAACAGTCTTGACTTTCATGGGCCTTTTCGGTACAGCCAATCGATTACAACAGCGATCTTTCCTGAAAGGTCCCAAAGGAGCCCCATTATGGTGGATGAAACCACGTCCGATTCCGGGCAACAGAATGAACAGGCAGAGGAAAGGGGACTCACTTTTCTGGATGTTGTTTCCGTCTTCTTCAACCAGGGGGCCATGTCTTTGGGGGCTGCGCCTCATCCAGTGACCGGAAAACTCTTTATCAGCTTCGAAAGTGCGCAGGAAAGTATCGATATCCTCGAAATCCTTCAGGAGAAAACCAAAGGGAATCTCACTGAGGAGGAAGACCGTGTCCTCACACGCCTGATTGATGAGCTCAAGATGGCTTTTGTTCAAACGGTTCGTGATCCCAGAGTACGGGAAATGGTCGAAAAGGCTAAAGCTGAAAGTCAGGGACAGGAAGAACCTGGACGGATCATCGCCCCTGATGGACGTCCCGCCTCAAGTGTGCAGGACACGCCTCGAATCATCATTCCCTGAAGGCCGCTCCAATGCGTGTGGTTCTCCAAAGGGTGACAACCGCCAGTGTCATGGTGGATGGCAAGGTAACCGGCAAGATCGAAAAAGGATTCTGCATCCTGTTGGGTATTCATCGTGAAGACACCTGTGAGGATCTTGAATGGATGATCTCCAAAGTGATCCAACTGCGTGTCTTTGAGGATACCGTTGGGAAGATGAACCTTTCCCTCCTTGAAACAGGCGGTGAGGCACTGGTGGTCTCTCAATTCACTCTGTATGCCGATTGCCGGAAAGGACGCCGTCCGGGTTTTGTGGATGCAGCACCTCCGGAACAGGCCATCCGCCTTTATGAGGCATTCTGTCAACGGCTCCGGATGGAGGGGATTCCTGTAGCCACAGGAGTGTTTGGAGCAAAAATGGCGGTTTCCCTCGTGAATGATGGCCCGGTAACTGTCATAATAGATTCTCCGCCCAAAACTGCCTGACGCCAGGGGTGCCCCTTCATGAGCTCATCTGAGCCTCACAACCTTGCTCCGGATCAGGAGCCGGAAAAACCACGCCTCCACCTGGAAAAGATCGAGGCGGCCCTGATTGCCTTGCTCCTGGTCCTGATTGCCGCAGGCAACCTCATTCCACGGCTCCTTCCCCAGAAAACCCAGTTTCCCTTATCGGTCCACCATGCGGATGGGAATACCAGTCTTGGCTTGGTCGACTGGCATGCGACCCCGGTTCCACCCAAGGTCATCCGGCACGACCTGAACAAAGCAAGCCGGGCTGACCTCATCGACTTGCCGGGTATTGGTCCATCACTTGCTGACAGTATCCTGGCTTACCGTGAACGTCATGGTCCCTTTCGAAGCCTTGAGGACCTGGACCAGGTTACCGGAGTCGGGCCGCGCAAACTGGAATCGGTCCGGCAGTTTCTTTATGTTCCCGAGAACAGTGTTGATCTTCAGGCCTCCCCGACTCCTGAAAACATTCCGGAGGTTTCGTCTTCTTCTGCCCCGGAACAGAACCAACCTGAAACGTCTCGATCAAGCCGGTTGAACCTCAACACGGCCAGCATGGAGCAGCTCATGAGCCTGCCAGGCATCGGGGAAACCTATGCAAGTCAGCTTCTTGAACGCCGCAAGCAGTTGGGACGTTTCCGGAACTGGAATGATGTTGCGATCATTCCCGGTGTCGGTCCCAAACGTCTGGAAAACCTTCAACGGTACGCTACAATCCAATAGCTATGTCGAAAAAAACCGGTTTGAACAATCGCGAGCTGCAGGAAATCCTCGAAGCCGAACGGCAAGCAATTTACGCGGCGCTTACCGAGGAAAACGGAACCGAAGAAAAATGGGATTCCACGATGGAAGCAGCAGCGGTGCTCATCCCCACACCGGAGCGTGTTGCCCGCTTTCCCCACCCAATCCCGCTTGCTGGACTGGATGCCCCCCTCTTTTGGCGGATCAAATCGCGTTTATTCGATTACTTCATCGTGTTCATGCCATTGTTTTTAATGGATGGCCTCTTCCATCTGACCAATGTCACCCGCTTTTTCCTGGGAGATCTGGGCCTTAAACCCGAGGGCTATCAGTTCATTGTGACTCTATCGCCAAGCTCATGGCATGTCTTCAAAGCCCAACCCGCCGCGCTTCTCAAAATCCTGCTGTTTGTCTTCCTTGTGCTCTTCATCTACCGCTTCGTCCTTTACTATTTCGCACGACGCACGCTTGGACAGCTAGTCACGGGAACTATGCTGACCAACCATGAAGGACGTTATCCCTCCACCGGTTCCCGGATCATCAAAGCAGTCACTTCCACCCTTGCGGATGCCATCCTGATCGGCACTCTCCTGGATTTCCTGTTCTACCTGGTGGTCCGTCCCAAGATGACCGTCACCGATGCGGTTTCTGGAATTCGCGCGGTTCGTCATGAGGACTGGGCGAAACTCGCCACCCGCCTGCTGGATCGGATGACGACGATCCGTAGAGAGGGCTTGAAAGCTTGAGGTCACCACAGCTCCCCCCTGAGCCATCATTCCTCTCCGGCATGGAAGGTGATCTCCAACGTCCAGTTTATACAGTCACTCAGATCACCGAGGCAATTTCAGGGCTTTTCCAGGATGAATTCTCCCGTGTCGTGGTAGAGGGGGAGATTTCGGGTTGGAAGGTGGCTTCCAGCGGTCATGCCTATTTCTCTCTGAAAGATGAAAACGCCACTTTGAAAGCGGTGATGTGGAAATCCCGCCTGCAACGGATGAGTCCTCACCCCATGGATGGACAACTGGTGCGGGCCAATGGTTCCATCACCGTCTATCCTCCACGTGGTGAGTACCAGATCGATGTCACCAGCCTTGCACAGGCTGGTATCGGCCTTCTTCAGAAACGATATGAAGAACTCAAACAACGTCTGGCGGCTGAAGGTCTCTTCGATGCCGACCGTAAACGGATTCCTGTCCGTCCCATCAGAAAGGTGGTGGTGATTACCTCACCCACGGGTGCAGCCCTCCATGATTTCCTGCGAACTCTGGAGATTCATGAGACTCCGCTGCATGTCATCATCGTCCCGGTCAGAGTACAGGGGATCGAAGCGCCCCCTGAAATCACCACTGCACTCCAGGAAGCTCCCAGCCTCAATCCCGACCTGATAATTCTGGCGCGTGGCGGAGGATCCCTCGAGGACCTGTGGGCTTTTAACGAGGAAATGGTTGCGAGGGCTATTGCCTCCAGCCCGGTTCCGGTCCTCTCGGCGATTGGACATGAAGTGGACTTCACCATCGCTGACTTCACCGCTGATCTGCGAGCCTCCACTCCTACCGCTGCGGCAGGTTTTCTGGCGGGAGAACACTCAGCCCTCCTGAATGAACTCATGGAACTCCAAGACCGTCTGGCTTCCACGATGTCGCATGACCTGGACACGCTACGGTCTGGTCTGAAAACACTCTCCAGCCGTCTCCTGGCTCGAAGCCCATCGTCCTTCCTCCCTTTTTACCGTCAGCGTGTGGATGATCTGATCGGACGTGGTGAGCAGGCCATTCGAAGAGATTTGCAGGATTTCAGTAAAGAGGTGGAAAAATGCCAGACTCGGTTGGGGTCCCTGGTACGGATGGAGCTGATCCGTTGGCAGGGTGATATCAAAACACTTTCGGGACGACTTATGGTCCTTAATCCAAAGGCCACCTTACGGCGTGGATATGCATTGTGTGAGATGGCAGATGAGGAACTACCAATTCAATCGATTCATTCAGTCAAGGTGGGACGGGATGTGCGTGTCCATCTTTCGGATGGCTCTTTCCTGGCCACACCGACTGGTGAAAAGAGTCCCTCAAAGATTTAGAAACCATTTTCTATTGACATTTCTGTCAGATTTGATTCATTATACCCTTTAGACGCTCCACTTTTTGCAGGAGGCGGTCCTAAGATGGCCCAGAATCGGCCAAGGGATGCACGTCCGAGGACATTTATGTTGCCTCTGGTGGTGGCGCTCCCTACCTTTTTCATCATTTTTGCATTAGCAGTTGGATGGTTCCTGATTGCCTATGTCGAGTTTGGTTGGGACAGTGGAAAAGGGAATGTCTGGCAATCTCTCCAGTCAGCAAGACGGGTATTGTGGGTGGTTGCTGCTGCGGGTGGGCTTGCTGGTCTGGCCTGGGCCTGGGTCATTCTCTTGCCTCTAAAACAGTACAAAGCCCAGCTGGATCGATTGATCGATGAGGGGCGTGGCGATCCCATTGTGGTGGACCAGCAACCCGAGCTGTCAGGATTGGCGGCTTCCTTTAATCGTGTCCTTGAAGAAATGGGTAAAAATCTGCCCAGCCGAGCTCAAGCAGTCCTTGGGACTATCTCCAGTGGGGTGATTCTGTTCGATCCCCAAGGGATGGTGGAATGGGCCAATCCGATGGCTGCCCGTCTTTTTGAGATTCCTGCTGAGCGTTTTCCCGGAAGATTTTTCGGTGAGGTGTTTGAACGTGCGCCGGCTCTGGGAGATCTTTTCAAGAAAGCGCTTGGCACAAAATCCGATTTCCCGCAGGAAACAGTCAGCGTGATAGACCGTTTTGGTCAGACTCGCCCGGTCAACGCTCGCCTGGCATGGGTAAGGGATTCCGATGGAAAACCAATCTCGCTGGTGCTGACAGTTCTCGATATGACACGATTGGAGGCCTTCAATGCAGGTATTCGTACTGCTGAACGGCTCAGTTCGCTCGGACGGATCACGGCGGGGATAGCCCATGAGGTGAGGAATCCGTTGGCCTCCATCCGGGGTCTGTCTCAGCTCCTCCATACCTCGGAATCGATCTCCACTGAAAAGGTTCATTCTTACACCAAGGTCATGATGGATGAGGTCGATCGTGTGAATCGGGTGATCGACCGGCTCTCCCTGCTGATCTCCTCGCATGATGAGCAACCGTGCCAGACATCTCTTCAGAAAGTGTTCGATACCATCGCAGACATGGCGGGCCACCTGGCCCGCAAGCGGAAGGTCAGGATCGAGGTCTCAATGGAAAACCCTCAGCTGGAATTGCTGCTACGTCCCCAACACATGATCCAGGCACTCCTGAACCTCGTGATCAATGCCATCGAGGCTTCTCCCGTGGACACCTGTGTCCGGATCGCTGAACGTCAAGGGGATGGCGGCCGGGTACTCATCGAAGTCGAGAATGAAGGTGCATCGATTCCACCGGGGGAACTGGATGATCTTTTTGTTCCATTCCATACCACCAAGGATCATGGGAGCGGGTTGGGACTGGCGATCACCGATTCGATTGTCTGCGATCATGGTGGACGGATTGGTGTTCAAAGTGGCAATAGCCGGACTCGCTTTACAGTATCTCTCCCCATGAATCCCTCCCCGGCTGAAGGAGTGGATGAGAATGCCTGGCAACCGGAAACCACGGAAAAAATACAAGAGGCAAGGGTGAATGGATGACGATGGAGGATCCTGGGCAACATGTCCAAATTCTGTTGGCGGATGATGAGGAGAATGTCCGCTTCGCCATGAAGGAGACTCTCGCCCCGATGGGGTGTGAGTGTACGGAAGCTTCGAATGGGCGTGAGGCAGTCGACCTCTTCACTTCCAACCGGTTTGACCTGGTCGTGCTCGACTACCGGATGCCTGAACTCGATGGTATCGAGGCATTGCGAGAGATCAACCGCATCAATCCAGATGTCCCGGTCCTTTTTGTCACTGCGTATGGTTCCAAGGAATTGGCCCTGGAGGCAATCCGGGCTGGCGCTTACGACTACTTCACCAAGCCATTCGATGTCGAGGAGATGCGGGTGGTGGTGCGCCGTGCGCTCGAAAAGCGGCTGTTGCGGAATCGTCTGCAAATCCTTTCAAGGCAGATGGATGCGACTCTCGGATTCGACCAGATTATCGGATCAACAGCCGAGATGCGTGATATCTACCGGCTCATCCAGAAAATCGCGGGCCAGGATGTGACTGTTCTGATCCTGGGAGAATCGGGAACCGGGAAGGAACTCGTGGCTTCCGCAGTGCATCGTCACAGCAAACGCCGCAATGGCCCATTCGTTCCGATTAACTGCGCGGCAATCCCGGCAACTTTACTGGAGAGCGAACTGTTCGGACATGAACGTGGCGCCTTTACCGGCGCCCATGCCCAGAAGATGGGGAAATTCGAACATGCCCATGGAGGAACCATTTTCCTGGATGAAATTGGAGACATGGATGCCATGCTCCAGGCCAAGATGCTGCGTATTCTGCAGGATCACCAGTTCCAGCGGGTCGGTGGAAACCGTGTGGTCCAGGCGGATGTCCGTATCATCGCGGCTACCAACAAAGACCTGGCTCTTGAAGTCTCAAAAGGCAATTTCCGTGAAGATCTTTACTTCCGTTTGAATGTCATCCCCATCTTTCTTCCTCCCTTGCGAAACCGTACCGCCGATGTCCCACTGCTGATTGACCATTTTGTCAAGAAGGCCAATGTTCAATACGGAAGAAACATCAATGGTATTTCGCGGGATGTGATGGATCGGCTGCTCTCCTACCACTGGCCGGGGAATGTCCGTGAGCTGGAGAATGTCATCACACGTTCCGTGATTCTCTCCCATGGTGAGATGATCACCAGCGCGGATCTTCCGGTCGGATTCAATCTGACATCCTCTGACAATGAACCCGTGCCTCTTTCTGCCACCAACCCGGTGATTGATCTTTTCCCGGCCATCGATTCCGACAATGGTGTATCACCAGTGAGCGGCCTGATGAAAAAAATCGATGAAGGAAAGCCTCTGCAGGAGGTTCTGGAAGAGGAAATTGACAGGATCGAACGAGAGGTGATTCGGGCGGCGCTCGAAAGGAACCGTTGGCGTCGGGGGCAGACCGCCAGTTTCCTGGGGGTCAGCCGCCGTAACCTGCTGCGTAAAATGCAGAAACTGGGAATTGAGTAAGTTATAATCCCGGGACCGCACCTTTCGATACGGTCCCGGTCTGAATCTGTGCGTCCGATCAATGCCTGCGAATCAATAAAGATCCCACCCTGTGACGGAAGAAGTTGCCTTGAATTGGAACATGCGGGCAACAGTCGATACCGCAGGGACCTTGGGGGCGCCGCAACAATTGTTACCTTCCGCGGTCGCCACTCCGTTGTCTGAAATCCAGGTGATGCAGGCCACCCCGCCTGAACAGGCCACTTTCACGGTGGCATTGCCGGTAAGGACACCCAGGGCGGTTTCAGTATTGTCGGAGGTGGGATCGGCAAGGCTGCTCACATAAAAACTGTCCGTGTAAGGTGTCCCATCAGGAGCGAAAACACGTGCGACAGGGGCCCCCATATTCCCCTCCGCGGGGATTCCACGCCACCCAATAACCACATCGCCAGCATCATTGGCGGAGACAGACAGGTGGTTCGTGCTCGTGGACTGGGTGACTGGGGCATCCGTATCAGCGACAATCACTCGCATTGGAGTCGCCGTTCCTGCCACTGGATCCACCTTCCACTGGAGGGCCGCCGGATGGTAAATGGTGTCTCCATTGTCATACCTGGCGGCTACGTAAAAGTACTCCCCTCCCGCAGAGGCCTCCTTATCCCGGCCCCCTACATCCAGCACTCCGGTTCCCCCAGGCAGGAGTGCTCCTGTCCAGACGGCACCATATCCCTGTACATCAGCAAAGCGGGTTCCGTCATTCCGGTAAAAGGACACCGTTCCTCCGGCTGCTTCGCTACGATGGGCCCACCAACCATTGGGGCTCGCATCGGTGCCCTGTTGGTCCTGGCCATTGAGCGCATTCCCGCTTCCATCCGCGGCATGAGCTGGCTGGGTGTTGACAACGAACGTGTCCCCAGCCGGGTTCGAAATTGAAAACAGATTGAGTCTTCCTCCCGGTAGTCCAAAAGCTTGGGAAGGTGTTCCTCCTGAACGATCCCAGATGGCATAAACAGTATTCCCATTGGAAAGAACAGCACCATTGCAGGGACGTGACTGGCTTTCACCAGGATTATAGTTGGCATCATTTTCATGATTTCCGGCTGGAACATTTCTCCCATGTGTCCATTTCGAAACCGGTGACCCATTACGGTCAAAACGCTGGAAGACTGAATAGCTGTTGTCAGTTGGAAAGTAGTTGAAACTGGCCACAGTCACCCCCGCTGGCATGGCGGGCCGCAGGATTCCTAAATCCGAAAGTATACCCGAGACCACAAAATTCCCAGTGGATTCATCACCTGTCACACCCGAGAAAAAGCCCAATGATGTCGCGTTAGCACATGCAAAGTCGCTCATGAAATCAGTTCCTTCATCCGAAAGAAAACCCCCCGAACGAGGATGGGCAATACCATTCTGGTTAATGATAACCTTAGCGAAACCGCAGGGACTCTCTTCATCCAGGCCAAAGATCACAAATTCCTCGACACCGGAACCCGGATCCTTTCCGATTCCTGCAGCCTGATAATTGTGCCAGGTGTTGTCGTTAATCACGATCTCTGGCCATACATCAATATTGGCAGATAACGGTGTGGCTCCTGCTGCAGCAGGATCGGTGTTCTGTGCGAAAGCAGTTGGTGTCAGCATGGCGACGACTGTTGCAGCAAAGAGTGCGAGACTTTTTTTCATGGTTTCCTCCTCTTTCTTGGAAATGATGTAGCAACTCTTAAGGAACAGGTCCAATCACCAGCACATTCGAATCAGTTTATCACCTCCTTCCAGGAATGAGTTTTTTCCACACCAGGAGATTGCCCATTTCCTGTGAAGAAACACTGGGACGCTAAGACTTGAAGAAAAGACTGTCAACAAGAAAAACGAAGAATTACGGTATTAAAATAATAAACTTATCGAATACGATATTGGGAATGATGGTTTCGTTCAAAGCCTGGAAAGCCCTATTGCAGCATCGCCTTTTCTCTCCTTGCCAATATTGAGGGGAACTCCGGCACCGGAGGATAATTGACACAACGCTCAAGGAAGTTCACAGCGGCTGGAGAGTTGCCATCCAGTTGTGCACGCAATGCTAAAGCAAAGAGTATATCGTTGGTCTCCTGTGGTGAGTGTTGGACCATAAAGCCAGGCAGTTTTTCCGGTGGCCACCCGTCCCCTTCCAGAATTTCCCAGATAACTCTTTGGGCCGTTCCCAGCTCCTTGCGGCTGAAAGGTGACAGAATCTCACGCCCGATTTCGTTCAAGCCACACTCATGTGCCAGGTGGTAACCCGCCAAACGGTAGATTTCCAGTTCGGGGTGATTTTCCTTCAGACGTGTTTCCAAAATTTTCAAAGCTTTCTGGGGCGAAAGAACGGCTAGAGCTGAATCAAGGTCCGCCAGGATGTCCCACTTGTTCTCAATACGGGGTATTCCTTCCACCAGGCGCCGTGCCTCGGTTTCCTGTTTCTGTTGAAGCAGGACCTGTACTTTCCAATAGGCCATTGAAGGAAGACCCGGTGGAATCCCACCTGCTTGTCCCCAATCCAACTGTGCCAGCAATTCCATCGCCGTGCTGACTTCACCCACTTGCGCCGCTGAGGCCACGAGCCACGGTACCAATGAGAATGGTTCATCCATACGCGGCAGCATTTTGACGATATCGCGCCAGACCAGCTCGGGAGAAGTGTCAGACAGGAGGTGGCAAGTAGCATAAGCGGTTCTCAGGAAATCGTCCTCCTCATCTGTACCCGCAGCAATCAGTCTGGAGGAGAGTTCCTTGGCTGCCGCAAAGTCTCCTTCCCATAGAGTGCGTTGAAGAAGGATCTCTGCAGCGGTATGGGACCAGGCGGGATCCGTGGCCGCCTCATGCAGAAGCCTTTCAGCCTCGGTTTTATCGGATTTAACTCTACCGAGAAGAATCCGGTTCAATCCATCGGGAGCCTTCTCAAACTGTTCCTGATAGGCTTTCTCAACGACATGAGGGGAGAGATAAGTAAGGAGAAGGTTCTGAGCAAGAGTGGCACCTTGAGTGTTGACCGGGGTAGCCGAAGAAAGAGACCGGGCAGCTTGGAGGGCTTCCTCCATCCTCCCCAGGTTTGCAAGCGCACGCGCCTCCATCCCCTTGGAGAAAGAAAGAAAAGGATCTTCTGTGGATGGAGCGAAGGTTTTCTGCGCAACCTGGGAATGGTGGAGCATCCCGTTCCAGTCTCCTGCTTCAGCGGCATTTTCCGCGATTACGAGCCGTTGGGCGGGTGCGAACTCGAACCAGAGAGGTCGGTTCGCTGTCTCTGAATGGCCGGGAAGTAGGGGTGCCCCGACCGGACCGGGCTGCAGGATCCGCTGATCCATCAGGATGGTCTTTTGGTATGCCTCGCCACCCTCAACCATCTCTCCAAGAACATAGGTTCCCGCTCCCTGGACCGAGTAGATGACAATGGACTCCCGCATCGCTGGAAGAACCACCATCGCCGAATCGAGTGGTTGGTTACCGTGAGTCGAAAAAACTTCGAGAGAGTGGGTCCCGCGTGGCAGATCGAGCTGGACAAAGGCCCAAGGTTGGATCGTGACCTCTTTGGTGCGTGCGAATTTCAGCAGGACAGGAACAGAGAGGGGATTATGACACCAGAGGATATTCTCAGGCGTCCATTCACCGATCAGAAAGGTCAGGACCAGAATGGTCACTATCACGATGCCGATGGTCTTGAGCCGTGACAAACGAATACCTCCCTCACTTTTTTTCCCGTACAACCAGTCCCGCCTGGACACGATTTCCCTTTCACCAATCTATCAGAGTTGAGGGGAGGTGACAGGGGCTGACAGAGTGGTTTTTGTCCTTCAAAATGAAAATACACTTTTTGAACCATGACTGTGCCAGCCGTTACTCCCAATCTCATTTTCGATCATGAATTGCTTCCAAAACCTCTCGAGTGGAACCATCTGTTTCCACGCCTGGGACGGATTGAGGTGGAAGTGGGGTGTGGTAAGGGGAGATTCCTGCTGGAACGCGCTGCCACTCATCCAGAGGCTTGCTTTGTGGGTCTGGAGTTCGCTCGGGCTTACATTCTCGCCATGCAGGAACGGGCCATTAAACGCGCCCTGACCAATGTCCGTCTGGCACGCGCGGAGGCCGGTCAGTTTTTCCGGGAATCAATCCCGGATGCCTCCATCCATGCCTTCCACCTCCTCTATCCCGATCCCTGGCCGAAAAAACGCCACCACAAACGGCGTCTGATTCAACACGATTTCCTGGAGAATCTGCGCCGGGTGTTGGTCCCGCAAGGGGAGATCAACATCGCCACTGACCATGAAGATTACTTCGAGTGGATGCTCATTCATTTCGAGGTCTGGAAAGGAACTTTTGTCATGGAACCTCGTATCCTCCAGACCCCGGAAGACCGTGCTGGATTTCAAGGACGGACCAATTACGAGATCAAGTTTCTCGCCGAGGGGCGTCCACTCTATCTACTCACCGGACGCCGCACCGGGTTTTAATGGTTCCCGTGTAGACAGACTCCATGGATGTGGAGAAACTCTCACCATCTGCTAGGGAAGGGAGTGGTCTGTTTGAAAGCGAGGAAAACCAAACACCCCATTCAACGTATCCGCCGTCCCATGCCTCCGCCGACCCGGGTCAAACCGGATAAGCGCCGCGAAGAAGACAAAAAACCGGCACGTAAGGAAATCGAGGAATCCTTGGAGGAGAACAAAAACTCGTGAATAGAAATCCTGTTTTTGTGTTTCTTGGAGGGCTGGCCATCTTTCTGATGTCTTCCACAGCTCAAATGGCTGAAGACAAGGTCATCCACCTCATCAATGGAAAAGATCTATCGCCTTTCTATACCTTCCTGACCAAGTTTGGAGTTGAAAAAGACCCGGATCAGGTCTTCACCGTTCAGGAGGGCATGGTCCGGATCTCTGGACAGCATTTTGGCTACCTGGCAACCCGTGAAACCTACTCCAATTACAGGTTGGTGGCCGAATTCAAATGGGGTGAGAAAACCTGGGCGCCGCGGGAATTCAATGCACGGGACAGCGGAATCCTGCTTCATGGTATCGGCGAGGACAAAGTCTGGATGACCTCGATTGAGTGCCAGCTGATTGAGGGCGGCACCGGCGATGTGTTAGTGGTTGAGGGGGCGGGTTTGACTGTGAATGGTGAGCGGAAAGAAAAGAAAACCTCGCGCTTCGACCGTCCCGGACGCAACCCCTGGAAGGATGAAATCGGATTTCGTGGTCCCAATGAGATCGAAAATCCGCATGGGGAATGGAACACTATCGAGGTGCTCTGTGACAAGGACAAAGTGCGCGTTACCGTAAATGGACACGTCACTATTGAGGGCCTTCAGGCTTACCCTCAGGCAGGAAAGATCCTCATCCAATCCGAGGGGGCCGAAGTGTTTTTCCGGAGGCTGGATGTGTATCCCTTGGTGGGTGAGTGATTATAAAATTACGCAATTCAGCTGCGACAGAGCAGGGCTACTCGTTATCTGCCTTTGATGCCTCGCTGAGGCTGGTCCCCAGAAGTCTCAGGCACACGAAGCCGATGATTCCCACCGGGATGATCTGTAATGCCCAAATCCCCACCGCGAAAGCCTTGGCCTCTTGCAGCGGGATCGAATAAAGCCCTACCAGAGTCCACTGCACCGCGACCTGGTAAACTCCCACAAAGCTTGGGGCCTGTGGCACTGTGACTGCCAGGCCGATGGCGGCGCACAGCACCACTCCCGAAGAAGGGGGGAGATCCCACCCGAAAGAGAGGATCGTGCAATAAGCAGAACGCGCCAAAGTGGCCCAAACCAAGGCAGTCAAAGCAGCAACCGCAAGCGAATCACGTCCCTTACGCATCACTCCCAGGCCATCGAACACCGAGCTCAGGGTGTGGCTGAAGTGGCCATGCCAGGCATGGCTTCGATAGTGCCAGAATCTCTTTTCGATCCAGGGCAATGAACCGGACAGGAGCACCAATAAAAGCGGAAATCCGAGTGCGCTGGTGACCACTTTTGTACGATGAGTCTCCAGGAAAGTTCCGATGCCAACCGGTAACTCTCCGGGAGGAAGTGAGGCGAAGGCCAGCATGGAAACCGCCAGAAGCGCCATCCCGTCAAAAGCTTTTTCTACCGCGACAGTTGTGAGTAAACCCACCAGAGACACGGGATAGTTCTTCCTGATGAGAACACAACGTGTGACCTCACCCAGCCGTGCCGGTAAAATACGGTTGACCAGCATCCCCACAAAGAAAGCTTTGGATAGAAAAGTGAATGGAATTTCCCCGAGTCCAGTCGTGAGGATTTTCCAACGGGGGCAACGCAACCAGAAGCTGAAACAGAACCAGAGGATACCTTCGAGGTAACGAAGGAGGTGAACCCGCCGCCAGGATTCGGTGATGGCGGACAACTCGAGGTCCCGTGAGAAATAGGCCAGGGCAGTCATGCCGATCACCATCCCAAGCCAGAACTTCCAGCCGCGCATGGATTACTTGAACTCCCACTTCCCCAGAAAACGGGTTGGCCACTCCTCATTGGCTGTCCAGGGATCCACCGAGCACTGCCAACCCGAATAAAAGGAGATTGCGATGAGGACACAGAGAAGCCCCCAACCCCACCTGCTCTTCATCCTGTCGATAGCGAAGACCGAGAAAAAGGCCAGCGAGGGGGTGAAGAACATAAACCAGCGGAATCCATAACACATGCCGCCGTAGTTGTTGGTTGTGAAGGTATAAAAGAGAAGCCAGGCGAAGGTTAGGAGGCAGAGGAAAGCATGTTCCAGTCCAAGGTTCACCCGCCCGGAATCAACTCTCTCAACCTGTCTGGAACTGCCAAGTGAGAATCGAAGGAACACGAAAGGCAGAATCAATATCGGAAACAACGAGAACAATCCCTTTCTTCCCACTGACAGATGGAAGAAGTAAGTGGATTTGGATTCATCCAACGCATCGAATCCGGCCATGTGATCCCAATAAGAGCCGGGATAAGAGTAGAGTTCTTTTCTCAGATAAATGGGGATCAGGCTCCCGCTGGAGGAGTAGGTGAGCGCAAAATGAAGGAGGAGTGGCGGGACCGCTCCGAGCATGAACCAAGTCAGTGTCTGCCTTGGGAAGTGCCACAGGAGATAGAGGAACAATGGAACACAAAAGAACACCCCTGGCAGATCAAAGGTGGGTAGCAGCCCGGCCGCCAAACCCACCATACAGAACAGCCACGGCTTTGGGGTGATCTTCCCATGGACCAAACCGATGGCAGTGACCATTGCTACAAACATAAAGAAGGCGGAGGGGACATGGTTGTTCAAGGTCCGTGAAAATCCCCACAGCTGGTTACAGAAGAGAATCATGAACAGACCCACCACACGGGTCAGGGGATCTTCGATGAACCAGCGAAACGCTTTTCGCGCCACGAGGCCAATCGCGAGAAAGGGCAGAGCGGTGAAGGTGTAAGTGAGGATCCACACCAGGAATCCACGATGGGACTCATTGGCAAAGCTCAAACCGAAGACATGCCTCCAGACCCAATACTCCCCCGTCATGAGGAAAGTCATCATGGGGGGTTTGGTGGAATAGGATTTCCCATCCAGGACCACCCGGTCGACGATGGGCGTCGCTGGCCGTTTTCCACGCGCCGGTTTCATGAAAAATGGGCTGTCATCGATGACCCAGGTTCCACGTTCGACCAGGCTTTCGACCGCGGCGAACCGTGATTTGTCGTTATCGAGCTGCGCTTCGGGGTAGACCGCGAAAGCTAGAAAGACCGCCACAACCGTGAGAAGCAGCCATTCAAGGTGAGAAGTGGTGGTGTTTTCCATTTGTAATGCTCAAAACGGAGTCGTGAACCCATCAATGGAGTGGCGAATTGATTCGCCTTTGCACACCGGCGAATAAATTCGCCACTCCTGGTTTTTACATCCCCGTAATGTGATAACCGCAGTCCACATGAATCACCTCGCCGGTAATTCCCCGCGCGAGGTCGCTGGCCAGGAACAGGGCGGCATCCGCCACCTCCTCGGTATCGGTGTTGCGGCGCATCGGGGCACGGTCTCTGGCGTATTGCAGCATCGAGGTGAACCCGGCGATGCCCCGCGCGGCGGAGGTGCTGATCGGACCGGGTGACAGGGCGTTCACCCGGATGCCATTTGGTCCCAAGTCCGAAGCGAGGTAGCGGACACACGCTTCCAAAGAGGCCTTAGCCACGCCCATGATATTGTAGTTCGGAATTACACGTTCGCTTCCATGGTAGGTCATCGCCATGATACTGCCGCCACCACGCTTTTCCATCAATTCCCGTGCACCCCGGGCAGCGGCCACCAGGGTGTAGGCGCTGATCTCGTGGGCAATCCGGAATCCCTCGGCACTGGTGTCCGAAAAGCGTCCATCCAAATCTTCCCTCAAGGCATAAGCGACACTATGGACCAGAATATCGAGTCCTCCCCAATTCTCATCAATCCCATTAAAAATGACCTCTACATCCTCTGGTCTGGTCAGATCACACTTGAGCGCCTGGCAATTAGGGACCTCTCCTGCCATAGCCAGAACTTTGTCGGCAAACCGTTCGTCCTGATAGGTCATTAGGACTTTGGCACCGGTTTCCGCAAACCGTTTTGCTACTGCCCATGCGATACTCCAACGGTTAGCCACACCGAAGACAACCGCCATGCGGCCCGCCAAAAGTTGGGGGATATCATTCACGTTGAAAATCTCCTAGAAAAAACGCCCCAATCCCCGGATTTTAGGGGAGTTGTGATGGCCATGAAACGGTGAATATAGAGGCATGGGCAGGCGGAAGGAAGATCGAAAGCCTACAGGACCCATCAGGACTGGGTATAATCTTTGAAAAAGCGATTTTTCTGTGTGCGGCCTTTCCTTCAGTCAACCGGACGGAAGTCCGATAATGGCTGAGGGCAGGGGTCTGCTGTCAGGAAAAGCAAGGGCATGGGAAGCCATGGTGAGTGGCCGGGTTGGCCGGATCTCCGGCATGTGGGATACCGTCGTTTCCTCGGAAAGGGGAGTCAGCACTTTTGAGCTCCTCCTCGTTGTCATTATTCTCGGCCTGACAGTTGCGGCGGTGATCCCTGCCTATCTTGCCTCTCGGAAAGATTCACAGCTTCAGGAATGCTCTTATCGATTGGCGGTCATTCAGGATGCCAAGCGGGAAGTGATGGAGGAAATGAACCAGATGCTTCCCAGCAATCGCCGTTTAAGAATTACGGATCGGGTCAACCCTCTCCATCTTGATAAGATCGCCGGGAAAACGATGGCTTCGCCTTGGCGCTTTCATCCTGAAGATTCTTTTCCCGGCTGCGGAACCATCTCAGTCGGTAAAACCTTTCTGGATCCTCCAAGTTGTACTACCGGAGTCCCCGTAGCTACTTTCCACACGGCGGAAGCACCATGAAGCTTCCAATGACACGATATAAAACCAGGCTAGTAGCCTCTCTGGTTCTTCTGGGCCCCCTCATTCTGGCCGGGTGTGCGACTCCCGGTCTGATGAAACGCTGGGAACGTGAGGACCAGCTGCCTCTGGAGAGCCGGCATTTTGCGATTTATCTCGACGAAGGGATTGATCGGTCGGTTGGCACCGAGGTGCTTCGCGCCCTTGAATTCTCTCGTGAACGAGTGGGGATGGCTCTCCACTATTATTCTGATGACAAGGTGGTCTGTAACCTCTACCGGAATGAGCAGGATCTCCGGCGGATCTGCGTAGGATTGCCTCTGGGTTTCTTTGTTCCACGTAAGGCGCCCTTGGCTTACGTGTTGGGCGGCGAAGTCCATGGAAGGCTTTTCACTACACCCGAGGGGAGTGTCTCGAAACTCTGGGCCAGTACCTTCGCCCATGAGTATTGCCATGTCATGTTCAAAAAGGTTACTGGCAGGCACTACTTCCAGTATTCCTGGCTCCAGGAGGGACTGGGCGAGTATTTCCGCCAACTCTATCTCCAGGAAAAGGTGTTGCCGCCTGAGTTCCAAGGGGGTGGTGACGAGACATTCCTGCTCTCCAGGAATGAGATCGATCCTTCAGAGAATCCGAAGATTCACATCAGAGACAACACTCAAGGGATCTGGACCTACACGGACTGGGAGGTACGGGATGCCTTGCGTTATGACACCCTTCCAACCTCCTCAGAGCTCTGTCCGCGCACTTTTATTGGTTACTGGAACAAGTTCAACACCCAACAGGCCAACCGGGTTTATGCCATCTCCTCCTCCCTGGTCCAATTCCTTGTAGATGAGTTTGGCTGGAAAAAAATGCGCCAGCTATTGGTGGGTCTGAACCAGGATTCCAATCTGGACAGGGTCATGCTTCAGGTTTATGGATTCGATCAGGACAGGCTCGATATGAAGTGGCGTTTGCACTTGAAGGAACGTTGGCCTGATCCCTGGCAACCCAATATCGCCATGGTCTACCTGGTACGCGGCAACTGGGAGATCGATGGATTGGAATCCGGGATCCGGACCGCCCTGGCTGAAAGAAACATCGAAGCCGCACGCCGTCACCGCATGTACCTGGAATCACGTCGAATTCCTCCTTCTCCAGGTCCTGAACAGGATCATCAGGTAGCTCCTCAGAATCTGTATGGATTCGATCCACGGCTTAAGGATCCTGTCGAAAACTATGATGGGCCTGGTCATATGGCCGTGGTTCCCCTCCACCGGACCGCCAAAGCCCCGGCGGTGGAGCACTATGAAGCCGCCATGGCCTCGTATTCCACTGGACAGTTTGCTGAGGGGGTGGAACACCTCAAAACCGCGCTTGAGGCAGAGCCTGAACAGATGGCTTGCTTAAGAATCCACCTGGCACGAGGGCTCTGGCTGACCGGCGAGAAAAAAGAAGCTCTGAAGCTTTATCGCGAGGAGCTTGAAGTGGCCAAGGAACCTCCTTTCTTCAACGAGGTGGCCTGGTGTCTGGAACGTGCAGGGGAAAAAGAAGAGGCCATCCGCCTTTACCAGCGGATCGTGGATACAACAGATGTCCAGGGTCTTGTGGATCATGCTTTGCGACGGATTGACCGGCTTAGGAATGAAGAAACAGCCTCTCCACAGGAAGTGGCCCTCCAAAGGATGGCCATGACTCACACAGGCTTCGTGGATTGAACCACCCCGGATACCTCGCGGATACCATTCTTAGTGCCACTCGATTACAATCTCCTGATTCAATAATCACAAGGCAAGTCAGCACGAGGTCAAGCGCCATGGGGCGGGTCATCCACCCAACTGCAATCATTTCACCAGACGCCCAACTGGGTGAGGATATTGAGATAGGACCCTATTGTCGGATTGAGGGGAATGCACGTATCGGAGATGGATGCATTCTACAATCGAATGTCTTTATCGATCGGAATACCATCATTGGAACAGGCAATTTCATCGGGCATGGAACAGTCCTGGGGACTCCGCCGCAAGACAAAAAGTTCTCCCTTGAAACCCAAAGCTGGCTGGAAATCGGAAATGACAACCTGTTCCGTGAGTATGTCACCGCCAATCGGGCCACAGGCGAAGGGAACAAAACAGTAATCGGTTCCCGTTGCATGTTGATGGCCAACTCCCATGTCGCCCACAACTGTTTTGTGGGCGATGAAGTCATCATGGCCAATGTCGCCACCCTGGCTGGACATGTGCAGATCCATGACTGGTGTGTGATCGGAGGCGTGATTGCCCTGCATCAACACACCCGTCTGGGGAAAGGCTCCTTCATGGGAGGAGCCTCCGCGCTGCGTCAGGACATCCCCCCTTTCTTCCGCGCCTCCGGGATTCCCGGGATGCCGGTCGGTGTCAACCTGGTAGGGATGCGCCGTCGCGGTTTCCCCCATTCGACCATCCGTGCCATCCACAACAGCTACAAACTCCTCTACCTCAATGCACTCAAGATGGATGACGCCATTGCCAGAATGCTGGATCAATATGGTGATCTCGAGGAGATCCGGCTGATTGTGGATTTCCTCAACACCACCAAAAACGGCATCGCACGTCCACGCCACCGGGCCGAGGATGTCGATGTCAGCGCGGAATAAGGAACCTCCTCAACAGGTGGTCACAATCACCATCCAGGAGACTCCAAAACGATCAGCGACCATGCCGAAACGGGGGGAGAAAAAGGTTTCTGTCAGGGGCATCTGTACCTGACCACCCTCTCCGAGGGCATTGAAAACCTGTTCCGCTTTCGCTGCATCCGGTACACTGACAGAAAGGGAAAACCCTGTGAATTTCGGCTGTCCCTGACACATCCCATCAGAGGCCATTAACACCGTTTCACCGATGCGAATGTTGGCGTGCATCACTTTGTTCTCGGATCCCGGCGGACACATCGTGGGGTCCGGGCTTTCGTTGTAACGCATCATGAACTGAACTTCCGCCCCCAGGGTTTTTTTGTAGAAATCAAACGCTTCCTCGCAACGGCCTTCGAAGAACAGGTAAGGTTGAATCTGCATGTTCATTCCTCCAGATGAAATTCAAATCAAGAGCCGACCGCTCATCTATTAAATAATCATTTTTTCGATCGGCGGCGTTCGCTCTCCGCAATCATGGCGGACAGATCCGCGACCGGGCGAATTTCGAAGGGACCCGCTTTCACTCCAGGGTGTTTGGACATCAACTGGATGGCATGGTTCATGTCCTTGGCCTCCAGAAAGAGGATGCCGCCAATCTGCTCCTTGGTCTCGGCATAGGGACCATTGGTGACAACTGCCTCACCATCGCTGAAACGAAGCGTGACAGCCTCCTCAACTCCCTGGAGTGCCTCGCCACCCGCGAAATGACCATTCTTGCGGAGCATGTCGTCATAAGTGAAACATTCATCCATCATGGCGTTCTGCTCGCTCTCGGGAGTCTTTTCCCATTTCTTCTGGTCATGGTATCCAAAGCAGACGAATCGCATACGCTTTTCTTCTCCGATCATGAACCGTTCATCCTTTTTCCTCCCATTCAAACAAGGGCAGGTGATGACAGACATGGAGCGGGAGGAGGGACCTGTTCCTTAGCTTAATGGCTGAAATCATCTGTGTCGATCCCCTTTTTTGCATTGAGGAAATGTGCTTTTGGAATGCCAGTATATTTCTAGGCGACACCTAACAAAGTTAGTGTTACTATCACCTGTGAGGAGGTGACATGATCGATGAATGACCGGATGCGGTTGTGGGGCATGACAATCCTCTTGATTCTCCTGACTGTTCTGACAGCTTTCTCCTCACTCTTTTTATGGCGGTTATCCCGGGTTGCATTGGAGGTTGAGAAAGCCCTATCCACCAATGCCGCATCTGTGGAACAGATCGCCAGGACGGGTGCACGTCTCTCGGAGCAGATAGACCGGATCATGAATCGCCTCGAAGCCCTCGAGGGCCGTCTCGATGAGGCTATTCCAGATGAAGAAATCGAGAGTCTCATCGATGAACTGGGCCACCTGAAACAGGGACTCAGTGGCGAAGGGGCGGTCCGTAGCGCCACCGGCGAAACGGCGATTGAAGGGATGCTGGACCGGATTGGGAACTCCGGCCTTCGTTTCGGTTATGAGGACAAGGAATACTCCGCCTTCCGTTTCAAGACTCAGCTACGGATCAAGTACCAGACTTTCAAGCGGACCATCTCTTCTCCCGAGGACTTCATCGAGAAGGTGGCCACCAAGACCATCAATGGCCACCCCTATTTTGTCATTATGGAGAAGGGGGAGAAGCAGCCGCTGGATGGGTGGTTGAGGTCATCGTTGAAAGAGCCGCCTGATCACTGATCTATTCCATATTGGGATTTCATAATGCATCCACCACTTGATAGATACTTGACACCCCCCCCCCAAAGCTCTACTTTCCTTGCGTGGAAGCTATGCTTTCGTAAATGGCCAAGTTCACATCCAGGAGGCCAACCATGTCTTCCAAAGGTGCATTCAGTCTCATCGAACTTCTTACTGTACTCACTATCGTCCTTATCCTTATCGTAATTGCCTTACCCTCTTTCATCGAATCAAGAACAACTTCTGAGCTCAGCCTTGCACGGATCCGTCTGTCTGCCATGAAGATTGCAGTTAATCACCACCTTACTGATTGGGGATCGCTTCCCCCTGATTTTAATGATCCACCGGTACTCGTACACATGTACCGCGGGAAAAGTCAAATTTATGGCTACAATATTTGCGGGCTGGCACCCATGATGCCGAAGTCCAAGGGGGGAATAGTATTTATGCTGGATCCCCCAGATTCCATTGGGGATATTCAACGACAATACTTCCCCCCCAATATCCATTGCCCGTTGACCTCTCCTGTTCGCTATCTCTCTGATAATGAAACAATAGATCCTTTCAGTGATGGAACCATCCCTTTGGGACTTGACACTTATGTCGTCGATTCGACAGATACCCAGAAAAGCTGGATTGATTATGGGGCCATTGTCTCTGTTGGTCCCGACAGGATTGCCGGTCACTGGAACCGTGGATGGATCTCCATGAGCGGTTGTCCACGTGGCGATTATCCGGATCTGGCTCTTCCATACTCGCCGACCAATGGCAGTAAGAGTTGTGGTGAGTTGTGGACCGTGGTTAGCCCCTGTCCAGCGGAACAATCCACTCCCCCTTGCTGGGCAGACCAGCATTTCCCTACACGTGATCAACTTGGTCCTGAGTTCCCCGAGTCCGATCAAGATGGCGATGGGCTCAATGACATCATCGAATCCGGAGGCCCCAACAATGGAGACACAAACAAGGATGGGGAGAGAGATGCGGCCCAATCGAATGTAGCCTCCCTTCCGGATGGGGGCAAGGGCGACTATGTGACCCTGGTTTCTCCGCCTGGTTCCTTATTCGCAGGGGTGCATACAGCCTCGGCGGAGTCTGTCGCGGGAGTCACCGCCGGGCTCGAGTTTCCTCTAGGCTTGATCGGCTTTCAGGTGGAAGGTGTTCCCGCGAGTGGAAAGTGCGATGTGGTTCTTCATCCCACCCAGCTTTTCGATTGGGAAGCCTACTACAAGTATGGTCCCACCCCCGGATCGGCCACCGCCACCTGGTATGCCTTCATCCATGATGGCACTTCAGGTGCGGAGATCCATGACATCGCGATCACCCTCCACTTTCTGGATGGGGAACGTGGGGATGATGATCTCTTGAAGAACCGGACAATTATCGATCTGGGTGGACCGACAGGCACAGGAGCCACCTCGGTATCTGAATGGGGTCTGTATGAAAGATAGGGTGGTGGTTGTACCACCAGGAGAAGGAAAGCCAAAAAGGGATCTACTTCGCCGGTGGAATCTGATTCCACAGTTTTGACAGGTCTTCGTGTACCCCTCGGAGCCTTTCGTCAAGAGTCCATAGCTCTGCGCCATAGGTCAGCGCGGTTGCCACTATGATGGCATCGGGAAGCTTCAGGCGTCGTTCGCGTCGAATGTGAATGGTGCTTTCTTGGATGGATTCCGATAAAGGGATCTTGGTAACATCCATTAATACTTCCCGGATTTTCTCCTCTTCAAAGGTTGTGATCTCCGGATAACTGAACAATTCGATCCAAGTGATAGCGCTAATTGCGAAACGAGAGGCAGGAATACTGAGTTTTCCTTTGTCGGCCAAAATAACGGGATTCTGCTTAATCAACGCAATCACATAATTAGTGTCAAGCAGGTAGTCGATGGTCCCATTCTTCCCTTAGTCTCCGTTGGATATCAACAGGATCTTCATTGAAGTTGGGACTGTTCTTCAAAATACCATAGGAATCCCAAAGTGTCTTTGTTTCCGATGGTGGTGTGGTGGGGTCGGGGTTGACCACGATCAAAATCTCGGCGTTTCCAACTGGTACCTGGAGCGGTAAGGTTACATGGAGTGTCCGGTCCTCTTTTACGATGATTTTTTGCTCAATGGTAATCACGGATCTCTTCCTTACGAGGCGTGGGTCTCATTACTCAATGTAATCCGTCCAATTGATCCTGTCGAGCAAATCAATGGCCGGAGTAGCGAATTCATTCGCCAAGGCCTACCCACAAAGCGAATGAATTCGCCACTCCATTTTTCTTATTTCCCCGTATCATCCTCCTCTCCCTCAGCCGGTTCCGCCTTGGATACTCCTTTCGGGAGAAGTGCTGCTGGGATGGAAAGGGACTCCCCATCGATGACACCCGGATCCGTCGAAAGACGCAACTCCAGGTGATAGAGCGATCCATTATCATTGCCGAAGAACAGGTCCACACGCCTGTCGTAATCCACATCAGCCAGAGTGGGAGTGGAATAAATCCCCGCCAGGCCGGTGAAAAGTCCGCCGGTCCGAAGTTTGAGATCCTGGATCACCGGAGTGCCATCGCCATTGTACCCATACAGGGTGCCATCCGCTCCGCCCACCACGATCTCATCAAGGCCATCCTGATCGATATCCGCGATGCCAATCGAGGATTGTACCAGCCCCTCTCCAAGGGGAACCCCCTCTTCGAATCCGGGATGAAGAGTGACATCCGCCTGGGGGATATGGATGGTCCGGGATACGAGAATCGGGTCGATACCCGCTTTGGTCACCTCGACTGAATAGATCCGGTCCTGGCCACCCGCCCCACCGGCCAGCACCCGCCAGGAGGTTTGAGTAGTCGCACCGGCAGCGATGACACCCAGGTTATGGACAGCCGTTTCTCCAGCCAGGAGAGAGAGGCCATCCGGCAGGAGGAGTTCTGCCTGGACCTCCTCGCTGATTTCCTCCTTTGTGGTAATTGGGTTTGAAACAAAGGCTGTGACTGTGAATGGATTTGGGATGAATTGGCCGTTTTCGATGGTAAGCTGCGAGGGACCGAAAAGTCCCACGGTGAGATCACCTTCATTGATTTCGATATCGCCCAGCCCGTAGTAGGTGGCCATCCTTCGTGTCTGCCCCGCTGCTAGTGTGGACGGGTTCCAGTAGACAGCCACCGCACTGTCGCCCAGCAGGCTCAGGCTGGAGTTCACAGTGAAATCGAAAGGCGTGTTGTTCAAGTGCCCCCAGTTGCCCCAGACCACTCGATCGGGGCTGACGCTCTCGCCCCCAATCAGGGTTCCCTGGGTTTGGAGTGTGGGATTGAGAAGGCGGTCGAAGCTCAGATAAAACTGTGGGATGGCTGCACCAAGCAGCTCTTTCTCAGTTGTGACAAAATCCAGGCCAGGTACACGGAAAGGTGCTCCATCATTGGTTCCCAACTGGGTGTCCAGGAAGAGCCGGACTCCAACCTCATGGGACAGGTTCCCCAGGTTGGCCACGGTGTATTCCATGAGGAGGGTATCCAGGCGGCCTGAATCCCCACGGGCAAGTCTTAAGAGTTGCGTCAATTGGATATCCCCTACCCGCCAGACCGTCGCATTGACCTCTCCCGTGGTGGTAGGACCACTCACCGGTGCTGGAAGCCGTGTGGAACCGCTGGAAAATAGGTCCGAGAGATTCCAGGAATCCTGCCCATCCACACGCAGCGAAACCGCACCGGTTCCAGGGAAGGGGTGCCCGAAAAGAACCCGTTTGTTGTTATCAAGCGGATTGTCCGGGTCTCCCGCCACGGTACCCATCGTGAAATTCCCAGTCCTGTCCACCGCAACTTCCACATATTCGGAGGAAAGTGCGATGGGGGCTTTGGGGGTGGAGGCTTTCGACTGAGCCTCTCTAATGAACTGTTCTTTGAGCGGATCGAGAGAATCGGCGGAAGCGTTAATGGGATTGTATGGAACCAGCACGAGGATCGCTATCGTGCCAATCCATTGAAGGTGATTTTTAAGGTTGGGATGGGCTCGGGAGATACGCATTTTTTTCTCCTCTTGGTCTTGATTTGGAAATAACCATCACTAAACGCATTTTCTTGAGATTTTATTTGTAAAATACTGGAACGGTACCAGTACGATCGTGCCGAACAAGATATTCATCATAGATGGCATCATCCTCGTTGTCCCAAATCGCGGCGAGGGACTTGGCTGAAGCCATGGATCAAGCGCGTGTTTCCTCGTCGTCTTTCGGATCCCTGATAACCAGGAGAACCTTATGGTCTCCAAGAGGCAGAGGCAAAGACTCCTTCAATCCGCCCTGTCCTTTTTCGTCATTATGGATGGTGAGGCGGACCATGCTCATCCTGGTACTCCCTAGAACTTCCACTGTAGGTTAAGCAAAATCAACCACCTCGTAAACCTTGACAGGCAACTCCTTGTTCTTGACTTTGATGGGATCCCGTTCCTTGAACTTGAAATGGGACTTGACCAGAATGTAGGTGGTCTCGCTGATGAGGACTCCATCCACGGGAGCATTGGATTCCAGGCGTGAGGCCAGGTTCACGTTGTCTCCGATGATCGAATAGTCAGTCCGGAAACGATCACCCATGTTTCCGGCGACCACCACCCCGGTGTTGACTCCAATCCGCATCCGGATTGCCGGTCTCCCCTGTTGTTCCCAGGTTTGGCGCAGCTCCGCCAGGCGTCGTTGCATCTTGAGCGCTGCGGTGACCGCACGGACCGCATGCTCCGGATCGGGCTGAGGATGACCAAAATAGGCCATGATGGCATCACCAATCAGCTTATCGAGCGTCCCTTGTTCTTCATCGATGATGATCTTGAACATCGGTCCGAAATACTCGTTGAGGATCGAGATGACTTCGCGTGCCTCGAGCTTCTCTGACATGCTGGTGAACCCGGAAAGGTCTGAAAACAGGATCGAGACCTCGGTCTCCTGTCCGCCCAACTCCAGGGCTTTCCGGTTGCTGAGCAGATAGCGCCGTACACCCGGTGTCACGTACCGGCCGAAAATCGATGAGACCTGCATGTATTGACTGAGTGTCACCACCGCATAGGCCACAATCTCCGCGAAGGAGACATGGAAGAAATCGATGATAATCCCCGCCTTGGTAAACAGGAAATAAGCCGAGAAAGCATGCGCGCCGGAAAGGACGAAGGTGGCTATCGCATGTCTGTCCGGTGTGAAAAACTGCGCAAGCAAGCCCACCGCGAAAGTGCCGGAGATGATCCAGAGGCTGTTCAGCCAGGGAGGAGCCATCTGGAGGAAATCCTCCTGCTGGATCGAGCGGATGATTTCGCCCACCGTTCCCACCATCGGGAACCGTTCATTGATGGGTGTCGCACGGAGATCATAGGTGGCCAACGCCGATGAACCGATGATGAGGATCTTGCCATCCAGACTGCGGGGGTCAAAATGCCTCTCAGTACCAGTGGCTCCGAAAACGTCCGGTGAGTTGACCAGCTTGTCAAAACCATCAATCAACCGCCAGTAGTTGACATGGGTGAATCCGGGATTCCTCTCCGATCCGGCAGCTCCTTCAGGCCAGGGATAACGGAAATTCAGCAGGATCCGCTTGCGGTCATCGACCGGGATGCGGATTTCCTTCCCATCAGGTTTGGGGATGATGACTGTGCCATTTTCAAAACGCACTCGATCGAGAGGAGTTCCCCAGAGTTTCAGAACCACCTGGAGGGGCAGGGAAGGGTAGAGGATGTCATCATACTCGAAAAACAAGGGTCCCCAGCGTGTGATGCCATCCGGTTCCGGATCCATCGTGGTGGCACCAGCACCCGCGGCGGGTGAGAGCAGCGAGGCTGCCAGGCCCATGATTTCCAGATCTTCATAGGACACATTCTTCATGGTGGAGGTCCACCACCTGGAATCCCAGGGGATGGAAACCTCGAGGGCATGACAGACCGGCTCATGAAGACTGGGCTGAAAGGGAATACCAAAACGGGTGAATTCCGGTGGGGGCGGTTGCCATACCCGTGTTTCGCGTTTCGAGGCTGAATCCCAGGGGGCTTGATATTCTTCCCGGGTGAATTTCCGGCTTCCCTGGGGACGAAACAAAGCGGCGAGGAAAGCGGGAACCTCTGGTGAAGACTGCATGGCGGCCTGAAAATCCTGGTCGCGGGTATAGATCCCCTGTGCTTCCTTTCCTTCTATCGTATATCCCTTGCCGCTCTCTACTGGGGCGTCATCGGCGAGATCAAAAACGATATCGTACACGATGGCAGCTGGCTGGATGTGGTTCTCCTTGAAACGGTAGTGAAGGTCGGCCCAATGAGTTCTGGGCCAGGGCCACCTTTCCGGGGTCAACCCATGGGGTGGTTTGAGGTTTGCTTCAAGAGCGGCGTCATTGATATCGATGAAGGCGATATTGGTGGGGGGATGTTGCCAGGGGTCAAACCGGTTCCGGGCATGGAAACGGACATTGATGCTGGTTCCTTCCAGGCCCGAATACCCCGCGAAATAGGCCCAGGCAGCGAAACACACTCCGACTGATGTGGCCACCAGGGTAGGGCCAAATGCTGTTACCCACTGAGGGAGGCTGAATTTCCTCATGGCTGGAGAAACCAGAGGTCAAAGGTCATTCTCTATCAGAATTCACGCCGGACATAGACTCCGTAGCGGTCTTCCTGATAGCGGCTTGAATCGTCGTTTGAATCGTTGTCGAGATAGGTGAAATCAACCCCAGTTGTCCACACATCCGCGACTGTCCTTTCGACAGCAAAATAGAGAGAAATCCGGTCGTCTTCCCTGACCTCGTTCCGGCGGGTTGTGGTCCCTGCGGCTGCATTGTTTTTGTAGGCGGCCTGGTGAGCATAATCCCGGTTGGCATACTCGAACTCACTGCGGAAGATCAACCCGGGACAGACCTCACGCGTGTATTGGATCGTCACGCTGTTCTGATCGTAGTCATAGTAATCGCCGGTCGAGTTGAGTGACCGGAGGCGATAATAGACACGAATCCAGTCGCGATCGCTGGGATGAAAGGTGAGACCTGCTCTTGGTTCCAGCAGGTCATACTGCCGGTAGGTTCCATCGATTTCATCACCAATATCGGTCAGGGCCGGGGATTCATGGTCGCGCAACTCAAGGGCCATACCCAGGTTCAGGGTGACTGTCGGGCAAAGATCACGATCGTACCTCATCCAGATACGATGTTGCTCCCAATCTTCCCAGGGAGTGTCATCCGGAGCCACACCACCCGTGACTTTCTCATAATCCCTTTTACGGAACTCGTAACCGAGTTCCAGGGAAGCGTTGTCCCCAATCGTCTGACGAGCCTCTGTTCCGAAGTAATACTGGTTATAGTCGGGTGTCAGGTACTGGGCGTCATCGTGACGATTTTCATACTCATACCCACCGTAGATTTCCCACTCGATTGTCTCTGTAAGCCGTTGGATCGTGGCCAGCTCAAAGGTCTGTTGAGTGCGGTCTTCACGCTTCTCATCCATGAAATCATCCTGTTCCAGGTGATACCGGACCGCCGCCTTCATGACCTCCGGCAGAATCGGAATCTCGTAGTTGTAGCCGAGCTCGATTCCATTGATCCAGTCGCTGACCTCTGTCTCCCGGATGGCAATGTTATTGGGGGCATGTTTCCGTCGCAGGTCGAAGTCAATTCCCGGTGCGGACAGGTCGATGTTCGTTGAATAGGACCCGCGATATTCGAGGTACCCACCACGCTCGATCCATGGTGTTGCTCCTTCACCGCCATCTTGCGAAACTTCAGGTTCCTCGATCAGGGGGGGAGCATCCCCCACAGGAATCCCATTTTCATCAAGTACCGCCGGAAGGTCCTCGAGGGAATCCTCAATCGCGAAAAAGTCATCGATGGAAGAAGATCCAGAACTGGCTGAAGGTGTGTTTTGAGAATCTGTGGCGGATTGCAGGTTTTCAACTGCCACCCAGGCGGAAGGATATTCTTCGGCCCAGAGGGATCCCACGCCGAAACACAGGATAAACAGGATCCCGGAGGTCAATCCCCCGGTCAGACAGTTCGCAGCCCTCATGATCCTCATTATCGGCCTCGATGCCGTTGTCTTTCCATTCCATTGGGGAATCAGGTGGAATCGAGCCAGATTGGGCTCCTTCGGCCCTTTTTCCTTACCAGATCATCCCCCAATGACCACCCCACCACCCTGACAAAAGAAAACTAACATAAATGCCAGTGGGAGTTTAGCCCCAAATTCCGATCTTTTCTTGTGGCCATTGTGTGGCATCCCTGTTCCCTTCCTGTGGGCAACTTCTGAGCCTTTTTTTTCCTCCATCGGCTAACTCCCCACCACCTTTGGACTTGAGAATGCCGGAGAGAGAATCTGGGGTCCGGCATGAGATTTTCGCTTGCACACCTCAAGATGTTGGGTTAGATTACCGATCTTACTACTAGATGTCGTTGGTCTGGCTTTAAGCTGCCGATATCCGGTTTCTTGATAGGGGGCTATCGAACAAGGGGTTTGGGGGAGTGTCCATCGGGTCTCTCCGGCAAAGGGCGGAATAGGGTTTCTGGAACAGGGGTGTATATTGCCTGGTTCAGAAGAACCGCTCGCCATTCGATTACCTTGTGCGATTTTTGCCAATCAATGACATCCAGTAAGTGGGGGAGAATGTTTGTCAAGGGGAGGCGGAAAACTCATGAAAATCCCAAGGCGGTTCACTCAGGCAGGAAAGAACCCCTATGACACTCTCGAATTTGGCTCCAGAGTGTCTCGTATTGTCAACACCGATGGGACGGTGGTTTTTGAGGCCAAAAATATCCAAGTACCAAAGAAGTGGTCGCAGGTCGCTACTGATATTCTCGCTCAGAAATACTGCCGGAAAGCGGGAGTTCCCGCAATATTGAAGCGTGTCGCTGAAGCGGGTGTGCCTGAGTGGCTGCAACGTTCTGTTCCAGACCATGAAGCCCTGGAAGCTTTACCCCCTGATCAGCGTTATGTGGGTGAGACCGATGGACGCATGGTTTTTGACCGCCTGGCCGGTTGTTGGACCTACTGGGGCTGGAAACATGGATATTTCTGCTCCGAGGAGGACGCTCGTGCTTATTTTGATGAAATGCGCTACTCCCTCGCCGCACAGATGGCCGCGCCGAATTCACCGCAATGGTTCAACACTGGCTTACACTGGGCTTATGGCATCGAAGGTCCTCCGCAAGGACACTATTATGTAGAGCCAAAAACAGGACAAGTCTCCAAATCCGCCAATGCCTACGAGCGCCCGCAACCTCATGCCTGTTTCATCCAATCCGTTGCCGATGATCTGGTTGGCGAGGGTGGCATTATGGACCTGTGGACCCGTGAGGCCCGGCTTTTCAAGTATGGTTCCGGAACGGGTTCCAATTTCTCGCATATACGCGGAGCGGGAGAACCCTTATCCGGGGGAGGGAAGAGCTCCGGACTCATGAGCTTCCTGCGCATCGGTGACCGTTCCGCCGGTGCCATCAAATCGGGTGGAACCACTCGCCGCGCCGCCAAGATGGTGGTGGTCAATATCGACCACCCGGATATCGAGGATTACATCAACTGGAAAGTCCGCGAGGAACAGAAGGTGGCCGCCATGGTGACCGGCAGCCGGATCTGCAGTCACCACATGAACGCTATCATGCAGGCCTGTTTCGCCAATAAGAACCTCAAGGGCGAAGACCGTTTTGTTCCCAAAAAAAACCGCGAACTGGCACTCGCGGTCCGTGCCGCGAGACTTCATGAGGTTCCCTCCAATTATATTCAGCGTGCC
The DNA here is from genome assembly GCA_964481775.1 of uncultured bacterium. GTDB lineage: Bacteria > Hinthialibacterota > Hinthialibacteria > OLB16 > OLB16 > OLB16. The sequence goes on along the minus strand of CAYZUX010000013.1, from coordinate 7,949 downwards.
ATCCAACTTGCCCAGCAGGGCTTCACCGGTATCGATTTCCCGGAAATCACCTCAGATTGGGAATCCGAAGGTTACTCCACGGTTTCAGGGCAAAACTCCAACAACTCGGTCCGTGTTACCAATGACTTCATGCGTGCAGTCCGCGAGGACAAGGAATGGACTCTTTCCTGGAGAACCAATGGCAATCCCAGCAAGAAGATGCGTGCCCGTGATTTGTGGAATCAGGTCGCCTATGCGGCCTGGGCCTGTGCCGATCCGGGGATCCAGTTCGATACCACCATCAACGAGTGGCATACCTGTCCAGTGGATGGACGGATTAACGCCTCCAATCCCTGCTCGGAATACATGTTCCTGGATGATACGGCCTGCAACCTGGCGTCGTTGAACCTGATGATGTTCTACAATAAAGAAAAGGGTGTTTTCGATATCGAGGGATACCGTCACGCCTGCCGTTTATGGACTATCACCCTGGAGATTTCGGTGCTGATGGCCCAGTTCCCTTCACAGGCCATCGCTCGCCTGAGCTATGAGTTTCGTACCCTTGGCCTGGGTTATGCCAACTTGGGCTCTTTGTTGATGGTGATGGGTATCCCCTATGACTCCCCGCAAGGTGTTGCGGTGACTGGAGCGGTGACCGCTATCCTGACCGCCGAGGCGTATGCCACATCCGCGCGCCTGGCCCGGGAGCTGGGTCCTTTCCCCGGCTATCACCGTAACCGTGAGCATATGCTGCGCGTGATCAGGAACCACCGCCGTGCCGCCTACAACACCCCCAAGGATGAATATGAAGGACTCAGCGTCTATCCCTGCGGGATCAATCCGGAAATCTGCCCTCCAGCCCTGTTGAATGCCGCACGTGAAAGCTGGGATCAGGCCCTCGATCTGGGAGAAAAAAACGGATTCCGCAATGCGCAGGTTTCCGTGTTGGCCCCCACCGGTACCATCGGGCTGGTCATGGATTGTGACACCACCGGTATCGAACCCGATTACGCCCTTGTGAAGTTCAAAAAACTCGCCGGCGGGGGATACTTCAGGATCGTCAATCAATCGGTTCCGGTAGCCCTCAAACGCTTGGGATACTCCGAGGGACAAATCCGCGAAATTGTGGAATACCTGGTCGGTACGGGTTCCCTCGTGAACATCACTTCCATCAACCGGACCAGCCTGATCGAGAAAGGTTTCACTGCCGAGGTCCTGGACCGTCTGGAACCGGAATTGGCGTCTGCCTTCGATATCCGTTATGTCTTCAATAAGTTCAGTGTCGGGGAGGACTTTTGCCGCAACCACCTCGGTATCCCCGAAGATCATCTGGCCAAGTGGGACTTTAACCTCCTTCAGGCAATTGGCTACAACGAGGAGGAAATTTCCCATGCCAACGAGGTGATCTGCGGACGTATGACCATCGAAGGCGCACCCCATCTTTCCCCGGAGCACCTGCCTGTCTTCGATTGCGCAAGCCCTTGTGGACGGACCGGGAAACGTTACATCCTGCCTGATGGCCACTTGCGGATGATGGCAGCAGCTCAACCATTTGTATCAGGTGCTATCTCCAAGACCATCAACATGCCCAACCAGGCCTCAGTCGAGGAGGTTCGCCGTGCTTACGAGAAAAGCTGGGATCTCATGCTCAAGGCCATCGCCCTTTACCGGGATGGATCCAAACTCAGTCAACCGCTTAGCGCCCAGGCCGAAGACCTTTTGGCAGATGAGGAATGGAGCCAGGCCGAAGCAGCGGCCCCAGCCCAGGCAGTAGCTGAAAGGGTGGTCCTGCGTTACCTTGCCAAACGCAGAAAGCTTCCTCACCGCCGTACTGGCTATACCCAAAAAGCCCGCATCGGTGGCCACAAGGTCTACCTGCGCACCGGTGAATTCTCGGATGGAACCCTCGGTGAGATTTTCATCGATATGCACAAGGAGGGGGCTGCTTTCCGCAGCTTGATGAACTGCTTCGCGATCGCGGTCTCACTCGGTCTCCAATACGGTGTACCACTTGATGAATTCGTGGATGCCTTTGTGTTCACCCGTTTCGAGCCAAATGGCGGTGTCGACGGCAATTCCTTCATCAAAATGAGCACCTCGGTCATTGACTACATTTTCCGTGAACTGGCAGTCTCTTACCTGGAACGCTTCGATCTGGCGCAAGTCAAACCGGAGGATTTACGAAGCGATACCTTGGGAAGGCCCGAAGAGGAACCTGCTTTTGATGATGAGGAAATCATCGAGGAACGCATGGTTCCCTCGGAGAAAGCATTCTATCCGAGTCCTTTCCACAAGCGTTCAACACATTTTGACTTGGGCGCGCATCCAGTCTCGAATGGGAATGGAAACGGAGCTAATGGGTCTAATGGGAAGGGCTTGGCCCCAGCCGGGAATGGGCACTCTCCGCACAAAGAGGACACCGAACCCAAGTGGAGCGGCGCAGCTCCAAAAACTGCCACCATGATCCGTGAACGCGAGGATGTCATGGATTGGCACCGTAAGGTGGCAGAGGCGCGGCTCAAGGGTTTCGAGGGGGATCCCTGCGGAACCTGTGGTTCTTTAACCCTGGTCCGGAATGGCACTTGCCTCAAGTGTACTACATGTGGCTCAACAACAGGTTGTTCGTGAGACCTTTTGCTGCCAGCCGGGGCGGCAGTCGCAGCCGCCCCGGCCCTTCTTGGTGCGCCCGGAGGGGCGTGTTCACTTGGAGTTGAAAATCCTCTACAGGCCTGACAGGAGGAACTGTTAGCCAGACGGCAAGGATGTCCACCGCGGGGTGGGCTCTGAAGGAAGCCGCAGTCAAAGCGCTGGCCCGGTTGAGAAGTGCCGATACTGTGAGACATGAGACCCATAGGAAGTGCAGCGGAGTTAGAGAATTGTCGCCATCAGGGGCTGCGATTGCTGGAGCAAGGATACAGTGTGAGTCAGGTCGGACAGATGCTGGGATGTGGCCATTCGATGGTTTCGAAATGGCGCAAGACTTACAAAAAAGGGTGCGAGGAAGGGATTCAGACCATCCCAAATTCCGGCCGAAAGCACCGTCTGGCTAAGGAAGAGTTGCCAAAACTCGCCAAGTATTTGAAGGCCGGATAGATCGCCGCTGGATTCGAAACCGACTTGTGGACCTGTCGGCGTACGGCCCCGAACTTAATCCGTTCGAGTATTCTCCTGTTCGACCACCATGCACTGTGACCTGGCCAATTTTATTCCCGACGATATCCAGCATCTTTATAACCTCATGGGCGAGTCACTGGATAGGCACAATCTCAATTACTCCCGGCTCAAAGGTTTCTTCAGTCACGCTGGCTTCAAGTTATGAAGACGGTCTTTAGCTTGGCAAAGGTCAATAAGAAGTCTTCAGTTCCCTTGACAGCTGACACAGGAGATATGGATGATCTGAAAGTCAATACACTCCAAAGGAAGCCCGCAAATGTCCTCCCCAACCACCCAGTCACGTCGTGTCTTCCTCAAAACCGTAGCTGCAGCTACCAGCGGTGCGGTTGCCTCGAGAGGATGGCCTCAACGAGAAGGTGATCCAGAGCCAGCCGTGTCCGCGATAAAAAATGGCAACGTAATTCTTTGCATCAACAACGAACCGAAGGGTTCCGTGGACATCGAGGTAGACGGTTGGCCTGGCTTCCACATCAGCCAGCTTCTGCCGGCATTGATTTTGGATAGTACGCGCCTCATGCCGGAGGATTGTGAAACCTCCGCTGAAAAGGATCTGCAAAAACTGACAGCCAGGTACACATTCAGCGGGGGGGTGGTCCTCACACTTGAGTTTGAAGGTGATGGAGGCCTGGTGACTTGGATTCGACCGACTTTGCACAATGGATCCAAGAAAGAAACCACTTTGAACCATGTTGTGCTCCTCGGTTCTCGTCTCACCAGCGGAAAGGTCTCATTCGGTGCCGATCCCTCCAGGGTCCGTGTCCTGGAGCAAGGGAACTACTGGGGAAGGGTTGTGCCGATCGTTGGTCCTGCCAGGGATGCATCCAAACAGGAAAACACCGAACCCAACGAAGCTCCCACACTACAGAAGCTGGCCTCCGAGTTAGTGTGCACTATTTATGATCGAAGTGCCCGGATGGCGTTTCTTGTGGGGTACGAAAGTTCGGAGCGTTGGTTGGGCCGCATCGAACTGGCCGTTCAGGAAACGGATGAGAAGGGGTATTGGGAGATCGGCTTTGATGGGGGTGATCTGTTACTCAGCCCGGGTGAAACCATTCCCTTGGAAACGGTGAGCGTCTCCGCTGGCCCGGATCCCTGGATGCTCCTCGAAAAGTATGCGGATCGGGTGAGAGATCGGCACCAACCCTTGATCCCGGAAGATCCGCCCGTGTCCTGGTGCAGCTGGTATCCATACCGGTTGGGAGTGACGGACGAGAGGCTCCTCGAGACTGCGCGAATCGCCGCCGAGAGGTTGAAGCCTCTCGGTCTCAGTGTCATCGAGGTGGACTTGGGTTGGCAGAAGGAGCAACTCCCCAGCACCTTCGAGGAAAACGACCAGTTTCCACGAGGTCTTGGAAAAGTCTCCGAGGAACTCGAAGAGTTGGGGTTCAAACTCGGTGTTTGGACAGCTCCCTACACAATCAGCGAATTTGATCCGGTTTTCAAAGAACATCCTGAGTGGCTGATCGCTGACGAAAAGGGGAAACCGGCCTCGTATTGGACCTGGTTCTGGGCGCCTCATGGAAATGTCTACATTCTGGATCTGACCCATCCCGGTGCCCAGGAATGGTTGCGAACCCGGATGAAGAGCCTTCATGAACGGGGGGTTCGGTACCTCAAATCGGACTTTATCGGCTGCGAAGGCCATGGACTGGCCAAGAACCGTCACAATCGACACATCGTGGCAGGTGGAGGAACCGAGGCGGGTCGAATCGGAGCCCGGATCATCCGTGAATCGCTTCCAGATGCGCTGCTGCTCAACTGTGGCGGTCCCGAGATGCCTGGTACAGGTCACTGGCCGCTGCTCTATTCCTGCAGCGACACGGGGAACACAGGGTTCCTGACGGCAGATTTTCAGCAGGAAAACTATCAGGCCCTCGCCTGCCATCTCTTCAAAAACCACCGTTGGGGTATTCTGCAGCCTTCCTGTTTGTGTGTGGGGCTGCCGGGCAGCATCGAGGAGGCACGTCTGCGTGCCACCATCGCGTTCATGTCGGGTGGCCAGATCGATATTTCCGATACCTTGACGACCCTTCCGGAAGAACGTTGGCAGGTCCTGACCGCAACACTGCCTCCTCTGGGAATCAGCGCCAGGCCAGTCGATCTGTTCGAGCCAGTCTACGGAAAACCTGGTTATGCCTACACTGCCGCTTGCCAGGAACAAGGGCAGACCGAAAAGAACCTTGAAGAGCATCCTCCAGGGTCCGTCTGGCACCTGCATGTCAAAGCCGACTGGGACGAATGGGATCTGGTGGGCCTTTTCACCTTCAAGAAAGAGAAGTCAGGCGAAAATCCGGAGATCCGGAACTTTGCGGTTCCGTTCTCCATGCTCGGGATTTCTGAATCCGAAACGCTGTGGGGTTATGAATTCTGGGATCGCCAAGCGCTGGGCCCGGTCCCCGGGATGCGTAAAAACCCGCGTGGCTATTCCCGCCCCGGTGATTTCCAGGATCTGGTGACCGGGGATGTACCCGGCATTCTGGACATCTCATTTTTGGGTCCGGGTGCGAAACTGATCTGTTTGAGACGTCAGAGGAACCACCCGTGGGTGTTGGGAACCAGTTTCCACCAAAGCTGCGGGACGGAGCTCCGTCAAGTGATCTGGGATGACACGCAGGGAACACTCTCGGGAGAGCTCCATCGACCAGCCGGTGAGTCGGGAGTCCTGGTGATCCACAATTCCGGGAAGACCCCACACGAGTTGAGGATCGATGGGGAAGGCAGGAAGTTCCGATTGGGTGCCAATGGATCTACTATTGTGCCGATCTCGATTACGGCTGAACCGGCTCGATGGCGTTTGCAGTACAGTGCGTAGCTCGCAGCCGGTTGAAAATGGGTGTAACCGTGGATTCCCGCTCTCGTGAGAATGACGATTTCCGAGGAAATTTGCTTGTCTCGTCATTCCCGCAAAAGCGGGAATCCACAACCTCATCGCAGGAACGAGTTTTTCAACAAGCTGCTAGCTGACGAAGAACCTTACTCCCCCCTTTCTACTCCATTCGGTAACGCCAGACCCTGAATCACATCCTCTTCGGAGGTGTCTGCATGGACCGACTCACGGATGATCCGCTCGGTGGTTTGACGCAAGTAGGTCTGAAGTGTTGTATTGAGCTCCTGAAACTCCGGCCAGAGGGTTTGATCGACAAAAGAGACCGGCGCCCGTAGCATCAGGGTCGTGTAGCGTTGGCCTGAGTAACGGTAAGGCTTCATTCCATACCGTCGGCATAAAGCCAGGAAGAGCATTCTTGACCAGGCATCCCGCAAGGCAAAGCGGTACTCCAACTCCGGCTCCTTTTTCCTGAACTCCGCGAGCCGTTCCTTGATCCGTGCGATCGCATCCCCCGCGGCATCCCTTTCTCCCTCAGTCCCTGGGCGTGCGAAAAGTGCCTCCAGCTTCCGTAGTTTCTCCTCAAGACTCGATTCTTTCATTGTATCCCCCAGTATTTCACTCGTCCGAAGGCCGAAGTTCAGAGCAGCTCACCCGAAAGGACTGACTCCCCACTCCCATCTGCTCATGAAGGTCTGAGGGAGTATACTGTGTTCCCATACCGGGAGGTCAACATGTTCAGGAAAACCTTGCTCCTGATCTTTTCTTTGGTTGTTCTGCTTCGTAGCGGACCGGTTGATGCTCTCACAGCGGAGGTCAAGGACCATCTTGGTTCTCCATCCCTCATCGTCAATGGACAACCCTGTATTCCCCTGATGTTCTATGGGAATGCCGATCCATCAAGGCCCGAAGACTCTCTCTTCGCTCAGCAGGCTCGCCTGGCAGCCGGTGCTGGGATCCATTTGCATTCCTTCTCACTACCCATGCCCTGGCCCAAGCCTGGTGAAGAACCTGATTTTTCATCCGTCGATGCAACCCTGCAAAGTGTGCTGACAGCTGATCCCAAGGCCCTCATGCTCCCACGGTTTGGAGTCAGTCCTCCGGACTGGTGGTATGCACAACATCCGGGCCATGAGATGGAATACAGCGATGGGAGACCCTCTCCGGATGGACGTGCAGCGAGTATGGCATCCGAGGTATACCGCAGCGAGGGAACGACGCACCTGCGCGCGCTGGTCCGCCACTGTGAGGAGATGTTTGGTGAATCCATGCTCGGGTATCACCCCTGCGGACAACACACCGGGGAATGGTTTTACATGCGGTCCTGGGAGGATGTCCACCATGGTTTTGAGGAGGCGTTCCGGAAAGGATTCGCGGATTGGGCTCTCGAAAAATACCATTCGATTGAACAACTGTCACAGGCCTGGTCGCAAACCGGTCTCACCCAGGCAAAAATCAGGGTTCCCACTGCTGCTGAACGGGAGAGTTCTTCTCATGGTAATTTCCGGGATCCGGTCCAAGACCGTTTTTTGATCGATTTCCAGGAATATCAGCAGGTGGCGATGACCGATCCCCTGCTGCAATTTGCCAGGGCGATCAAGGAGGAAACCGACGGGAAGAAACTCGTGATTTTATTCTATGGCTATACATTTGAAATATCGGGTATTCCCAAGGGACCACAAAACAGCGGCCACTTGGCCCTGGTGAGAATCCTGGATTCTCCTGATGTCGATATAGTGTGCTCTCCCATTTCCTATGGTGATCGTGGATTGGGCGGAACAGGTGCCTTCATGGCCCCCGTCGATTCGGTACGTTCAGCGGGAAAGCTCTGGCTCAATGAAGATGATACCCGCACTTATCTTTCCAGGGAGGGTGACCCCTATGGAAGAGTGCCCACCCCTGATGGCAGTGAATGGGTCCATCAACGTAATTTTGGCCAGATCCTCCCGAGGCGAATGGCCTGCTGGTATAT